>MAXH01000034.1 GCA_001750925.1 Desulfobulbaceae bacterium S3730MH12
GAAATTTCTTTAATGTAGATTTTCTCACCTTCTTCAATGACAAAGCGGACTATTGCGCCCTGGTCATTGGGATAGCTTATCTGGGCATTGACTTGGCTGTTATAGAAGCCCTTCGTTTTATACAACTGGTGAATTGCCTCTTCAGCAACACTGATTTTGGCAGGATTGAGGATAAAGTGCTCTTTTATGTTGGCAGCATCTTTGATATCCTCTTCCTTCAGTTCATCGATCCCTTCAAATATTACCGATTGTATCACCGGTTTCTCAATGACCCGGAAGGTGACCTTTTTTCCCTTTGGGGTATCGCTGACGTCGATCTGAACGTCATTAAAATAGCCCATTTTATAAATTGACTTCAGGTCATTGCGAAGTGCTGTCGGATCGTAAGTATCACCAGCTTTAGTGGCGATTTTACGTAGAATAGCTCCCGAGTCTATACGCGCATTTCCCTCCGGGGCAATTGAGGCGATGCGAAAGTCTCTTTCCGTGTAGGACTGAATTTCCAAAGCAATTTTTTTTAGGACTTCATCCAGCTCATCGATAGATTGTGCAGTCTGGGAGTAATATGTAGGTGAATTGGGTGATAGAATATCAAAAAGTTTTACGTCGACACTGATCTGGCTACCAATAACTGTAAGATTTCCGGCGGCAATGTAGTCAGCCTGAGTGGCGTCAGCTATTTCCTGAAGTGCTTTTACCGCAGGGGGCCAGATGGCGCTATATTCTGCGTATGTTTCAACATTGTTCCGGGGAATCATTCGAATGGCTGTGTTATCCACTGTCTCCTGCAAACTGGAATCTGCCTGTAATGTGAGGTCATCAGCATGTATAGAAGTGTTAATGTTGAGGGGCAGAAATACTATCTCCGAAGAGGTCGCCGAAACAGGCAGCGCTAAAAGGAAAAGGGCAAACAGAATAGAATAAAAGGGTTTCGTCCGCTTCAATATCCACTGATTTTCGTTCTTGTTGTTAGAAATCATAGGGCTTCTTCCTGTATTAGTTCCTGGCCCCGATAGACTGAAAATAAATCGAGGTTCATAATGTGGAGCCAAATATCTTTTCTGGGTAGACACTATGCCATGTTTCTCTACCTTTGCAAAGAACACAGTTTGGTGTGAAGGAAAAATATAAGAAATTGAGAGTAACATGACCTTGTAAAAAGATATTTAAAGCGTCATTCCCTTCTGGGGATTAATGGTAAAAATCATGTTATATTATAATGTTATCATGTTGTTCAGGATGATGGTATGGTATTTTTAAGGTTGGCTGATTTAACAAGGCATGGAACGGATATTCTCTTTCCTCACTGTTGTGCCGCGTGTGGCAAAAAACTTTTTGGAATATCGGAAAGGAAAATTTGTGAAAATTGCAGTGGGGACATAACTTTCCTGCAACATCCTGTATGCAGGATCTGTGGGATGGAGCTTGTCGGTGATAAGGTCAGAGAGAATCTCTGCGGCGAATGTCTCGGTAATCCCCCACCTTTTTTGCTGGCACGCTCGGTTGTTCGTTACAGTACGCCTGTCCAGAAACTTCTCTATGGATTAAAGTATGGCAAAGATACCAGCGTTCTGCCGGGGATTGCTGAGATAATATCACATTTTGATATGGCCCTTTTCGACCAGTGTGATTATGTCCTCCCCGTTCCCCTCCACCCCAGGAGGTTGCGTCAAAGAGGACTGAACCAGTCGGTGCTGCTGGCAAAGATTTTCTTCCAGGAAAGGGCCCAAACCATCCTGAACGCCAATTCTCTACTGAGAACCAGAAACACAGTACCCCAGACGACACTTGATGGAGGGATGAGAAGGAAAAATCTTAAGGGAGCGTTTGCTATGGTAAATAAAGTCGGAATAGGTGAAAAAATCGTCTGTCTGGTTGACGATGTTTACACGACAGGCACTACTGTGACTGAATGCAGCAGGGTTTTACTTTATCACGGTGCAAGGGAGGTACGGGTACTTACTCTGACAAGGGTGAAAATGGCACAGTGTAGCAGCTGATGGCTGTGGTCACTAAAGCAGAATTTTTTTTAATTTTTTTATGTGTGCTGAAACTCCTGCTAATCCAAATGTTTGCCTGAAAATTATTAATAATTGTGAGAAAATTGAAGGAAATTTTCTTTATATAGAGGGATTTCGAGTTTCATTCATTTGTTGAATTGTTGATAACTTTGTTGATAATCGTCTAACATCGTTATTTGTCGACATAAAAATGATGTTGAGTGGAATGCGCTAAATCCCACAAAAAACTGGTCGGTCAGGCTGCAATTTCAGTTTCTATGCGGTGTTGCAGGCAGTGTTAATAAACTTGTGCCTGCCGGATAAAATATCTGCAAATCGTCTTTGACGGATTGTGTGAATTAAAGTTTATTCTTCCTCGTTATTAGCGATTCGGGCGCGTCCCCCGAAAATTTCAAAAGTAGAGCTCTAAAACAATAGTTAATTGTTGTCCGTTTGGAGTAGATCAATTCTTGGTTATTTGTAGGTTAAGAGCATTGGTGTCTGCCGGATTGTTTCATATGGTTTTGCCTTGGGAATCCATAATAGAAGGGAAAGGAATTATTTATGGTGTGGGAAAGAGTCAAAGAGAGTTTAAAATCGACTATTGCAGAGAATATTTTTAATCTTTGGATTGAGCCGTTAAAATTTGTTGAGCTGCAGGGTGAACAGTTATATCTCTCGAGCCCGGACAGATTTTTCAGTGCATATGTTAAACGGAATTTTCTTGAAGTTATTGAGGAGAAGATTCGTGAGAATGGACTGGAGTCACCTAAAGTTTTCTTCTGTGAGGAGAGTAGTAAGATTGTTTCAGCCCCCCGAACAGTTAAGAGAAACGGGACTAAAGCACAAATGAGACTGCCGAGTGTTCCGGTAAATAATTCCCGCTTCAGGGCTCTTCACCCCAGATATACCTTTGATGAATTTATGGTTGGAGAGAGCAATATTCTGGCAGAATCTGCCTGTAAATCCATGGTGACAAAAGATGATACAATTGGTCCCTGTCTTTATATTAACAGTGCCACCGGTCTTGGCAAAAGTCATCTGACACATGCTGTTGCTCACCATGTGTTTTCTCATTCTCCGATGACCCGTCTACACTATGTAACCGCCAAGCAGTTTGCTGCTGAAATGGTTCGGGGTATAAAGACCAACACCATGGAGAATTTTAAGTCCAAATACTTGGAACATTGTGATATTTTGCTGGTTGAAGATGTTCACTCCTTAACAGGGAAGAAGAAGACTCAGGAGGAATTGAATGAGGTTCTCGATTCACTCATCAAGTCAGGCAAGAGAGTCATTATCACTTCGAAAAGTGCTCCCAGAGATCTGGTCGGCATTGATAGCGAATTTCGTTCAAGAATGACCTCCGGCCTGGTAACCAGCATCCAAGCTCCGGATGTGGCAACCAGAACCCGTATTGTAGAAAAAAAAGCGGTGCAGCAGCAATTGTCCCTCGACGAAGAGATGGTGAGTTACCTGGCAAACCATATCCGTGGAGATGTGCGTCAAATTGAATCAGCTTTGATTGCAATACGTGCAAAAGCCAGGCTTACCGGAGGGCATGTTGATATCAATCTTTTGCGGGAAGTTATCGCCTCCGTTGTTGGGGTCGAACAGGTACGTTCGGCGGAGATGATCTGTGATCTTGTCTCCAGTCAATTTAATGTTAGTATCGGTGATATGCGCTCGAGGTCAAGGAAGAAAGTTGTTACTTTTCCCCGACAGGTTGCTATGTATCTGGCACGTAAGTATACTGACAGTTCACTGGCTGATATTGGTAAGGTACTGCATCGTGATCATTCTACCGTTCTGCATTCCATAAAAGTGGTGACCAGCAAGGCTGTGAGTGATGGTTCAGTCTCTGCTCAACTTGATTTGTTGAGTAATAAGGTGAAGCAGCTTTAGAAATAGACGCTTTTGACTTCAGGATCACTTTTAGAGGCACCAGAGGATGAGAGAATTGACTCCGCAATCCTGGTACTGTTTTTCATCATATCGTTGAGCCCGATCCCCTCCCAGCCAAATCCGCATATATGTATCCCTCTCCGACTAAGCATAAGTTCATTTCTCCATTTCAGGAGCCGGGGATAGCCCTGCTCCAGCTGGGGAATACTGCCTGTGGAGCGGAGTACTGTGGTATATACCGGTTCATTGGGAAGATCCAGAACCTCCCGGACATCTTCAAATGCTTTTCGAGTAAGGGTTGCGTCGTCCAGTTCGAGTTTTTCCGGATGCCGTCTGCCGCCTATGAGTGTCTCAAAAACTATATGGTTTTCCGGGGCCCTGCCGGAAAACATATTTGAAGAGAAAAGGGAACCGAGGGTAAAGCGATTTTCACATTCCGGTATCAGATAACCAAAGCCGGGTGGTAACTTCTCACCCTGATTAAAGCCGAAGGCAACGGTCGCTATCTGTGTCTGGGGAATTGATTTTTGAGGTAATGTCGGCTCTATTTGCTTTAGAAGCTGCAATGCAGGGTTAACGGGAAGTGCAATGACAAGGTTTGTAGCGGAAAAATGTCCCTTTGAAGAGGTTATTTCCCAACCGTTGACCTCCTTTATAATGGTGGTCACTTCGGCATTGAGGAGTAGATTTTCCCCCGGGGATAGCTGTTCAGTCAGTTTCTCCGGCAGTCGCTGCATGCCTGTAGCAAAACTTGTCATGGCAGGCAGGGTGAATTTCGGTTTACTCTGTTTTTTTTCCCCCTCCCGTTTCCTCTTTTTCAAAAGACCGCGAATTATTGATCCGTACTCTTTTTCCAAAGACCGCACTCCTGGCATGACACTGTCAATTGTCAGTTTATTATAGTCGCCTGCGTAGGTGCCGGTGAAGATTGCATCAACAAAGGGAAGAAGGGCTGGGCCGAACCGGTAATTGATCCATTTTGCAACCGTTGGCTCCCCTGCTAAAGGTGGTTTAACAAGATCTGCCAGAACCCTGAACTTGGCTCTTAAGGGGATTAATGGTGCCATAAGGATTTTAGTTGGAGTCTGGGGGATGAGATTGAGTTTGCCTCCCAGATAAACGTAGCGGACGAAATCAACCAGAGGTGCCTTTATTACCTCTCTATCCAATCCGGTTTCCGTCAATATCCGGTTGCTTTCCATGCAGTTGTCCAGGAAACCGTGGGGGCCGATTTCCGTAATGAATCCCCGGTCATGGTTAGATTGAATGGCACCCCCTGTGCGGGCCTCTTTTTCAAGGAGAAGAAAACGATGGTCAGGGCTGTGGTGGTGTAATGTATGTGCCGTGGTGAGGCCGGACAGGCCGCCTCCTATGATAATGGTATCGAGTTGATAACTCATTGTAAAATCACTTTTAGTTTTGATTGATCGAGGTAAGCATAAGCTCCGACCCAGAAGTCTTACTTGTGACTGGATCCCCGCCTGCACGGGGATGACAACCCTGTGGGTTCTTATTTCTTTTTTGTTATCAATAAATTAAGCCTATTCCAATAAACAAGATGAAGACTTTTTACGACGCCATCAATAGAATTGGCTGAGTTTCATACGTAATCCGGTAATCTATACTACCACTCATGCTCAGGTTTGACAGGAGTAATTCGCAGGTGCGGGAACTCTTGACAGTCAAGCTTCCATGCTTAACATTTTCGCCGACTTTATGGAAAAAATCAATGGAAAGGAAAAACAATCTTCTTTTCTTAAATTATGATGCAAACGAGGTAAATAATGACAACTGAAACAACAACACATGAATTTCAGACGGAAACGAAGAAACTGCTCGATATTGTAATAAACTCACTCTACACCGAAAGGGACATCTTTGTAAGAGAACTGATCTCCAATGCGGCCGATGCTCTTGAAAAATTCAGGCATGAAAGTCTTACCAAATCAGATGTGTTTGACAGTCATGTACCCCTCGAAATTACAATCGATGTGGACGAAAAAAAGCAAACTCTGACCATTACCGATACTGGAATCGGTATGACCCGCAGTGAGCTGGAACATAATCTGGGAACAATTGCCCATTCAGGATCAAATACCTTCATTACCGAGCTGGCAGAGGCAGTGCAGAAAGATGTCAGTCTGATTGGCCAGTTCGGTGTTGGTTTCTATGCTGCCTTTATGGCAGGAAAGAAAGTCAGGGTGCAGAGCCGATCCTGGGATGAAAGTGAAGGGAGTGAGTGGGTTTCCGACGGCTCCGGTTCCTTTACTATTACAGAGATGAAGGGGTTGCACAGAGGAACAAAGATAATTGTTGAGCTTAAGGATGATGCAAAAGAGTACGCCCAGAAATGGAAGATCGAATCGATCATAAAGCAGTATTCTGCATTTGTATCCTTCCCTATCAAACTGGAAGGGGATACCGTTAACACCGTCCAGGCTCTCTGGACCAGGAATCGCAATGAGATAACCGATGAAGAGTATTCTGAATTTTACAAGTTTGTCGGAAATGCCTCTACAGATTCCCTTTACCGGCTTCATTTTTCTGCGGATGCTCCTCTGGCAATCAACGCCCTTCTCTTTGTACCGGAAGAAAATTTTGAAATTCTCGGGTTTGGGCGGGTTGAGCCGGGGGTAAATCTCTACTGCCAGAGAATTCTCATTGACCAGCATTCGGAAAATATCCTGCCTGAGTGGCTGCGGTTTTTAAAAGGAGTAGTGGACAGTGAAGATCTTCCCCTCAATATTTCCAGACAGGCCCTGCAGGACAATGCACTGGTAGCGAAATTACGTAAGGTAATTACCAAACGATTCCTTAAATATCTTGATGAACAGGCAAAAAAAGATCCCGAGTTGTATCAAAAATTCTGGTCAACATTTGGTATCTATCTCAAAGAGGGTGTCACCTCCGACTATGAATACCAGAAAGAGCTTGGCAAACTACTGCGCTTTGAATCTTCAAAGTCAGAGGATACAAAGGTAGTTTCTCTGGCTGACTATCTGTTGAGGATGAATCCTGAGCAGGAGGAAATTTACTATATCAATGGTTCCTCCAGAGCGGCGATTGAAGCTGGGCCCTATGTTGAGATGTTCAAAAAGAAAGATATTGAGATTATCTATACCTTGGAGCCGATCGATGATTTTGTCCTGAGTCACCTGGCGGAATTTGACGGTAAAAAGCTCGTTTCCGCAGATAGAGCTGATCTTTCTATTGCCAAGGATGAAAAGGATGCATCCGATGAGAGCGATGATGGTGGTGAGGAAAAGCTGGACAAGGAGTCAATTAACGGCCTCATCGAATGGATGAGAAAAGAACTGGAGTCAACAGTTGGTGATGTTGTTCTATCAAAGCGGTTGGTGGATGCTCCGGCAATGATCGTCAACCCCGACGGTTTTATGAGTTCATCTATGGAAAGGATCCTTGCTGCAAGTCGCAAGGAGCAGGGGATGGGGCCGGAAAGCTCTAAGAAAAACCTGGAGATTAATGGTAGAAATCCACTGATTATTAAACTTGCTGAACTGTATAAAAAGGATGCCGGTTTTGCCGCTGAGGTTGCAAAACAGATTCATGATAATGCTATGATTCAAGCCGGTCTGGTTGTTGATCCTCTGGAGATGGTTGAGAGGAACTATAAAATTCTGAGCAGGGTGGTTGGGAGTTAGATTTTCATCCCTCGGGGCACCACTTTGCAGGGCTGCCCCGAGTTATTCGTTGAATAATTATGTCCTACAGGCTATAGAATTGGTGTTCTGTCTAATATTGTACGTATGTCCTGGGGGATGGTATGGCTTTTAATCTGCGAATAATGTTGTTCCTGCTGGCCGCAGTCTTTGTTCTGTCCGGCTGCTATAATAAACCTGTGCGTCATCTTGCCTCCGACGCAGCTCTGTTAAAAATAGGCGAATCAAGCAGTGAAGATGTGCTGATCTATCTTGGCGACCCGGATGAGCAGAAATCTCTCGCCGACGGGGTTGAAAAATGGCTGTATAAAAAAAAGGATATGAACTTCTTCGAAAGAATCCCATATGCGGGCAAATATATTGGCGCTCCGGAATATAGTCAGGTAGTTGTTACCATTGCCAATGGAATTGTGACCGGTGTCACCTTTTATCAGTCAGATGAAGATGATCTTGACTGGGCGGATGATTATTCCTGGCAAGAGAAAAAAAAGTGATAGATCAGTATGGTACCGGCCGGGAAAAAATGGTAAACGAGCAACTCCTGAGCCGTGACATCGTTGATGCACGTACCCTGGCCGCGATGTCAGAGGTTCCAAGGCACTGTTTTGTCGATGATGCCATGCGGGCAAAGGCCTATGGTGATCATCCTCTGCCCATAGGAGCGGGTCAGACAATATCACAGCCTTATATCGTAGCCTATATGACCCAGGCTCTTCTGCTACAGGGGGACGAAAAGGTTCTTGAGATCGGAACAGGCTCCGGGTATCAGGCAGCTGTACTTTCAAGGTTGTGCAGGAAAGTGTACACTGTGGAGAGAGTCAATTCCCTTCTTGCCGGTGCGAGGAAGGTCTTTGATCAGCTGCGCTACTATAATATCAGATCTAAACTTGATGATGGAACATTGGGTTGGCCTGATCATGGCCCTTATGACGCAATTATTGTTACCGCCGGCGGCCCCGAGATTCCTGATCCGCTGATAGCACAACTTGCAGACCCGGGTAGGCTTATTATGCCCATCGGTGACCGGCAGGTACAGGAGCTGAAATTGCTCATAAAGAAAGAGGGCCAGACCGAGATCATCAATCTTGCAGGCGTCCGTTTTGTCGATCTGGTGGGAGAATATGGCTGGAGAGGTTAGCGAGGTAGCACAACTCAATATAATACGCAGGTTGTATGACAGGTGTATGGCGTGGGTCAGCGGTCCCTATGGAGGGTGGGCTCTTTTTTTTATCGCCTTTGTTGAGTCTTCCTTTTTTCCACTGCCCCCCGATGTCTTTCTTATTGCCATGTGTGTGGCGATTCCCCTGAAATCATTTCGCTATGCGGCAATCTGCTCTCTTGGTTCCGTTCTTGGGGGTGGGTTTGGTTATGCTCTTGGTTACTGGTTTATGGACAGTGTCGGCATGCCGATAGTTGAATGGTACGGTATTACTGATAAATATGAAATGGTGCAGCACTATTTTAAAGAATACGATGTCTGGATAGTTGGCACAGCCGGTTTTACCCCTATTCCCTACAAGCTTTTCACCATAACCGCAGGATCTGTGCAATCCAACTTTATCACTTTCATGGTGGTATCTCTTTTCGCCCGATCCGCCAGGTTTTTTCTGGTGGCTGGTCTGATCTGGAAATTTGGTCCCAGGATACAACAGTTTATTGATCGCTATTTTAATATCCTTTCTATTACCTTTGTTGTATTGCTCGCCGGTGGTTTTTTTCTGGTAAAATATTTCCTTTAATCTTTTTATTCTTTTTTCTTAAACATCCATATCTCCTCTGTGGATTCCTCTTCTTTGTAAGAATAGCCGTCCAGGTTGAACGATTTTAGATCTTCCGCCTTTGCAATCTGATTTACAATGGCGAAATGGGTCATAAGCCCCCGCGCCTTTTTGGAGTAGATAGGGATGGTCTTATAGATGCCGTTTTTTTTCTGCCTGAAGGTGATTGTTACAATCTCTCCCCGAAGTTTTTTCCTGTTAACCACCTTAACATATTCGGCAGAGGCGAGATTGACCAGTCTCCTGGAATTCGTCTTGGTTAGCGATGAGTTGATGACATCCGTGGGGGAATCTCCCCAGTAGTGATAGAGGTTTTTGGCTTCAGGTGTGACCAGTTTAAGCCCCATTTCAAGTCTGTACGGAAACATCAGATCCAGTGGCCGCAAAATTCCATAGAGGCCGGAAAAAATATGCAGATGATCCTGGGCGTAATGGAGTTCTTCTTCACTGTAGTCCTTTGGCTTCATCTGGGAGTAGGCGTCTCCCTGGAATGTGAAAATAGCCTGATGACTGTTTTTGATTGAAAGTGGGAGCTGGAAATTATGAACACGATGATAGGTCTCCTTGGTCAGTTTCTCACTTATTTTCATAAGTTGAGCAAGTTCTGTTTTGCTTAATGTTTTCAGGTGATCTGCCAGAAGGAGGCTTTTTTTCAGTAGGATCGGCTGTGTATACTGGGGGAAATCCCGCTCGATATATTTCTGTGTTTTGGATGGTGCAAGGATGAGTAGCATGTTGTTTCGGGGGTATCAGGGAGAGTAATTGTTTACCATTGATGCAAATTATACTATTTTTTCTTTATAATCAATTTGGGTGGTCACAAAAACAACTGGGAGGCTTATCATGACGGGGCAAAAGAGTGCTGAGGCTGAAATTAGTTCTTTTCTTCAAGAGTGGAAAAGTGGACAGGGACAGTCAATGCAAAAATGGTTTCAGCTATTTTTTGATACCGTAAAAACGATGGAAAATGTTGATCTGCAGTTTGTTGCCAGGCCCGGGGTAAGTTATTCCATCAGACCAAAACAGAGGAGCCAGAAGGATCGGGATCTCTTTGCAATGATTGATGTGATTGATGATGACCCGACTGAAAGATGGTTGTCTGTATGTTTCTATGGCGATATGATATCAGATCCTGAGCAGCGGGGAGAAGTTATCCCTGGAGGTCTGGCTGGAAGCGATGGCTACTGTTTTGATATGTTTGAAGATGATAAAGAGCAGGCTCATTACCTGGTTGACAGGCTGATGGAAGCCTTTGGAGCTGCAGCATAATCTGCCTCCGTTTTAAACCGGATTTTTTACCTAACCTACCAGTAATGTTAAAATTACAGCCTTCAGGCTAACTGCAAACTCCGATATCGCTTATGCGCGTGTGGTGGAATTTATTCAGTATCCCATTGCCGAATAGAGATTCTCATTTGCAAAAATTCCCTAACTGACTGTACTAAAACGAATTATATAGTATATTTAGATCGTCCTGCAGTACCTCTTTGAAGTTTATTCAGTCCTTTCCCCGAAGAAAAGTAGAATGGAAAATCATTAAAATTACTCTTCACCCTTTTAATTTTTTGACCGGCATGGTACTACATGGTGAACCGCCACGTTGTGACGTGTCGCATTGTGGTGCTTGTGGGCAAATGATGCACGGCAGAGCAGCGGGTAGTTGTTAACGACAAAAAAGAACGATTTGAGTGAACCTAACTAGTGAGTGAAAAAGATGAACGAAGCGTTGATTCTGGAGAAACTCGATAAACTCACCGACGAAGTGAGGTCTTTGAAGTCAGATGTTCTTCAGGAACTGAAACAGGAACTCGAGCCTGCTCTTACGCAGACTCAGCCGGGAGTGACTGGATTCCTGAAGGAGATTGAAGGTGATCGTGCCAGTGAAAAACTGATGGATCTTGCGAGAACTCTGCTGGCCAGCCTTGAGGAGTTGAGTGAGGTCGTGGGGGAAATGCAGACGGGTACTGAGCCGAAGAATGGTACGAAGGGTGATGGAAAGCGCTATCCGAAAACTATTCAATTTTTCAATGAGCTCGAGGGTGAAGTTAATATGGATGAGTTGATCATCCTGATGAGAAAGACGGTCACCAATCTGGACACTATGGGGGAGGGGCTGGACCTGCTTAAGGCCGGGGTGGAATTTAGAGATGAGATGGCCCCTGTCCTTCAACTTATGTATCCCAAAGTGCTACGATTTCTGAATTCCCTGCATGAAGGGGAATTTCAGGCAGAAAAACTTGGTGATCTGCTGCATACCGTTTTGATCAATATCCATACCCTGAGTGATCTGCTCAATATGATCCAGCCGATGACGGAACTGGTGAAAGAAGTAGGTGCGGTGATGAAGGAGACTGATGTTATCAATGGCATGAATATCTGGCTCGATGGTCTCCAGCAGGGCAGCGGTCTGGTCAAACTGACCGGAACGATGATGGCATCGCTTAAAAGGCTTGATTACAATGAAAAACAGGTTGATGAAATCTGTCGGGCTATTGAGAACCTGGACTTCACCCAGGTCAAGCCGGTCGGGCCTCTGGGTATGATAAAACAGCTGAATGATACAAAGGTACAGGAGGCATTCGGATTCTTTTTTATGATTATGCAGACAGTGGGAAGTGTTCTGAATACCTATCAAAATGATAAAAAGCAACAGGGTGAGACGCTCACTTAAAGAGGAAAACAAATGGCTGATGAACTGCTGCAAGGCAGTTGTAAAGACCACGAGCTGAAAGGAGAATAAAGGTATCATGAAAAAACTAGTCATACTCGGTGCCGGATCCGGCGGCACTATGATGGCAAACAAAATGAGGAACGACCTGGATGATGACTGGTCCATTACCCTTATCGATAAGGATAATGTGCATTACTATCAGCCCGGTTTCCTCTTTGTGCCATTTGATATCAATAAGCCAAAGGATATCAGGAGAAGTCGGAGAGAGTTTATTAAGCCCGGAATTGATTTTGTGATCTCCGAAATTACCAATGTGGATTGGGATAAACAGGAGATATCCACCGCGGCCGAAGGGATCTTCAAGTATGATATCCTGGTTATGTCTACCGGTTGTGATATCAGACCAGAGGAAATTGAAGGGCTGCAGGAAGGCTGGGGCAAGGATATCTACGGCTACTATCGATTTAATGACTGCCAGGTGCTTGGTAAGGCTCTGAAAAAGTTTGACGGCGGTAAGATGGTAGTGAACATTGCAGAAATGCCTATCAAATGCCCGGTTGCCCCCCTTGAATTTGCCTTTCTTGCTGACTGGCATTTTCATGAGCGCGGTATCCGTGACAAGGTTGAGATAGAGTTTGTAACTCCCCTTGCAGGTGCATTTACCAAACCGGTTGCAACCAAGGTACTGACGGAGGCATTAGATGATAAAAATATTAAGATTACACCAAATTTTGCCCTGGGCTCTGTTGACCATGAGAAAAAGGTGATTCAATCCTATGACGGTAGTGAGGTGGATTATGATATGCTGGTATCTATTCCACCAAATTTTGGTTCCCAGGTGATGATTGATTCCGGTGTCGGTGACCCCATGGGATATATCCCTGTGGACAAGACTACTCTGCAGCCGGAGGGACATGACAATGTCTGGGTTTTAGGTGATGGTACTGATGTACCAACCTCCAAAGCCGGGGCTGTTGCCCATTTTCAGGGAGATGTGCTGCATGAAAACATCCTTGCCTATATTTCAGGAGGTGAGCAATATGCCCGGTCGGACGGGCATGCGGTCTGATTCATAGAATCAGGCTTCGGGAAAGCCTATATAATTGATTTTAATTATGACACTGAGCCACTCACCGGTAAATATCCTTTTCCGGCTGTAGGACCACTCAGTCTGTTAAAAGATACCGAAATGAACCATATGGCCAAGCTGATGTTTAAGTGGGCCTACTTCAATCTGCTGTTGAAGGGTACCTGGCTTGGACCTCCGGATTTGATGATGGAGGGTAAGGACAGAAACTGACCCCGGTAAACGGGATAAGTGGTTACGCTGCATTCACTATAGTATCAAAAAGGCCGGAGCTGGCTCAGCTCCGGCCTTTTTGTTTATACTTGCAATAAAATACTTTTGTTTTAAGGGTATATATGCGATATTTTTGCGGCAATATGTTAGAGTTAAAAATTTTCGTTTACGAGCATGAGTACAGGTACAGGGAAAAGGTATGGGAAAGTCCATTTTTGTTAATCAGTTAAGCGAGGGGGAGCGGGTTGATGAACTGTTCCTGGTCAAATCCGCACGACTTTCGGAGACGAAGGCAGGCAAACCCTATCTTATTCTGACAGTGATGGATCGCAGTGGTGAGCTGAGCGGTCCGATATGGGATAATGCGGTACAGTTGCACAAACTTTGCAATCCCGGAAAAATTATCAGACTTGCCGGTCTGGTACAATCCTATCGGGACAGCCTGCAACTGAAGATTGACTCGGTTCAGCCTGTACAAAAATCGACAGTTGATATGGGGGATTATTTCCCTGTATCCTCTCGAAATCGTCAGGAGATGGCAGCTGAACTGCAGGCCCTCTTTCGCACCATTAAAAATCCATACCTCAAAAAGCTGCTCAACTATTTTTTCGAAAAAAGTGACTGGTGGATCAAATTCCAGGATGCTCCTGCAGCTAAAGGTATACATCATGCCTATATTGGCGGTTTGCTGGAACATTCGCTTTCAACGGCCCGTATCTGTCATTTTATGGCAGATCATTATGAAGGTGTTGACCGTTCCCTGCTTCTGGCAGGTGCACTCCTGCATGATATAGGGAAACTTGAGGAACTGACAGCCAGGGATGGTGTAGTTGAGTACACTGTAGAAGGTAGATTGAAGGGGCACCTGGTTATCGGTAGTGAAATGGTAGGTGAGGCTGCCGGGCGTATTAAGGATTTCCCGAAAGAGCTTTTGCAGCAGCTGCAGCACCTTATTTTGAGCCATCATGGGCGACAGGAATTCGGTTCACCCACAGTACCGATGACGGTGGAGGCGCTGGTGTTGAGTTTTGTGGACGATCTTGATGCAAAAATGAATCTCATTGAACAGCTGCGCCGAAAGATGAACAGTGTGGAGCTGGGTTGGACGGAGTACCAACGGACTCTCGAGAGGTATCTCTATCTTGGCGGTTTTGAAAAAGAATCACCACCGGAGGAGGAGAAGAAGCTGACTCGTCCCGGACGGCAGCCATCTCTGTTCTCATAATTGGAGATTGATTGACTGATGGCTGAGCAACCTTTACTCTGTTTTACCAAGCTTTCAGGCCAGGGAAAGGCTAAGCGGATGCTGAAACGTTCGCTGGCAGCTGACCGGATACCCCACGCTTATATTTTCAAAGGTCCGGAAGGGGTTGGCAGGAAACTCTTTGGGCGAGGTTTTGCCGCGGCTATCAATTGCCGTAATCTCCAGGGGATTGCAGCATGTGGTGTCTGTTCTTCCTGCATTAAATTTCACTCTGGAAATCATCCGGATTTTTTGGTTATTACCCCTGACGGGGGGGGGATCAGAATTAACCAGGTGAGGAAACTATCCAGGGATCTTACATATCCGCCATATGAGTCTGCAATGCGGGTTGTGATCCTGGAAGATGTGCACACTATGCGGCAGGAGGCTGCAAACAGCCTGCTGAAGACCCTTGAAGAGCCGCCGGAAAATAATCTTCTGATACTTACGGCTGAATCGTCTCAGGAGATACTGGCGACATTGACATCGAGGTGTCAGGTAGTTCCTTTTTCCCGTCTGGATGACGATGATACCGCAAAGATTCTTGAGAACCATGGTGTTGAACCGGGTAATGCACACCTTCTTGCACATCTCTCCGGGGGGAGTCCCGGCAGGGCACTTGCGCTGAAAGACACTGAGATAGTAGAGCTGTGGAAAGATATTGTTGCAGTTTTATCGGTTCGAGCGATTGATCCTGGTTCAGATTTTTCTGTTGTCTTACAACTTGCGGAAAAGATGGCCGGTTTGAAAGATCATCTTGACCATCTGTTGGGCCTTTTAAAGGTGTGGTTGCGAGATTTGCTGGTTGTTCACCATGCTCCATCTCTGCCAGGAGAAACCACACTGCAACTTTTAAAGGTGGCGTCGCCCGATTTGAAAAGCTGGAGTTCCGAACAACTATTTGCTAAAGTGCAGGCCATTGATTTTGCAGAAAGGGCACTTACGCGAAATTGCAACAGATTGCTGGTATGTGAGGTGTTACTGTTTAAACTGCAGTGATTTCGGGACAGGGATGTAAATTGAGGTTTTAATCGTATGGCAGAAATAATTGAAAAGGAGCATGTCTCCGGATCGGTGCCGGAAAAAGAGATAGCATTCTATCGTATACAGTTTCGGAAGGAAAGTCAGCAGTTTACAGCTTCCTCAACGCTTCTGTGCCTGGCTTCCGGTAAAGTGGTGATGGTGAAAACGGATCATGGATCCGAACCGGGCAGAATAATCGGTAGTGCATCTATACGAGGTTGTCGGGGAGATGTTCGTCGATCTACTTTTGAAATTAGTCGATCAGCAAGCACTGAGGAGCAGCAGAAATTTGAGAATCTTATCCTCTACGAGGAGAATGCTTTTGCCATTTGTAATAAGCTGATTGAAAAAAACCAGTTGAGCATGCAGCTTGTCAGGGTGGAGCGCTTCTTTAATGGCAGCAAAATTATTTTTTATTTTACTGCGGATAACCGGGTTGACTTCAGGGCACTTGTCAAAAATCTTGTACAGGAATTCCGTACCCGTGTTGAGATGCGCCAGGTCGGGGTTCGTCATGAAACCAAAATGATAGGCGGAATAGGCATCTGTGGCCGTGAATTGTGCTGTTCTTCTTTTATTAAAAAGTTTGATTCTGTTTCGATTAAGATGGCCAAGGAACAGGATTTACCCCTTAATCCATCTAAAATTTCAGGTGTCTGTAATCGTCTTCTCTGTTGTTTGACATATGAATACGAAACCTATAAGAAGCAGAGGAGAGGTATGCCCAGGCTGGGGAAACGAATTCGTATAGGCAAGGAAAAATACCGCGTGAAACGACAGAATCCTCTGCAAGAGTCGATACTTGCTGAAAATGAAAATGGCGAGGACGTTGTTTTACAAAAGGATGAGTGGAAAATGTATCAGAATATAAAAAGGACTGAGCCTCCAAAAGAAAAGAAAAAAAAATGAGGGGAAAAAGCTGATTATTTTACTAATCCATTATTTATGACAACTTATATAACAACACCGATTTATTATGTTAATGCCCAACCGCATCTGGGGCATGCTTATACAACTATTGTTGCAGATACATACAGTCGTTTTAAACGATTGTGTGGTGAAAATGTTCGATTTCAGACCGGTACGGACGAACATGGCGATAAAATCGTTGAGGCAGCCGAAAGGGAGGATGTACCTCCGGAGAAGTATGTCGACAGGATCAGTCGTATGTTTCGTGATACCTGGCCATTACTTGAAATAGCGCCCGATAATTTTATTCGCACCACTGATCCCGACCATATTGCCACTGTAAGAGATATTTTGCAGAAAGTACACGATAACGGAGATATTTATTTTGATGAATATACCGGCTTGTATTGCCGTGGCTGCGAGCGGTTTCTTACTGATAAAGAGCTTGTGGAAGGAAACTGTCCCGACCATCAGGTGCCTCCGAAGGAGATTGCCGAGCAGAATTATTTCTTTCGAATGTCAAACTACCAGCAGCAGCTTATTGATCACATAAGGGAAAACCCGGATTTTATAACTCCGGAAAGATACCGTAATGAGGTGCTTTCTTTTCTTAGTGAGCCGCTGGAGGATCTGTGCATTTCCAGGCCCAAATCCCGTTTGAAGTGGGGAATAGAGTTGCCCTTTGATGACAAGTTTGTCACCTATGTCTGGTTTGATGCACTGATTAACTATCTCACCGGCCTTGGTTACCCTGAAGGCCAGGACTATGCCACCTTCTGGCCTGTCGCTGAACATGTAGTTGCCAAAGATATTCTAAAACCCCATGCCATCTACTGGCCGACAATGCTTATGTCCATGGGTGTACCTCTGTACAAAAAACTGCATGTTCACGGGTATTGGAATGTGGATGACACAAAAATGTCAAAAAGTATCGGCAATGTTGTGCGTCCGGGACTCCTGGTGGAAGAATACGGGCTTGATACTTTACGGTACTTTGTTCTGAGAGAGATGTCTTTTGGCCTTGACTCCTCTTTCAGCTCTGATGCAATCGTTGGTCGACAGAATGCCGACCTGGCCAATGATCTTGGAAACCTTTACAGCAGAACCATGGCAATGGTGCAAAAATACAGGGGTGGTAAGATCCCTGCTCCGGCTGACTATGAAAAGCAGGATGAGGTCTTTCGACAGGCTGTTGGTTTGATGATTCCGGTTTACCGTGAAGCCATGAGCGATTTCCGCTTTCATCAAGCGCTTCAGGCGGTCTGGGATCTGGTTGGTATGGCCAATAAATTTATAGTTGTTAGTGAACCGTGGACTCTGGCAAAGGATCCGACAAAAGAGGGACGACTCGATACCGTACTCTACAGTCTGCTTGAGTGCTTGAGAATTGTCGCTCTTGTTCTGCAGCCGGTAATGCCGACTGCCGCCGGCAGGATGACAGCCGGCTTGGGGCTTGATAAAAAAAGTGATGTTACCCGTCTTCTGGAGCCTGGCGCGAACTGGGGGGGGCTTGCACCCGGGTCTGTTTTGCAACCGGTCGAATCTCTGTTTCCGCGTTTGGAAGGTAGAAAAAAAACTAAGGGCAGAAAAGGAAAAGTTGCTGGTAAGGTAAAAAAAGCAAAAGAGGTTCCCGAGAGTGATGAGGGGCTTATTCCATTTGATGCGTTTACTAAGCTCGATCTCAGAGTTGCTGAAATTGTTGCAGTAAAGCCGGTTAAAAAATCAGAAAAACTGTTGGCCTTGACTGTTAAGGTGCCTGAGGAGAGAACTATAGTTGCAGGTATCGCAGAATATTACCAGCCTGCGGAGTTGATTGGCAGGCAGGTGATAGTTGTTGCGAACCTGAAACCCGCAAAATTGATGGGTGTGACTTCCCAGGGGATGATACTGGTTGCCAGAGAACAGGTCGATGGTAAGGAGCGTCTGGTTCTGTCCACTGTAAGTGACGCTGTTGCTGCAGGAAGTAAGATCAGCTGACTGAGAGGAGAAATACATGTTTGTTGTTAATAATTTTATGATGGCCATAGCTAAACTTATAGATTTTCTGTTAACTATTTATATGTGGATAATAATTGGCAGAGCGGTGATCTCCTGGGTTAATGCGGATCCATATAATCCTATCGTGCGTTTTCTGGTGGAAGCTACAGAACCGCTTCTGAGTCGCATACGTCGTTTTTTGCCAATGAACATGGGGGGGATGGATTTTTCTCCTGTAATCCTCATCATGGCTATTATGTTTCTTCAGAGTTTTCTGGTACCCACACTCAAACAGATTGCAATGGGGATGGGGTAATTTTAAACGACCTTCCTCGATTTCTTGTTTTTTCTTACAGAAGTTCTGGGGTAAGGCACTAATATAAAAAATAGTGAAAATGGAGTCAGTTATGC
>MAXH01000035.1 GCA_001750925.1 Desulfobulbaceae bacterium S3730MH12
AAGAAAAACCCCCAATTAATCTGGGAAAACAGCTTCAGTAATTCATTACCCTGTACAAAAGAGAGCAAAACAGAAAAAAGGGCAATACTGAGGAGCAGTTTAACTGTAAGTTTTATCGATTTAGGAATTTTATTCATTTATCGATTTTCTTTTTGATGAACTCGTAAAAAGGTCGATTACAGCTAAAACTGACTAAGTCCGATAAGCGTAGACTCCCTGAAAAAGAGTACAAACTAATTCAATTCCAGTTTAGCCAGACACTTTCCAAGGGATTCGGGAGAGTCAAACTGGAGAGAGGTAATTTTCACCCCCTTTGGAGCAATTTTTCGCATCATGCCTTTAAGTATATTTTTAGGACCAATTTCAATAAATGTATCAACCCCATCGGCCATCATCGACTGAATAATCTCACACCATCGCACTTTCGAAGCAATCTGCCTGGCCATCATCGATTTAATTTTTCCATTCTCACCCTCTGTGCCGGAGGAAACATTAAAATAGACAGGAGTTTGAGGTTTCTTAAATTCGATTTCATCCATAAACTCTTCAAAGTCCGGCACAGCACCAGCTACTAGAGGACTATGGTTGGCAACACTTACGTTGAGAGGTATAACTTTTGCCCCCTGTTCCTCGGCTTTGGCTGTAACCGCATCAAGACCTTCCTTACTCCCGGAAATAACAATCTGCTGAGGAGTATTGTGGTTTGCAGCAGTAACAACTCCGCTCCCTGTATAGGTGCTGATGATCTCTTCAATCTCTTCAATACTTAAACCAAGAACAGCACGCATCCCGCCAGGGTTAACCTCACCCTCACGCTCCATAAGTGCTCCCCTCTTGCTGACAAGCTTCATTGTATCCTCGGCACTGACAATACCTGCGGCGAACAGAGCTGAGTATTCCCCCAGGCTGTGACCTGCAAAACAGCTTACTTCAAAATCCTCACCAACTGCCTTTTGAAAAGCATGCCAGCAGATAAGATTGGTAATGGTAATTGCCGGCTGCAGATTCGTTGCCCGTGTCAGTTCTTCCATGGTACCGTCAGTACACAATGAGCCTAAATTCAGTTCGCAGGTAGTCTCGGCCATTTCCATCAGCGCCGCACATTCTGTATCACTATCGACAAATTCTTTCCCCATACCAAGATATTGCGATCCCTGTCCGGGAAAAAGCACTGCAACTTTCATTATTTACACCTCTTTTTTCTGTTTACGCGACTCTAGAATATTTACAACAAGAAATAACCCTGCACCTATACATATGGCAGAGTCAGCAATGTTAAAAGCCGGCCAATGGTACCCGGCCAGGTGAAAATCGAGAAAATCAACTACTGAACCAAAACGTATCCTGTCAATTAAGTTTCCCACTGCTCCTCCACAGATAAGAGCCAGAGCCAAACCATACAAGCTGTTTTCCTTCCTCAGCCTGAACCGGGCTATGGTCAGTCCTATGAGTGCAACTCCCCCGACTCCTAAAAAGAAGTAATGCTTCCAGGCCGAGTCAACACCTGCAAGTATACTGAAGGCGGCACCTGTATTGGTAACATAGACCAGGTTAAAAAAATCCGGAATCACTTCCTTCGACTCATAGAGCTGAAATGAATTGAGCACCCAGGCTTTAGTCAATTGATCAGCAATAACCGTAATTGCCATTAAGATAATGTAACTCATTTTTCTAACCCGACTAGTCGGAAAACTTTCAGTCTCGCTGGATAAGTGCCATGAAAGTATATTCAACGATATAATTTTAACCAACCTTCCTCGATTTCTTGTCATTTATGACAGAAGTTTTGGAGTAAGGCACTAAGCAACAGCACCGGCTACTACACCGACACATCGCTCGCATATCGAAGGATGTTCTGAATTTTCTCCAACAGTAGTGGAGCGTATCCAGCATCGCTCACACTTGCCACCCTGGGCAGCAAGAACATGAATAGTAAAACCTTTAATTTCCTCACTCTCAAAAACTATCCCACTCTCTTTATCTGTATCAGCCAGTGGAGAAAGTTCAGAGATGATAGAAATTTCCTTTACCGTCTGCCATTCTTTTTGAAGAAATGCAGCGAAATCATCATCACCAGCTTTTACAAGAACTTCAGCTTCAAGGGAATGCCCTATCACCTTTTCCCGACGGGCAATCTCAAGAGCTTTTGTTATTTCAGAACGAACCCTGATTAGTCGCTCCCATTTATTCATCATCGGTTCATCACAACCCACCACTTCAATCGATCTTGGAAAATCCACAAAGAAGATCCCTTTTTCAAGAGGATCTTCTTGACCAATACAATGTAAGCTGTTCCATGCCTCCTCTGCCGTAAAGCAGAGAACCGGTGATAGGAGCCGTAACAAACCATCGAGAATCTCATGGAGTACAGTTTGGGCAGATCTCCGCAGATGAGAACCGGTACCGGAAACATACAGGCGATCCTTTAAGATATCGAGATAAAAGGCACTCATCGTAGTGCCGCAGAAATAGTTCAGGCCCTGGTAAATGCTATGAAATTCATACTTTTCATAGCCGCTTATCACTTTCGACCTGAATTCTTCAAATTTTGCCAGAGCCCAGCGATCCAGTTCGGGCAGATCTTTAAACGGAACACTATCTTCACCCGGACTAAAATCACCAAGATTTCCAAGCATATACCGTATTGTATTGCGGATCTTTCTATACGAATCAGAGACCTGCTTTAATATCTCATCTGAAACCTTAATATCATCACGATAATCTTCACTTGAAACCCAGAGCCTGAGAATCTCCGCACCATATTTCTCTATCACTTCTCCCGGAGCCACAACATTTCCTACAGATTTTGACATCTTCTTGCCCTGCCCATCCACCACATAACCATGGGTCAGAACACCTTTAAAAGGTGCCACACCCCTGGTTCCTGTTGACGTCAACAGCGAACTCTGGAACCAGCCCCGGTGCTGATCACTGCCCTCAAGATAGAGATCAGCAGGGGAATCGAGTTCTACCCGTTCCTCACATACAGCTGCATGACTGACACCGGAATCGAACCAGACATCGAGAATATCCTCTTCTTTGACAAAGTCAGTCCCCCCGCATCCGGTGCATTTTGTGTCCGCTTCAAGAAAATCCTCTACATCATGGCTGAACCAGGCATCCGCACCCTCTTTGAGAAAAAGTTGGTCAATTTTTTTAACAAGAGCGTCACTTTTTATCACCTCACCACATGTTTTACAACTCACTACGGTAATCGGCACACCCCAGCTTCGCTGCCTGGACAGACACCAGTCCGGACGTCCCTCCACCATCGAATAGATTCGCTGCATCCCCCAGGCAGGAGTCCATTGCACTTTTTCAATCTCCTCGAGAGCCCTGGTTCGCAGCTGGTTATTTTCCATTGAGATAAACCATTGCGGCGTTGCCCTGTACATCACAGGCTTCTTGCACCGCCAGCAGTGTGGGTAACTGTGCTGTAAAGAACTCTCATGAATCAAAGCACCTGTTCCTGCCATATCAGCATTAATGACAGAATTAACCTCCGGCACCTTCTGCCCCGCGTACACTCCTGCTTCCCTGGTGTACACTCCTTCATCATCAAGAGGTGAAAGGATATCAAGGCCATATTTCAGGCCGGTGATATAGTCATCGGTGCCATGCCCGGGAGCAGTATGTACACAGCCTGTTCCCGCTTCTGTAGTGACATAATCTGCAAGGACAAAAAGGGAATCCCGGTCCATAAAAGGATGGCGGCATTTCCTGTTTTCAAACTCTTTTGATGGAAAAGTAGCCTTAATTGCGTACTTTTCTATCCCTGTCTCCTCCATAACTTTTTCTACCAGATCTTTGGCAAGAATCAAAATATCATCGCCTGCTTCTACAGCGGCATAGACAAAATCAGGGTGCAGGGCTACAGCCAGATTTGCCGGCAATGTCCATGGAGTTGTAGTCCAGATAACAGCGTAAACATTATCCCCAGCCAGTGATGGGTCTATATCGGAAAAATCATCTTCGACCTTGAATTTTACGTAGATTGAAGGTGAGCTGTGGTCATGGTATTCAACTTCGGCTTCGGCCAGTGCAGTGGTACATGTGGAGCACCAGTAAACCGGCTTTTTATTTCTGATTACGGAGTCAGACAACAGGAATTTATTAAATTCCCTGGCAATGGTTGCCTCATAAGAATAGTTAATTGTCAGATAAGGGTTTTCCCAATCACCAACCACGCCAAGCCGCTCAAATTCTTTTCTCTGGATTTTAATCCATTTATTTGCGTATTTCCGGCAGGCATTTCTCTTTGAAAGCTTTGGGATAGTCTTCTTCTTTTCTCCAAGTTCCTTGTCTACATTGTGCTCAATCGGCAATCCATGGCAATCCCATCCCGGTATATAGGGCGCGTTAAAGCCGGCCATTCTCTTGGAGCGCAGGATGATATCCTTTAGGATTTTATTGAAAGCGGTACCCAGATGAATATTCCCGTTTGCATAAGGAGGACCGTCATGAAGTATGAAACGGGGCCGGTTCTCTGCTTTTTCCTGTATCCGTTGATACAGCTCTTCCTTATTCCAGCGCTTAAGTGCCATTGGCTCCTTCTGGGCAAGGTTTGCCTTCATCTTAAAGCTGGTTTTGGGCAAATTAAGGGTTTCCCTGTAATCCATGGTCTTCTCCTTTATATTCGGATATCAGCAATAGCGAAAATATGGTAATTGTCGGTACTTTTATGTTCCAAACGATACTATTTCAGGTAAAACCTACAAAAATAACAACTGCAAGCTAAGTTGCAAGATAAAATCGCTCTTCCCTCTTTGACAATCTCGAAAAACTATAAACAATCCTTTAAAACGAAGAAAATTGAGCAATCAGGAGAGATCATATTTGAAATATTTTATAGAAATAGTTGTAATGGATCTGATTCATTGCGTTTATCTATTGACTATTATATAATTTATTGTTCCATCTAATGGTGTTAAATATAAGGAAATTTGCGCACTTTTTGCCAGCACCCTTACAAATAATTTCAGAAACAACCGATGAATAACAATACTGCAGAGCCATCAGAAACCATGATTGAAATGATCAAGGTTTCAAAACTCTATCCACCTGATGTTGTGGCCTTAAAAGATGTTTCTATCTCTGTAGCCGTGGGAGAAATGTTCTTTATCATAGGAATGAGCGGTGCCGGAAAAACAACTTTATTAAAACTCATCAGCAGTATGGAACCCCCCACAAAAGGTCTCATAGAGATATCAGGGAATCCTATTCATCAGCTTAAAGGTTTTAAACTCGCTCGTCTTCGCCAGAAGATCGGCGTTGCCTACCAGGATTTTAAACTCCTTGCTGACCGCACAACTGCTGAAAACATAGCAATCTCCATGGAGGTTTCGTATAAAAAGCCATCGATTATTCGTAAAAGAGTAAAAGATCTGCTGGCGCAACTCAACCTCACGGACAAACATAACACAATAACCTGCGAACTCTCACGTGGAGAGCAGCAGAGGGTAACGCTCGCCCGGGCCATTGCAAACTCTCCAACCATGATCCTGGTTGATGAACCCACAGGAAATCTTGACGCAACCACCACAGAAAAAGTGATGCAACTGCTTACAAAATGTAATAAATCCGGAGCTACAATAGTCATTGCAACCCATGACGACTCCATTTACCGACACACTTCCCACAGAATTATGGAACTTCGCGAGGGCAGAACCCATGCAATAGTCGGAGGCAATGGTACATGAGTTTTTGGGTTACGGTTATCAGACAGGTGGGTCGTAATTTACGTCAAACATGGGGGTCTCAGCTGATGACTTTGCTGACCGTATCCCTGTCAGTCCTCATCTTTGCATTTTTCTATCTTATCTACACCAATATGCTCAGCCTGGGAGACAAGTTAGGTGATGACCTGACACTCATTGTCTACCTCGAAGAAGAACCTGGGCCGGAATTGCAGCAGCAGCTCATTAAAAAAATCACTACCTTTGATGAGGTTGAAGATATACGGTTTATTTCAAGTGCAATGGCATATGAGAGGTTTGCCGGACAACTCGGTCAAAACGAGGATGTCCTCGACGACATGCCGAAAGATTTCCTTCCCCCGTCAATAGAGGTAATCCCGTTAAAAAACCTGAGAAGCCTCAATCAGGTGAAACTCTTTTCAGCTTATCTGGCAAAACTGCCGGGGACACTCAAGGTTCAGTACGGTCAGGAGTGGGTCGAAAGATTCTATTATTTTACCAAACTCCTTTCTATAGTGGTACTTCTCAGCGGCACTCTGCTTATCCTGACTACCATCTTTATGGTAGCATACACCATACGACTGACAATCCTTGGGCGTCAGGACGAACTTGAACTCTTGAAACTCGTCGGGGCTACAAATAATTACATCCGAATACCTTTTCTCCTCGAGGGACTCCTCCAGGGCATTCTTGGTTCTACTATTGGAATTACCGCTCTTTATACACTTTTTCACTGGATTAAATTGCGTTTTTCAGGCCCCGGCTTACTCAACCTGTTTGAATTCTCCTTTTTCTCACCGATTGTCAGCATGAGTATCATTGGTGTGTCGATTCTCTTGTGCACTCTGGGCAGCTATTCAACTATGCATAAATTTTTACGTATCTGAGCTTCCCATGGGAAAAAGGACATTAGCCAAGCAAACTGTGCTGCTGACCTGCACTTCTTTTTTCTTATTTTTCCTCCTTGCTGCTCCTTCCTACAGCATTGAGAAGAAGAGCGGCAACAAAGAAAAAATTTCAGATTTCCGTATCAAAATTCGTCGTCTGGAAAAAGGGATCAGCAGCCAGGAAAAGCAGATACAAACAACCGAAAACAGAGAGCGAAATCTCCTGCTCGAACTTGAAGTTCTCGATAAAAACCTTGCCGAACGACAGGCGAGACTTGAAGAACTTGAAGCCCAAATGAGTCATCAACTCGCTTTGATCGGTAAAAAGATCGAAGCACTCAATACAATCTATTCGGAAAAAGAGACTGTTGAAAACCATCTTGGAAAAAGGATCAAGGCCTATTACACCATGGGTGGAATAGGCCTGCTCAATGTCACCTTTTCCACAAAAAGCCTGCCGGAACTTCTCTTGTTTCATGACGCCTTTGATACATTGATCCTCTACGATCAAAATGTAATAAAGGTTTATCGAGAAACAATCAGAGGGTTGGAAGGGGCTAAAACAGCACTGACCCTGGAAAAATCAATTCTTCAGGACTTTATAGATCAGGTGGTCAGGGAGAAAAAAGAAGTTACGCTGTCAAAAAATGCAAAGAAGAGTCTGCTTATTCATATCAGAACTCAGACAAAATTACATAAGCAGGCCATAGCGGAGATGCAGGAGGCGTCCACTGCATTATCAGATTCTCTGGTTTCACTGAGAAAGAAGACAGAGCCACAGAAGAAAAAATTTCTCGCCAACAAAGGCAAACTCCATCCCCCGGTAAAAGGTGTAATTGTTACCCTTTTTCAACAGGTAAAAGTCAACAAACTGGGGATATCACGCAAATCGTCAGGAATCACTCTAAAAGTTGATGATGGTGTTAAGATTAAGGCCATCAGCGGAGGAACTATAATTTTTTCTGGATATTTACGTGGCTATGGTAATACTATCATCGTAGACCATGGATATCAGTATTATACTGTGACCTCAAGGATTGAAAAGTTGCTTGTACACGAAAAAGACAGCGTTAAAACCGGTGATGTACTTGGCATCACCGGAGATACAGCGACCCTCTTTGACGAAGGTCTCTATTTTGAAATTCGACATGGGAAAAAATCTTTAGATCCTCTTCTATGGCTCGACCCGAACAGGCTGTCAACGGCAGAAGAGCAGGCAGCCAAGTAATTTTTGAGGTACTTACTCACTTAAAAAAGAAATATTTATAGTTTTACAAGACCGCCGGTTCTAACGAGGAAAATATGTTTTCAATCTTGCAGGCATTATACAAAATCATTTTCATCACCCTCTTCTTTTCCACCTTTTTCAGCCATGCTACCATGGCTGAAATCTCACAAAAAGAGAGAGAGGCAACCTATAAACAGCTTGAAATTTTTTCCAGTGTACTCTCCATTCTGCAGGAAAACTATGTCGAAGAAATTGATACCGAACAAGTCTTGAATGGTGCTATCCGGGGTCTCCTCTTCTCACTGGATCCACATTCCTCCTATCTTTCACCTGAAAATTTCAAAGAATTGCAGGAGGACACCAGAGGTTCTTTTTCCGGTATAGGCATCGAAGTGACAATCAAAAACGATCTGCTGACAATTGTCAGTCCTATTGCAGATACCCCTGCAGACCGCGCCGGTTTGAAGGCAAATGAT
>MAXH01000036.1 GCA_001750925.1 Desulfobulbaceae bacterium S3730MH12
AACTTCCCGGACTGGAACCTGCTAAAGACAACGCACATACCCGCCATCGACAGGCAAATTCACACCGGTGATATAAGAGGCAGCCGGGGAGGCTAGAAAGGCGACAGCATTGCCAAACCCTTCCGGCTGGCCAATATACTGCAGAGGAATGGCAGCAGACATCAATTGCTCCTGTTCTTCCACACTGCGCCCATTCTGTTCGGCAAGTGTTTTTATATATGACATCAAACGTGCGGTGCGAGTCAGACCGGGAAGAACGTTGTTTACGGTAATGCCGAATCGCCCGACCTCCGCGGCCAGGCTTTTAGCCCAATGGGCAACGGCTGCACGAATAGTATTGGAAACTCCAAGATTCGGCTGCGGTTCTTTAACCGATACGGAGATGATGTTGATTATTCTTCCATACCCTTCTCTCTTCATCCCTGCAATAAAGGTCTGAGCAATAATCTGATTACAGAAAAGATGCATATTGATTGCACTTTGGAAATCTTCAGGAGTTGCATCGAGAATCATTCCGGGTGGAGGACCGCCGCTATTGTTGACAACAACATGGATCGGCGCATTTTGCTCTTCGTAGGCCTTAAATTTTGTTTTAACAAGTTCGAAATCGGTATAATCGACGACAACACTATCATGCTTCTGCCCATGCTCACAACTGAGAAGTTCAACGGTTTCCTGTAACCCGTTTTCGCTGCGACCAGCTACAACAACTTCTGCCCCCAACCGTGACAGCTCAATTGCACTGGCCCTGCCAAGACCGGCACCACCTGCTGAAACCAAGGCTCTTTTTCCCACTAGATTTAAATCCATATTCAACTCTTTTCCGTACAAATTATTAAAACAAAAAAGTATCTGATTACGTATGAAACTCAGCCAATTCTGTGGAAGTAGTTAGTTTCTCCAACTGACGATCATGGAGTGTCCCCAGACTAAGCAGTCCAACTATTGCCCCCAATAATGCCATACCCATATCGGACTGGGTGTCCCATACATAGCCTTGAGTTCCCAGAAATGCTTCAGCATTATCCCCTGTTGCCACTGCTACCCACCATTCGACAAGTTCATAGAATGCACTAAATGCAAGGCAGAATGAAACCACAAATATGAATTGCCACATTCTTCCCCGCACTACGCGCTTCCTTAGAATAATTTCTCTCACTATCAATGCGGGAACGAACCCCTGTGCAAAGTGACCCACTTTATCGTAATTATTTCTAGAAGAACCAAAAAATTCGCCCAGATAGTCAAACAGCGGTACTTCCGCATAGGTGTAATGTCCCCCAACCATCAAAATGATACAGTGAATAAGTATCAGCACATAAACCAATGGGGTCAGCCTGAATGATTGGTATGTTGCAGCCAGAATGACCGCGCCAATAATCGCCGGTATTACCTCCAGAACCCAGGTGAACTGGTCTTTCGGTGCTATTCCGGACCAAACTAAAACGAGCCCGAAGATTATTGCCCAAAGATATTTGATTGCTTAGTCTCCCTAACTCTGTCAGTGTTGATGGTGTCGTAAAAATTCACATTTTAGTACCCCATATTATTCGATATTATCACAGGAAAAATGGAAAGCAAGAAATCATTCAGGCCAAATCTTCGCATTAAATTGTTCGTTCCCCCTGATAGCCTAACAGTCTAACAGCCTTGGGTTACCGAGTTTGCCCCGCGTTAGTCAAAGAACCACCAATTGAGCAAAAAATCCAGGAGAACGATAGACCTTGACCGACAGACTAAGGATTCCTATTGTTGCATTACTTGTATTTGATTAGAATTTAACAAACCATACTACAATTGTACCCGACCAATTTCTCATAGACAAAGGAGCCAGGAATGCTTGAATTAAAAAAAGGCGATGATATTCTCGCTGCAGTGGGTGGTATCAACACTATCGGTGAAGCCAGAGATCTGATAGCCAGGAAACTTGATGATGAAAACCAGAAAAAACTGACACCGATAAAAAACGAAGACGCTCTCATCAAAATTGCCAATGCTATCACCATGTGCACCCCGGACAGCATTTTTATCAATAGCGGCTCCGCTGCTGATGTTCAATGGATCAGAGATTATTCGCTTGGCAAAGGTGAAGAGAAAAAACTGGCCAAAGATGGTCATACCATTCATTTCGACCTCCCCCAGGACCAGGCCCGTCTGGTTAACCAGACCTACTATATTATTAACGAAGGCGAAAAGATGAGTTCTCTTGCCAAATCTGTTCTACGCGCAGAGGCCATCGACTACATTAAAGAATTTATGCCGGGCATAATGACTGGAAAAACGATGATGATCGGGTTTTACAGTCGAGGTCCTGTAGGCGCTGAGGCTGCTATTCCTGCAATTGAAATATCCTCATCCGGATATGTCCTCCATTCCGCAGAGCTCCTCTACAGGAACTGCTATAGCGATTTTGATGCCGAGGCTGAAAGAGTCGGCCTCTTTTATTCAAACGTCCATTCAGAAGGAAACAATACTCCTGAAGATGTGCCCAATGCCCGTATCTTTATGGACAGGAGCTGGATGACTACTTTTTCAACATTCTGCACCTATGCAGGAAACACCCTGCTGCTTAAAAAAGGCAATCATCGTTTCACCGTTGACTATGCCACCTATTACCAGGTTGAGAAACAGCTCTCGGAGCATATGTTTATTACCGGAATGACCGGCCCGGACGGCAGAAAAACATTCTTTGCCGGTGCTGCTCCTTCCGGATGCGGAAAAACCACCACTGCAATGGCAGGGACAGATTTTGTTGGAGATGATCTCGCCCAGTTCTGGATCGATAAAGGCGGCGTACTGCGGGCAATAAATCCTGAAAAAGGTATCTTCGGCATCGTGGAAGATGTCAACAGGGAAGGCGACCCCTACCTTATGGATTGTCTACGCGGCGATGGAACTGAAGTTATCTGGTCAAACGTTCTCATTACAGATGACGTACCCCATTGGATAGGCAATGGAGAGACGGCACCTGATAAGGGTGTTAATTTCCAGGGAGAATGGCATAAAGGAAAAACCGATGAAGCAGGGAATCCGATCCCCATGTCCCATAAAAATTCCAGATGTACCCTGCTGGCTTCAGAGATTGAAAACCATGCTACAGGATTGGCCGAAGATCCTGCGGGTGCACCGGTCAAAGTTATCACCTACTCAGGACGTGATGCCGACACCATGCCTCCGGTATGGGTAGCACGAAATTCGGATGAAGGTGTTGTCATTGGTGCTTCAATTGTATCCAAGGCAACCGCCACTGAGATTGGTGCCACAGGTGTGCGCAGGCAGCCATGGGCAAATGCTCCTTTTATCCCTGGCGCGCTTTCAGATTATATGAGGGCTCAATTCACCTTCTTTAACTCTGCAAAATTCAGTGATAAAACCAGGCCTGTAATGGCCGGACTCAATTACTTTCTGACCCATGTGGACAGGGGTGGATCAGGTACAGGACTGCTGGGAGAGAAAAAAGATGTGAAGGTCTGGCTCGGCTGGCTGGAACTCTTTGCTCATGGAGATGTCAAAGGCATAGAAACCGCAATTGGTTTCCTTCCCGAATATGATGATCTGGTTCCCCTTTTCAAATCGATTGATAAGGAATATCCAAAAGCACTTTATGATATGCAATTTGCTCTCTATATTGATAAAATCCTTGACCGCATTGAGCTGCAGAAAGAAGCCTATAGCAAGGAAGAGGATATACCCGGTGAGTTGTATGAGGTATATGCAAAGCAGAAAGTGGATCTTGAACAGTTAAAAGAGAAGCATGGGGCGATAGTCACCCCTGACAACTTATAGTATTACCAGTGTACCCCTGCTCAGTTTCTTGTACTGAACAGGGGTACTGCTTTGATGTTATGAACATCACCACCGACAACCAGCCTGAGAACCATATTATTACAACTGCCGACGGCTCAACACTCGAGACCTATTCCCTGGTTCTCTCTGCAGTAAACATCCCTCACAGCATCAACACCGTATCAGATAACACGTTTGAACTGCACATTCCGGCCCGCCATAGAGAACGTGCCCTCTATGAAATCGCGAGCTATGTGCAGGAAAACAGAGGCTGGCCCCCTCCCGCTCCTGCTGAGCCTTTATTCTCTCCATCTTTTAAGGCGATGAGCTTTCTGGTAATCGGCTCTCTGATTTTTATCTACTCTATTTCCGGTGACTGGCATCCGGAATCAGTATGGTTCCAGCGAGGGGCCGGGGATTCGACTGCAATTCTCCAGGGAGGAGAATACTACCGGCTGGTTACTGCTCTTATGCTCCATGCAGACATTGTTCACCTGATGGGCAATTGCTTCCTTGGAGGCTTTCTTCTCCATTTTTATTTTAAAATATCCGGCAATGGCCTTGGCCTTTTCACCATGCTGACAACAGCAACCTTTGCAAATTATATAAATGTCCTGGCACATGGCCCGGGTCATCATTTTGTCGGATTTTCCACTGCAGTGTTCAGTGTCATCGGCCTTCTCTGCACTTCAGCGTACAATAAATCAACATCGGCCATCAATTTTCACCTTTTCATGCCGATTATGGCAGGGATGGCGCTTCTCGCCCTGCTGGGCTCAGGAGGTGAACGAACTGATCTGGGTGCTCATTTTTTTGGAATTGTAATCGGCATGATAGCAGGACTTTTTCTTCGCAGCCAAAAAGCTGATGTTATTCGTCGCTCAACTGTTATGCAAATGGTTTTGACCATTCTTGCATGCTCCGCTGCCTGGATGAGCTGGGTCAGGGCTTTTTCACACACAACGTCATAAAAACGGTTTATTTTTATGAATCATATTGCTTTCATCTCTATGAATTATTATTCTAGATATTCTACTTTACTTACTATTGGTTCTTTTCCTTTTCAATGTCACTCTTGGCAGTGATTTAACATGAAGGATAACAGACCACATCAGATAATTTCGATCAGGAGATTTTTATGTCCAACCAGGATCAACAGCCTCCATGGGGGAGGAAAAACAAACCGCAAACCCCTGAAGAAGTGGTAACACAGCTGATCAACAAGCTGCAGGATTTTTTCTCGGATAAAAAGAAACCTAAACCGCCCGGTGATGGCGGTGAACCTCGCCCTCCTTCTTCACCTTTTGCCAGTATAGGAAAGATTTTAGCCGTACTGCTGGTAATTCTCATAGTACAGGGCGTCTATTCATCCTTTTTCAAGATTGCCCCTTCTGAGGTTGGAGTTATACTTCGTCTTGGTAAGTATTCCCGAACCACCTCTCCCGGTCTGCATTTCAAAGTTCCATATCTCGACCACCTTTATAAAGTCGACGTAGAGAAGATCAGAAAAGAAGAATTTGGTTTTCGCAGCCGCTTTCCAAGTTCGCAGACCAGTTATGACAGGCAAAGGTATGATATGGAATCTCTGATGCTTACCGCCGACAAAAATGTCATCAATGTGGCATGGATTGTCCAGTACAGAGTTCAGGACGCCTACGCCTTCCTGTTTAAGGTGAAAGATGTGCGTCAGGCCATCCGGGATTTATCTGAAAGTGTGACCAGAAGAATTGTCGGCAATATGGACTTCGATTATGTGCTCAGTAATCGTGATCTGCTTGCAGCCGCAGTAAAACAAGAGCTACAGCTGGAACTCAACCGACTCTTTCCCGACAAATTGTCAGGAGTAAATATCGGCACAGTCCAGTTCCAGGATATCAACCCTCCAGACACCGTTAAACCCGCTTTTAACGAGGTAAATGAAGCTGACCAGGATATGAAACGACTGGTAAACGAAGCTCAGGAAACCTATAACAGAGTTATCCCGAAAGCCAGAGG
>MAXH01000037.1 GCA_001750925.1 Desulfobulbaceae bacterium S3730MH12
GCTTCTGTCCACACCTTCCCTGAACACTCACCCACTCTTCATCGACTGCCTGAAAGATCTTGTACTTCAGGTACAGAACAAAAATAATCACTCATGATTACTCGTTTGTGAACTTTGAAATCTACGCATCCTCACATTCATCAGAATTCCAAGGGCAAGCATGGTAGTTAACAGGGAAGAGCCTCCATATGAAACGAGTGGCAGTGGAATGCCGACAACCGGTAAAAAACCGAGAATCATCAACAGATTTATTATTGCCTGCCAGAAGATAAGTGTAACAACGCCGAAAGCCAGCAGGACTCCAAATCTGTCCTTTGCCTGCATTGCGACGTAAAGTCCCCAAAGCAGCAGCAGAAAGTAGAACCCGAGGAAGATGAAACTCCCTGTAAACCCCCACTCTTCCCCCCAGACGGAAAAAGCAAAATCCGTGTGACGCTCAGGTAAAAAGTGAAGATGTCCCTGGGTGCCTTCCAGGTAGCCCTTGCCAAACTTCCCACCGCTGCCGACGGCTATTTTGGATTGTACAATCTGGTAACCATGTCCCATCGGATCCTTTTCAGGATTGAGAAAAGTCTGAATGCGCTGTTTCTGATATGGCTTCAGCAACTGCTCCCAGGCAAACACTCCAAGGCCCAACGCCAGACTACCCAAAATTGCATATGTAGAGGCTCGGAGTTTTACAAAGACCGTCATGGAAACGAAGATAATCCCAAACATCAATGCGGTACCAAGGTCAGGCTGGAGAAGGATAAGCACAAATGGTACGGCGGCCAGGATCACAGGCACCACCAGCTGCTTAATAGAATAGCCATCGACAACTTCTTTTCGTGAATAGAAACTGGCCAGGGCAATCACCAGCATCAATTTTGCCGGCTCCGAAGGCTGCAGTCTAAAAAAGCCCAGATTAATCCATCTCTGCGCACCGCCGGCCTTATCGCCGACAAAAAAGGCTAATACAAGCATGGATATTATCAGCACATAGAAAGGATAGTTCAAAGAGTGCAATATCTGATAGTCACAACTGAGAATAAGAATAAAGACAGCAATTCCCATCAAAAAGAAATAACCCTGCCTGACATACGGTGCAACTCCATAGGTGTTGTGAGGGAACGATGCACTATAGAGATTGAAAAATGCCATTATGCAGACCATACAGATGAAAAGCATGAGAATCATATCAAAATGTTCAAATAACCTTCTATCTACTTTAATCATAAACTTAACCTTGATGGCGTCGTAAAAAGCCCGATCTACTGAGCCGCTATTTTCTGCTCCATCTTCAATTTATTGCGGAAATATTCTTTCATGATTGCCTTTGCTATCGGACCTGCACCCGAACTACCATGAAGCCCATGTTCTACAAGGACAGTAACGGCAATTTCCGGATTCTCCGCAGGAGCAAAACATGTAAACCATGCATGATCCCTGAATTTATAGGGAATATCTTCTTCCTTAAGGTGCCGGTACTGGGCAAGTTTCACAACCTGGGCGGTACCTGTTTTTCCACCGATCCGGAGACCTTCAATGGCCACACGCCTGGCGGTTCCACGTTTACCGTGAACCACCTCCTCCATACCTGCTCTGATTAATCGAAAATAGCGATCAAAGCCTTCTACCCTACGCATCAGATCCGGCTTAAAACTTTCAACAACATTACCTTCCGGATCAACTACCTTCTCAACCAGTTGAGGTCGGTATACCAGCCCCCCATTTGCCAGTGTTGCAGTCAGCAGACACATCTGAAGGGGTGTTACAAGATTAAATCCCTGACCAATGGCTATTGACAGAGTTTCCCCCTCCTGCCATTTTTGCTTTCTGTTTTGTAGCTTCCATTCTTTAGTGGGGGTCAGACCACTTTTTTCATGCTCCATCTCAACGCCGGTCTTTTTTCCAAGACCAAGCATTTGAGCAAATTCTGCAAGAGCATCCACACCCACTCGCTGACCAACCTGGTAGAAATATACATCGCAGGACTGGCTGATTGCTTTTTCCAGATTCACCGGACCATGGCCACTATGCTTCCAGCACCTGTACGTCCTGTTGCCGAATCTATAAAACCCCGGGCAATAGAAAACAGTATTTTCATCTATAGCACCTTTGGCCAAACCAGCCAGTGCAGTGACCATTTTATAAGTAGACCCCGGAGGATAGATGCCCTGGATAACTTTATTGAGCAGTGGATGTTTCGGATTGTCGAGCAGGGCCTGCCAGTTTTTATACGATATACCACCTACAAAATCCTCGATGTGGATGGAAGGTGCCGAAACCACTGTAAGCAGCCGTCCGCTGTTGACCTCCATGGCAACAACAGCCCCTGCTTTTTCCCCGGCCTCCATATAACTCTCGGCTATCTGCTGAAGCTCTGTATCCAGAGTAAGAGTAATCTCTCTTCCCGGCAACGGCTCAATAGATTTCAACAACTGCTGCTCAAATCCTCTGGCGTTAACCTCAGAATAATTGTGCCCTTTCTCTCCACGAAGATCACTCTCCCTCAGCCTTTCAAGGCCTCTTTTACCTATAAGATCCCCACCGCGGTAAATTTCCCGATCGACTTTAGCCAGCTCTTTTTTGCTGATCGACCCCAGATACCCCAGGGTGTTCGCAGCAAAATCTCCATAATGATAAACCCGTACCGGCTGAACCTCTGTCCTGACACCGGAAAACTCCTGATTATGATTTTCAAGATAGGCCAGGGTCTTCCAATCAATATCCTCTTTCAGACGGATGGGGAGATACTTGGGGGTGCCGGAAGCCTCCCTTATTTTTTTCCACAACTGTGAAACATCCACGTCAAGAACAGGGGCAAGTCTATTCAGAACATCGCTGACATCGTGTGAATCTTCCTGGATGAGAACTACATTAAAAGACGGCCGGTTCGTTACGATCTCCCTGCCATTCCTGTCAAGAATATGTCCCCTTGGCGCAATCGCCTGTCGCACTCGAACCCTGTTACTGTAGGCCCGGTTTTCATACTCTTTTCCGTTGGTAATCTGCAGGGACCACAGGCGCAGGACTATAATTGCAAAGAAAACAAGCACCACTACAACGGCACCCAGTAATCGTTTCTTCAGTACATCCAGCGCACCGTCGTCACGTTCTGTTATATCTTCTATTTCTTTGAAAAATAACTTTAAGCTCATGAGCCAACCAATAACTACAAAGATTCACGAGATCGTCGTCGAGGCGGGGTTGACCGCATACGACGCTTTTGAAGATACTCAAACAAACTGTTAAACAGTAAAAAAAGTGGTGCGGCGGCAACCACAACCAGAGCCGTTCTTCGGGTAGTCTCACCCCAGGACCACTCCGGCAATACTTCCGGCAGTGTCAGTGAATAAACAAAGTAGAAAAACATCTGCATAAGAAAATAACTGGCCCCGACAAGAGGAATCTGATAGGTGGATTCCTTTACAGGGCTGTTAGTTGTCAATACTTTTAGAATAGTAAAAGTCAAAAGGCATAGAAGCGGGTAAAATCCGAGATGAATACCGGCAATAACATCCATCACCCACCCCAGTGTAAAGACAAGAGCTATACCGGGAATCCAGGCAAAACGATAACCCGCAAAAGCAACAAGAATAAAAACAAAATCAGGTCTTCCAAACCATACAGGGAAAAGTTGCAGTAGTGTTGTCTGGGCAACTATTAATACTATCCCAAGCACCCAAAACGAAAACAATAACATCCGTTTTGATTACCTCTCAGTAGACAGATTCATATCTTCTAAAATCTTTTTCCTGTTAACTGGATCAATAAAGACAAACTCCAGTTTCTGGAAATCAACACCAGGTTTAACCTCGATTTCCAGGAACATCCCCCGTCGCTTTTTATACACCACAGAAACCGTTCCAAGAGGAATTCCTGCTGGAAAGACACCGCCTATTCCCGCTGTAACAATATGGTCACCGACACTTACATCTGCATTTTTCAGGACGTAATGGAGCTCATATCCCTTTTCGCCAGCTCCTTTCAAAATGCCCCGCACCCGATTCTTTTGTATCATTCCATCTATAGCACTGCTCGGGGCATTGGCCAATAGAATCTTGGAATAGTTTTCTCCGGTATGAATCACCTGCCCCACTACACCGCCTGGAGCAAAAGCAATCATTCCCTCCAGGACATCATCACTTTCTCCCCGATCTACAACGATGGTCTGATACCAATAGGCCGGATCCTTGCCGACAACCCGGGCAGCAAGAGGTTTGAAGCCATGTTTCTCCTTAAACTCAAGAAGCTCCTGAAGATGAAGATAAGAACTGTATCCTTCTCTGTACTCTCCAAGTTCAGTGAGATATTTATCGACAAGACCATGTAGCCGTTTGTTTTCTGCGCGTACATTCCAAAGGGTAACATAGTTATTTTTAAAGGCTGTGATTCCTGTAGTGGCTCCGGTTACCGCACTTTGCAGGGAACCGATAAAATCGAGGGTAAGTCTATGGGATGTTCCAAAAGTTCCTCCAAACATTGAACCAAGGAGCAACAGACCGGCAACAAACAGAACAGTCACAAGCAGGAGAATCCTCAGAGTAGCAAAAAGGGAGCTACCGGCTATGGTTTTTTTGGGTTTTTTTCTCACAGATCACTACTGTTCGGAAAAGAACTTAACCGACAAGTCGGAAAATTATTAGTATTGCAGCTTTTATAGAGTGAGACACTACTCTATAGTGACCTCACGAAGAATATCTATATTATCAAGAGCCTTTCCTAATCCTAGAACCACCGAGGAAAGAGGATCTTCCGCAACAATGATGGGCATCCCCGTTGCTTCCTTGAGACATTGATCGAGATTCTTAAGCAATGCTCCCCCACCAGTTACAACAATTCCATTATCAACAATATCAGCGGCCAGTTCAGGAGGAGTCACCTCCAGAGCAACCCGTACTGCTTCGACAATGACATCAACCTGCTCTCCTATAGCAGACTGAATCTCTTTTGCTGAAATCTGAAGAGTTTTCGGCACACCTGAAACAAGATCCCGCCCCTTAATATCCATCATCTCATAAGGCTCTTCCGGCAATACATTGCCTATCGTGGTTTTGATCAGTTCAGCAGTCCTCTCTCCTATTGCCAGGTTATGTTTACGCTTGATATATTGGAGAATTGATTCATCCATTTTATCACCTGCCACTCGAACGGACTTGGCGTAAACAATACCGGCAAGTGAAATGACTGCTACTTCTGTTGTACCACCACCAATGTCAATAATCATATTAGCCGTTGGCTCGGTAATGGGCAATCCTGCCCCAATTGCCGCAGCCATAGGCTCTTCGATAAGATAAACTTCCCTGGAGCCTGCTGATTCAGCAGACTCTTTCACTGCTCTTTTTTCCACCTGAGTGATTCCGGATGGAACTGATATCATAATCCGTGGATGAACAAGAGTTCTCCTGTTGTGCACCTTGTTTATGAAATACCTCAGCATAGCTTCAGTCACTTCAAAGTCAGCAATGACACCATCTTTGATCGGTCGGATAGCTGTTATATTTCCTGGTGTTTTCCCCAGCATCATTTTCGCTTCCTGCCCTACTGCCAGAACCTTATTCCCACGCCTGTCCTGCCTGACTGCCACAACAGTGGGTTCCCGAAGAACGATTCCTTTACCTTTTACATAAAGAACACAATTCGCTGTCCCCAGATCAATTGCCAGATCATTGGATAGCCAGCCGAACAAAAAATTTAATGGTGAATACATATAGTTTCCCTTGCAATAGAAGCTCTTTCAACGAAGCCTTTTATATATCTGTTCGATGAATTTCGAAGTATTTTTGAATTGTTGCCATACACATAAGTGGTTAATATTTCCCCACAGAACCACGAAATATACCAAACCTGTTTTTTATTGGCAACAAATATGCTGGAAGCATCCAAAGATTATCCAAATGCTATTGACACATAGAAAAAACCCTGGTATTGATACCCGAGTTTTTCTTCAAAGATACCATAGTGGGGCTATAGCTCAGCTGGGAGAGCGCTTGACTGGCAGTCAAGAGGTCGTCGGTTCGATCCCGACTAGCTCCACCAATAAATACAGGGTGTTACGACCAATCGGTTGTAACGCCTTTTTTATTTAGGGCCATAATGGGGCCATATTCGAAACGATGGCCCCAATAGTTTTATGAATCGTTTGTGATGGGTGTGGTTGGCCGTGAACGGTGTATTGTACGGGGATACACCTTTAGCGAGCGTTTAATCTTCTTTTTGAACTAGAAAAGAAAATTGAGACCTTTGGTTCGGAGATAGTCTGTTTGTATACGTAACAAATCCTGTTTTTCTTTTTATATTATATTGTTACCAGGGTACTCTTGTCATTATTAAATACCGATGAAATAAATTTTATCCACTGAAGGGAGACTCCTTAATTACATGTACAGGAATAGTGTAAATTTTCGGATTTGCTTAAATGGTTAACATTGCCAATTATAGCCTCCTCAATAACTTTGGCAGGTATCCCCTTAAGCTAACAGATCGCTTAAGCTGGAGAGATGAGACTGATTGTTCAGATAAGATTTGGCACTCTAAAAAGTTGTGTGGATAATCCACCTAAAAACCATCATCTCACTGTTCAAACTAGTGGTTCCACTTCTCTCTAATTACCCCTATCTACAAGATAGCTAACCAAGGGTTGGTAATTATTCTGGTCTGCATGTTTCAATGAGTTTATGTATTCCCGTCTCTCCTCACTTTGTCGATCTATATTTCCTGTTGCCCAAATTATCGGTTCAATACCAAGGCCTTTTTCCCTCACACAATTCGTAAACATACGTGCGTGTCGTCCATTGCCATTTGGAAAAGGATGTATCTTGACAAGTTGATGATGAATTCTTGCTGAAAGTTCCCGTGATTCATAATGGTCAAATTCAACCCAGCACTTTATATCTTCAAACAAATTATAAAGATTCACACTGATCTGTCTCGGATCACAGCCAATATTTTTCTCGGTAGTACGAAAGTTACCTGCCCAACTCCAGACCTTGCTGAGCATTTCATTATGCAAGGTTTTAGCAAAATTAAGAGACAATATTTCTTCTAATGATAAGGTGGATTGACTTGACAACCATACCAGACAATCAGCAATATTGGCATTTTCAAGAGCGTTTAATTCATCACGAGTTTCAATGTGAGTATGAATTAAGCCCTCAATTTCATCTGGTTCTAACGGGGTAGCCCCTTCTGGTTCTGTAAAAATAGGCATAACAATTTTATCCCCACAGGGCTTTACCCCCTTTTCGTTTAATTTCATCTACCAGAAATCGTACCTGCTCTTCTTGGGCCTCATTGCTTATGTGTTGTGACTCAAGATACATATTTTGATGGGTTTTTCGGGTCATTTCAGTTGCCTTTTTTCGGGCCTGGTCTTCAATCAATTGTTCTGGGTCTTTTCTCGGAACAACACAATAAACAAAATCAGCGTCCAAACCGTTTGCCAGCTCCTTTAACTGATTAATAGTGATATCCCCACTCGCCTCCTTTCTTTCAAGTATAGATACCTTATTGCGTGTATAGCCCATTCTTTTCGCAAACTGAGCCCCGGACATTCCCAATGTCTGACGGATTGTTCGGATCCACCCATCCTTTGGCGGTTTTGGAGTATGAGCATTACGTGCTGATTTTACTTTATTAATCAGCTGTTGCAGCACTACATGCTTTGTAGAGTCAATGCGATTTAATTTTGCTCTTTTTCTTAACATCCGGACCCCCTATGTATCTAAATAGTAATACGAAATCACTGCAACTGTATCACAATACAAATACAACAACAACTCTTTCGTATTAATTTCATAATACACAACACTCGCAATTGTATCCATATTTAGATACACATAAAGAGGTGGTTCCGTTTGTTTGAACAGAATCGGGGCATGGTCAAGGTAAGTACTGGCAGTATAAATCTGAACGGTACAGGCAAGACTTAACCTTATTGTTCCTGATCACATAATGTCAGCGTCTTATCATCGAACTTAACACTGCCAAAACAAAGATAATCAGTGTTGCTGCAGGTTATGACGAGTTATGACGAAAGGTGCTTCCTGTGAAGTTACAATTTGATCTAGACAAAAAACGTGCCCAAAAAGGAGCATATTGTGGCGTTTAAAAATCAAAATTACTTCCAGAAAGCCAGCAGAAAATGGAGCATTTGAAATTATTGATGGTTCCAGAACAATCTTTGGCCTGCTGCAGACCCCGGCAATAGTTATCCGACACAAACTAAAACACCACGACGGATACCTGATAGATACTATTGCTCACCATAACTCATTCAACGTGATACGATTCTGTCTGCCAATCTCGAATGCGAGAATCAAGTAAGGATCTGTCTTTAACTGACGAATAATTGTACGGCGGTTTATACCGAATTTTGCTGCCATCTTTTCTTTGCTGAAGCCGAGCATCACCATATCCTCAATCTCAGAGAGGTGTGGGTGAAAATCAAATTTTGTTGTCATGGTGTCCCAAATTATCACTGAAGTTGCTCCTTTTGGCTTTATAGGTTAATAATGTCGTTAGGAAGATATATGCACACAACTTATCAATATAAGCAGCTACAGACCTATAGGAAAATTATGGATTGGGAGAAGATAATATCTAGAATGGTATCCCCAGTAGGAGGAGCAGTAGCAGCTTCACTTTTCTGGGTTGCATTGTTTTTTGCTGTGTTTTTTCCAATCTGGGATAAAAACCATGATACAGATACGGCTGAATTAAGAACCGAAATAGCCAGCCTTAAGCAGGGGA
>MAXH01000038.1 GCA_001750925.1 Desulfobulbaceae bacterium S3730MH12
TATTATGTGACAATTAGCTTGGCCGGTAAATGACAACTATCTTGTCCGGTTCAATATGGTAAAAACCTAACTCAAAAAAACCACTTTTAACAAAGGAGGATTTTGGTGTCAGGTAAAACCATTAATTCAGAACAGGTCAGGGTATATATGCAAACACGAAAAGACGGGAAGAAACAGGTAACAGCTGCTGCTGAAGCTGGGATATCAGAACGGTCTGGGCGTCGGATAGAAAAGGGGGATCTGCAATCAGGACGCAAAAGGAAACGCTACTGGCGAACACGAACTGATCCGTTCGCTGGTGTATGGGACAGCGAAGTCCTCCCCTTGCTGGAGAAGAACCATAAACTAACTCCGATTACATTATTTGAAAAACTTCAGAAAAATCATCCTGGAGGATACCAAGACAGCAAGCTGCGTACCTTTCAACGCCGGGTTAGTGAATGGAAGGCCCTTTATGGGCCGGACAAGGAAGTTATGTTCCGCCAGGAGCAAGTTGTCGGACGGATGGGGCTCTCTGATTTCACCCAGTTAAAAACGGTGACAATTACGATTCAGGGCCAGCCTTTTACGCATATCCTGTATCATTTTCGTCTGGCTTTTAGTGGTTGGTGCTCAGTGAAGGTTGTTCATGGAGGGGAGTCCTACACGGCTCTGGCCGAAGGTCTGCAGGATGCTCTCTGGCGCTTGGGTGGTGTTCCCCAAGAGCACCGGAGTGACAGTTTGTCAGCGGCCTATCGTAATCTCAGCAAAGATGCTGCCGAAGATACAACCAGACGTTATCAGCAACTCTGCCACCATTATGGTATGGAGGCAACCCGTAACAATCGCGGCAAAGGGCACGAAAACGGGGCCATTGAGTCCCCGCATGGTCATCTGAAAAAGCGGATCACGCAGGCCTTACTGCTCCGAGATTCTAACGATTTTAGTTCGGAGGCTGCCTATGTCCAGTTTCTGGCCGAAATTGTCAGCGAGATTAATAGCCGTAAGCATGATAAAATTGAGCAAGAGCGTCAGCATCTACAGCCGCTCCCTCTGCGACGTACAGCTGACTATACAGAGACGGTGGTACCTGTCAGCACCACCAGTACCATCCAGATCAAACGGGTCTTGTATACAGTGCCGTCTCGCCTGATTGGTGAAAGGCTCCGTGTTCATATATATGACAGTCGACTTGAATGTTACCTTGGCAGCACCCTCACTGTCACCCTGCCCAGGGTCTTTGTTTCTGATAATAATCACCGTGGTCGACAGGTGGATTATCGCCATGTTATCCGCAGTCTTGAGAAGAAACCCCAGGCCTTCAGGTATTCTCAAATAAGAGACGACCTTCTGCCTGATGAAACATATAAAACGGTGTGGAGTTGGCTGGATAAGGAGATGGAGGCCCGCAAGGCCTGCAAAACAATGGTTGGGATTCTGGCTTTGGCTCACCGGGCAGATTGCGAGACACAGTTAGGGGAGCATCTGCAGGAACTAATGACCGGTTCGACGCTTCCCACTCTTTTTGAACTGCAAAACAAATTTGAATCCAGAGAGCAGAGTGTCCCAGAGATCCAAGTCAAGCAGCCACCGGCATCGGATTATGATAGCTTGTTGAATTGTTGTTTGCAGGGGGTGCATTGATGACTCACTCAGCAACACTACCTGTCTTATTAAAGCAATTAAAACTATCCACCATTGCTGCCCACTGGGAGAAATATCTAGAATATGCCGAGCAAAGAGGATGGAACCCCGCTCAATACCTGGCGGCATTATGTGAAGAGGAGATAAATGGACGTTATACTCGACGTATAGCCCGTTACCTCAAGGAGTCAAAGCTTCCCATTGGCAAAAGCCTGTCTTCCTTTGATTTTAACCATCTTCCGGAGATGAATGCCGGAAAAATAGAGGTGTTAGCCTCTGACCCAAGTTGGGTTAATCGTGCAGAGAACCTCCTGTTCTTCGGGGCAAGCGGCACAGGCAAGACTCACCTGGCCGTAGCCATCTGTAATGGCCTGATAGAGCAGGATGTAAGGGTGCGTTACTATCAGGCTACTGCCCTCGTTCAAGAACTCCAGCGCGCCCGTGAAGAGTTGCAACTGGAAAGAATATTTGCGAGGTTGGATAGATACGCAGTCATTATTTTAGATGACATTGGTTATGTCAAAAAGAGTGAGGCGGAAACCCATGTTCTCTTTGAGCTTATCGCTCACCGCTATGAATCCAAAAGCATGATCATCACCACCAACCATCCCTTTAGTGACTGGGATCAAATCTTTTCAGATAGCATAATGACCGTAGCAGCCATTGATCGACTCGTCCATCATGCGATGATCATAGAAATAGAAGTAAAAGCAGAGAGCTTCCGGAAAAAACAGGCGATGAATCGCAATCAGCACCTCTCTAATCAAGTTGTAATATCCGGACCTGCAAATGAACAACAGAAGGAGGTGTAACGATGGAAGTGACAATTTGCAACCCACAAAAAGGGCGCCTTGAAACAATAGAAGCCTCAATGAATGAGAAAAACACCACTTGGTTCGATGGCTGCCAGCAGACAGATGACATTTACACCATAACCGACATCGAAGGTGACCTTCTGATCAAGGAGAATAATTTCAATTACCCTGTGTTGATCTATGGCGTCACCAGGGCAGATATCAACCATGATCCACAAAAAGCCAAGAAACTGAGAGAAGGGATGATGCCGGAATAATTTCGGACTGTGCTAAAGCCTACCGCGCTATCGCTTGCTGTGCCCTACAAAGTTGTGCTTTTTTTACTCGCTACGCTCTTAATAAAAAGCACAACTTTGTAGGGCTAAAAACAGCACAAATCTAACAATGAAAAGAAACATAAAAATCAGCTAATCTAGGGGACAAAAAACCGGACAAGATAATTGTCACGAACCGGACAAAGTAATTGACATTTAATATCCAACGCCTTCTATCAAGTAGATACACCCTATCTCTCCATAAACGAACCATGTAACGTCAAGATATTTTCACTGAATCATAACAGATAGAAGCGGCGACAGGTAGAGTATTGTTTACAAATTATCTTGA
>MAXH01000039.1 GCA_001750925.1 Desulfobulbaceae bacterium S3730MH12
AAAAAAAAGCCCCGAATGCCCACACAACAGCAGCAACAGGCTAAAGCCTATGGTGTACCTGATTTCCTTCTTATACGCACTGTTCATTCTCTCCTCCTTGTAAAAGTTATTTAGCCCAAAACACATTATATCCAATCAACTTCTATATACAGTTGCATCCAGTACTAGGAGCTTGTCCGAGAATAAGTATTTTGTTCAAAATCGAGGTTTTCCATAAAAATAAGCACAGCCATATACATGATATTGCGAGCATTATTTTTATGAAAATTACGAAGAGTTTGGGCAAAATGCATTCTCGGACAGGCTCCTAGAGTTGTGAACTGCTATAGTTTTAATTTGAAAGTATACATTCAGTGAAATTTACGAGTAATATGCAGTTTTCTTATTATAGTATTAGTTTATGGCACTTAGAGTGGCTTTAACCGGTACATATAGAAAGCAAGACCAGAAACTGAGCGCTCAGTCGTATTTTGTCGAAACAAACTCCACTGAGATTCTTTTCCATCACATATAAGCGGCTCTTTAAAGCACAACTGACATTAAAAAGTGAGCACATTTGTTCAATTCCGAGTACAACAGAAAGGAATTGAGCGAGCGCTCAGTCTAGTCTATATAAAATTATTGTATGCAATTGTCAACTAATTTTCTGAGCAAGATGTTTGGCTAGTATGTAAGGCAGTAAAACATTGAAAAATATTATATTATTTGAATTAAATTTACCTATACTGCTCAAACAGGTGCGGGAAAAAGTTAGTTTCTGAGGTGATTTTTATGTCTGATATTGGAAGAATTATTGTCAATACAGGAAAGGGTAAAGGTAAAACTGCGGCGGCACTTGGCACTGCGTTCAGAGCACTTGGGCATGGCCATAAAGTGTGCATGATTCAATTTCTCAAAGGCCAGGGGAAATACGGTGAGAGACTCATGGCTGAAAAATTTGATAACCTCGATTGGTTTATCTGTGGTCGTGGATTTGTCTTCAGGAAAGAAAACATCGATGATGATCGTAAGGCTGCACAAAAAGGTTTTCAACTTGCAAAAGAAAAGGTTGAGAGTGATCAGTACGATTTGATCATCCTTGATGAAATAACATATCTTATTCATTACAATTTTGTGGATGTTGATCAGATAATTAAACTCATCCGCAATAAACCAAAGCGACTCTCCCTTATTTTGACCGGTAGGGATGCAGATCCAAAACTTATTGAAGTTGCAGATACTGTTTCGTCTATTGACTCGATTAAGCATGCTTACGATAAGGATATTAAGGCGCAGAAAGGTATTGAATTTTAAGAAGAAGGATAATATGGAAATTCGAGGAGCATTGGAAGGTATAAAAGTTCTTGATCTGTCGCGTATGCTTCCTGGTCCATACTGTTCCATGATTTTAGCGGATCATGGAGCTGAAGTGATTGCTATTGAGGATGGAAGATTCAAAGAAGATGGTCTTTTTTTTAATGACTTGAATAGAAATAAACGACATATGTCTCTCAATCTTAAAACTCCGGAGGGGCAGGAGATATTTTATAAACTTGCAGAAAATGCTGATGTTATTCTGGAAGGATTTCGACCGGGTGTAGTTAACCGGCTTGGAGTCGATTATGAGACGGTTAAAAAATATAATCCGAGAATAATCTACTGTTCGATAACCGGTTATGGCCAGACTGGACCTGTCAGCGACCGGGCCGGTCACGATGTCAATTTTCTCAGTATGTCCGGTGTACTCGGACTCATTGGTGAAAAAGCCGGGCCGCCTTCCATTCCCGGCGTACAGATAGCGGATATCGCCGGAGGAAGTATGAACAGCGCGGTGGGGATTCTGCTTGCTCTTTACGCCAGAGAAAGAACCGGTAAGGGTCAATATATCGATATCTCCATGACCGACGGTATGATAGGATTTCTTTCTCTGCCCTATTATTTTTCAAAATTAACAGGTAAACCACCGAAAGTTGCCGATGAGTTACTGTCACATCGTTATGGCTGCTATAACACTTACGAAACCAAAGATGGGAGATATCTCTCAATTGGTGCAGTCGAGAACAGGTTTTGGAAAAAACTCTGTGAATTTTTAAAGAAGACGGACTATATTTCTCTTCAGTATGACGAAGGAAAAAGAGAGGAGATTATCGGCTTTCTAAGGGAAAAATTTCTGACAAAAAACCTTGCCCACTGGGAAAAAAAGCTGTCCGGGCTTGATGTGTGCTATGCAGGGGTTCAGACTTTGGAGGAGGTGCTTGAAGATCCGCTTTTCAGGGAACGTGAAATGATCGTTGAACAACCTGACAGGAACGGTCTGCTGATACCCTCTTTTGGCATACCTGTAAAGCTGTCAGAGACGCCTGGTAGTGTAAGGACAGTGTCCGATGAATTTGGAGAATCCACGCGGCCCATTCTCAAGGAAGCAGGGTACTCAAAGGTGCAGATTGATCGTTTTTTTACTGACGGGGTGGTATAAGAGGATAGACAGGTAAAATATGACAGGCGATTATTCTGCGTTTTTTAAAGTGTTTACCGAGGTAAGCAAAGCAATTCATTCCGGTGAAAAGAGTTCAGATATTCTTGAATCCATTGTAACCCACATAAAAGAAATCCTGCAGGCCAAAGGCTGTATTTTCTGGATTGTCGATCATTCCAGGGAAAAAATAGTATCTAAATATTCGCACGGATTCTCCTATCGCAGCCTTACGGAGGTTGGCTATGATACCCTTACTACTGTCTTTGACAGAGACATCGGTCAACCAGTCTTTATTGAGGATGCCCGTCATGATCCCCGTATACCTGATATGGAGCGGTTGGGTAAACGCAGGGTCGGCTCGGTAACAGGGCTTTTTTTTGATATCGTTGACTCTTTTGGCGGTATCCTGGCACTCTATTTTAACGACAGGAGAGAACTCAGTTCAAGTGAATTTGAGTTGGTGACTGCTCTGGGAGAGCAGGGAGCAATCGCCCTGCACAGAGCCATCAGTTATGACAAGAAGATGATGGAGAATTTTCGTCAGATGGTTGAAGGACTCACTCTGGCCCTGGAGGCAAAAGATGAAAAAACCCATGGTCATTCAGTTAAAGTTGCCATGTTCGCAAAAATGGTGGCTGAAGAAATGGGCCTGTCTGAGGAGGAAATCGAGACTATTTATCATGGTGGATTACTGCATGATATAGGTAAGATCGGCATGGAAGATGATATTCTTGATCGTCTGGGTATCCTGTCCCGAAAAGAAATGGATATTGTGAAGCAACATCCGGAGGTGGGCGCAAGGATCGTTCGACCTCTTGTTTTTCTAAATGATATCGAGCCGTTGATCCTACATCACCATGAAAGGTTTAACGGTACCGGATATCCACATGGCCTCAAGGGAAAGGCGATTCCCCTTGGTGTTCGCATCCTGACAGTCTGTGATGTTTTTGAAACGATGTTGGCCGGTAGGAAATACTTCGCCAAAATGAAACAGGAAGATGCTATACTCAATTTGCAGAGTGAAGCCGGGAGTCAATTTGATCCAGAAGTGATTAAGGCTCTTTTTTCAGCATTGCCAAAGAACCCGGAGATACTTAAGCTGAATTCCACAGCATTGAGGTTTATCGATATACAGAAGAAAAAACTTACTAATTCAATTCCATTACACGCCGATGTTTTCATCTGACCACCACTGAGCCCATGTCACTGTCATATCAATCTGATAACAGGTTTTCAAATCGATTTCTGCTGGGAATTGCCCTGCCCACCTCTCTTGCCGTAATTTTACTTATCTGCCTTTTTTACCTGGTGATTATTCCCGCCTTTAAAAAAAGTTTTGTTGATAGTGAGCGGTCGATGATCAAAGAACTGACCAGCGTTGCCTGGAGTGTCATGGCGCTCTATGAAAAGAAGGAGCAGGAGGGTAGTCTCAGTCAAAAAGAAGCACAGCAGATGGCTCTGTCGGAGATAGAGACGCTGAGATATGGCGATACTAACCAGAACTATTTCTGGATCTGTGATCTGCAGCCGAAAATGGTGATGCACCCCTATTCCAAAGAGATGATCGGCACCGACCTCAGTCAATATAAAGATTCCGATGGAAAGCAGATTTTCCTTGAATTTATACGAGCAGCATCCAACAAAAATGATGGTTTTCTTAACCACACATGGCATGCAAAATACAGTGATGAAAAAGTGGTGGCGAAACTTTCTTATGTGAAAAAATTTGAGTCATGGGGATGGATTGTCGGCACCGGTGTGTTCCTGGATGATGTACAGAGGAAGACCAGGGAGGTTTCCAACAGACTTTCCCTTTTTGCTCTAGCTGCAGCCCTGGTTTTTTCATTTCTGCTTTTTTATATGAGCCGGCAAAGTCTGGCCATAGAGAGGAAAAGGAGGGACACTGAAGAAGAATTGAAAAGATCGAGAGAGAAATACAAAACCCTGGTTGAGACTGCTACAAAACCTGTCATGATGATTTTGGATGGAAAGTGCATCTATTCGAATTCCAGCATGTGGCAATTTCTCGGTTATTCTGCAGAAGAACTTGAGTCGCAAAACCCGGAAGAGCTCTTCTTCACCGAAAATATAGACGATTTAAGTAGAAAAGATGTAAAGGCGTTTTTTGAGGGGAAAAAAGAATCATGTCAGGTCGAGGTACAGATGCTGAGAAAGGATGGCTCTCAGGTTCATACCCGCTTAACTTTCATCACAAAATCGTTTGGTGATGAAAGAGTTCTGCTGATGACTGCAAGGGATCTGAGCCGTCGGCAAAGGATAAAGAAGCTATTAGATGAAAGTCAGGAGCAGTATAAATTGCTCACCAGCAGATTACCGATCGGTATTTTCCGCACAACACCGGATAAAGATTTCCGTTTACTGGAAGCGAATGCTGAGACACTCAGATTGTTCGATTTGACCAGAGACGATCTGACGGGGGCCAAACTCATCGACTATCTTAAGAGCACTGATGAGTCTACAGAATTGATGGAAATTCTTGCAAAGGATGGTGTTGTCAAAGATAAGGTCTTTACTCTTAAAAAAGGAACAGATGAAGTTGTTATAGTCTCACTTTCATTGGTGTTGACAAGAGATGAAAAAGGGAAGCCAGTATATTGTGAAGGCATCGTAGAGGATATTACCAAGGAGAAAAAACGGGATTTAGAAAGGGATGAATTAATCGTTGAACTGCAGACATCCGCAATGTTCTTAAACCAACCCTTGAAGAATATCCTTAGTGATAGTGTTGATTGTGATCTTTATACTCCGGTTCGGGAAGCTGCAAAAATCATGGTACGAGCCGGGTGCAATTCAATGTTGATCAGAAGTGAATCGGGAACACATATCGGTATTATCACCGATATGGTTCTAAGGGAGCGGGTAGTTGCTGAAAACATCTCCCTTGAGACACCTGTTTATGAGGTGATGAGCTCTCCCGTTATTTCTGTTGAAGAGAGTGCCATGATCTTTGAGGCTGTTCTGCTGATGAGCGAGAAAGGTATCAAGCATCTTGGTGTGAAGGATGCTAAAGGCAGGATTGTAAGTGTCATCAGCAATGAGGAATTATTGGAGGTTCAACGTTTTTCCACCACTTTTCTCATTAACGAAATTAGTGAAGCAACAGATGTGGAAGAGATTGCGGACAGCCACGCAAGACTACCGGGGATAGTCAAAGCTCTTACCGACAGCGGGGTACATGCGAAAAATATTACCCGGATCATTACTTCCATTTCAGACGCTGT
>MAXH01000040.1 GCA_001750925.1 Desulfobulbaceae bacterium S3730MH12
AGACCTTTGAGGAAATTGCGCAAAATCTGATCTTTACAGGCCCGGTAATGTTTATTGCCAGGCTTACGGAAAAATGCACTCAATTCATGTTTGCTAATGTGCACATCAACAAGATCGAGAATTTTCAATATATCCTCGGCTTGCAAATTTAAAGCAATTTTCAATTTTACCAAAACAATGTTATTGGTTAGGCGCATTTCCGGCTCGACCGGTGGCCCTTCTTTTTTGCCGCGCTTGTCGTTGATCAGACCATTGAGGAACATAGCCAACTGGCTGTCGCTACAGGCTTGATAGGCAGGATCATCCTCTGTTTTCAGCCAATCGCAGATTTGTTCGCGGGTTACTTTATGATCAGCCAGGCCAAAAATAGAAATCATTTTTGAATCATTACAATTAAAAGTATAGCGGAGACGACGTAATATATCGTTATTGGTCATTAAGTTTCCTTTTCTTTTTTTCAGAGTATTCTCTTCACCGGCACTGGCAGTAAAAAAATTGCCGGGAAAATTGTCTCTCCGACTTCTTCATTTGGCACAGGACCACACATATATCTTTAGGAGACAATACCCTTCCTGGCGCCTTGCTTTTCAAAAAGTTCCGGTAAACGCTGGAGCAGTTCCTTTTTCCAATTGTCAACCATCACTGGATGGATCTCTTATTCATGGGCAATTTCGCTCAGTATTTTTAATCTTCTGATAACCTCAAGTGCTACCCTTGCCTTAAATTTAGCTGTGTGTTTTCGTCTTTGCTTTTTCATAATTCCTCACTGTAGCATAGTTGAGGAACTACAGAAATATTAACTTAACGAGTGATCCGGATTACTGGGATCGTCTCTGCAAAGAAGAGGATCCACCTTCCAGACTTTTTAATGCATTCCCGCCAAATCAGTTGTGAAATTCCCAGACGGTAAAAACTATACTTTAATGTAGCTCTCTTCAAAATCAACAAAATGATTATTCAGAAAATAGCGAATGCAAATTCTCCTTCACAAAAAAAGTGTTCACCCTTTTAGAACTTGTACTAACCGCACTAAAAAGTTAATTTTCATTGCTAATTATAGCGTCAAGCATTTCAAAGGTATATTTGTTGTCTGTTTTGTATATGGAGAAAGGGAAGTTGTTATGAATGTTTTTTTAAAGAAGTACTGGTTTTTTGTGGGAATTGTGGTGATGGTGATTTTAGCCTTTTGTCTTCCCGCTTTGGGTATGTTCGTTCGAGAATACAAAATTCTAAAAATCGGTATATTCCTGGCTTTTCTGGTTACCGGTATGACCCTTGACACATCTGATGTAGTCCGCCAGTTAAAGGAATACAAAGTATTGGTCGCAGCTGTATTTTCATCACTAATTTTTTTCCCCTGTGTCGCTTATTTTACCGCCAATGCGGTTTTCTCCTCTCAACCGGATTTTGTAATCGGCGCCATCATCATTGCCACAGCACCTGTGACCATAGCCTCCGGGACTGTCATGACTGGAATGGCAAAAGGCAATATTCCACTCAGTCTGTTTATCTGCGTGCTCTGTAACGTGGTTGCAATATTTACCATTCCCCCCTTGCTAAACCTCTTTGTCGGCGTTACGGAACCTATAAAACTTCCGGTAATGAAAATGATGGCAAGCTTGATTGTAACTATACTTATCCCAACTGTTATCGGACAGATTCTCCAGCCGAAGGTGCGAAAATTAGTCAAGGCTCATAAAAAGAAGATCTCGATCTTTAACCAGAGTGTTGTCCTGCTGATCATTTTCAATGCCGTTGCTGGATCTACTACAAAGCTGGTTGATGCCGGAGCCTCTATAGTTTATGTCTTTTTCTTTATGATACTCCTGCACAATGCTTTTCTCTTTTTCAACTATCGGTTGGCAAAACTGATCAAACTGGATAGACCATCTGTCGCAGCCTTCACCATCCACACATCTCAAAAGACCCTGACGGTCTCCTATTTGGTGTGGGCCGGCTACCTTGCGGACTCCTTCCCTATGGCTCTCATCCCAGGTATCGCCTACCATTTAACGCAGTCTATCTGCGATACGATTCTTGCAGAAAAACTTCGTCAAAGGGCTGAACAAGAAGAATTGGAACTGTTAAAACCAACGTCTGAAGCGGTGTAATGTCAGTGTGTGCGGAGTTGGATTTCAGACTTAACGCCAAGACTCTAGTGATGTTGCAATTGATCATGGAGTCAATTAGTTTAACGGTATCAAGAAGTCCAGTAGTGACAAGGTCTGAGAAGGTGAGCAAAAAACAGACTGTACTTAGCATTCAAGGGCTATATGATAATAACGGATAAATGATCTGAAGAGGGAACTCAACATGGTGACAGAATCCAAATTCAAATCCAAAGCAAATCTATCCATCGGGGATGATCACATTGCTATTGGCGCTCAAATCAATGATCATGCCGCATTTCTGGCAGGAGTTTCATCGGAACAGTTTTTCACAGATGCCGACATTTTTACAGAAACACAGTTACTTGTTACTGAATATTATAAACTGGATACATTGAGTAATTTTTGGGATGTTTATAACGTAGAAGCTGAAGCCATGGGACAAAAAGTTGTGTATTATCCCAACAGCTTACCGGATATTGATCGAAGCCAACCTTTGATCGCTAAGCCTTCGGATCTTGATCAATTGCATCCTCCCAATCCGTATAAATCCGGCCGACTGCCATGGATTCATAAGGTTAATAATAATTTTTTGGAAATAACAGGAAAACTGGATCGAGCTTATTTTACTGCTCCTTTTAGCTTGGCCGCGAACATCAGGGGCTATCAAAATCTCATAGAAGATATGTTCATGAGACCCGACTTTGCTCATCGTCTTTTCAAATTTATCTGTGATGAGGTACTCGTTCCTCATATTGAAGTGCTGAGAAAAGAGGCAAACATGCCTGATTTGCTCATGGACGGTCGCGATGCCTGGGCATCACCACCGATGATTACTTTGGATATGATGGATGAGTATGTCGTTCCCTATACTGAAAGGTTACGGAATCAAGTTGGTGGTAATTTGATCACCCGCGGAAACTGGGGCGATGCAAAAAGCCGTGACCCAGAACGGTTCTTCTCACAAAAAACGAAATGTAGCCCTGGTTCATTGAGTGTGTTGGACCCAGACTTGTATGAAGTGGGGCCGGAACGAATTAAAGCATATGCAAACGAACACAACTTGTTTGTAACAGCAGGTATTGACGCTGCACTTATTCAGGAAGGACCTGTTGAGGCGATTGTGGAACGAGTCAAATTGTATATCGAGAAAATTGGTAGAGATGAACGTTGTATGTTTCATATTAACCAGATACCCGGTGAAACACCTTCAGAACATGTTCACGCTGCTGTAGCCGCCTGCCACAGCTATGGTCGTTTTCCTATTCCTGAGAATTTAGATACCATTCAATTTGAAATTCCTGAGAGGGAGAGTTTTTCAGAATTTGTAAATAAAAAATTAAGGTAAGGAGCCTCATTTCGATTAGAGACTGAATGCACCACTTTCTTCGTATATCACCCTGTTCCCTTGACGCAAGGCAATCTCTTCACACGTAATTAATATAAGAATGATATCCAAATAGGACAACGCCAAACCCGCTGCAAGACAGTGACGGAAAGCCACGGGTCTGTATAGATAGGCGGGTTGCCGAAATAGCAAGGCAATTCAGTTGTTATTATTTTAAAAAGTGAGAAATTTCATGAAATGTTTTGTCAGTGCCGTCTTAATCATCACGCTCTTTTGTTCAGTCTCATTTACTATGTGATATCTTTGAAGTGGTTCCGGCCTTGACGGAAAGATTGTAAGAAGGTACAGAGTGTAATTCAATGTCGTTAACTTAAAGGATCGGTTTGTAAGTTAAACAGTATTTTCTCTGGGCTCTTTTATGATTGCGCGGGTATTTTCTCCCTGGTCTCACGGGTTCAGTTGCCATGGCAAATGTTTCCAGTACATCGGAGATTATATTCTGTATTGTCGAAGTGGATCTTTGAAAAAGTATCACGATAGTATCTCGCATCGTTGAGAGGGCCTGAGTGAAATCGTATGAGATGTAAACTCATCGGACTGGTGGTTAAATGATGCTTTTGACAAGCATCAATGGAAGTCTCTGGAGCCTCTACAGATACAATTTGTTCGCGTTTGCCGAATTCTCCTGAAAGGATGATAGTCGACAGTAAGCTCTAAGGCAACTTGAAGAGCTACCCTTCAGCGGCCGAAATTTTTTTTCAACCTAAAACTATCCCAAGAGGCAATTGCTGCGGATCTGCTCGCTGCATTGAGTGTTACAGATGAGGTTCAGCGTTTTGTCCTGGTTAACGGCAAACGGTGCGAAGAAAATTCATTACTGAGAGATGGTAATACAGTTACACTTCTTGCACCTGTGTCCGGGGGATGAGGCAGACTCCACTTTGCTATAAGGAAAGAGTATCATGAAAAAAGTTTTAATATTAGGTGCAGGTTTATCAGCTTCAAGTCTGATAAAATACATGATCGATCATTCGGAAGAATGCGACTGGATCATAAAGTTAGGTGATATTTCTCTTGAATTATGTGAGCAAAAGATTGCTGGACACAAAAACGGTGAAGCTTTTGTTTTTAATGTTAAAAATCAAAATCAAGTAGACCTGGAGGTGAAAAATGCTGACTTAGTCATTTCTATGCTCCCGGCTACCTTTCATCATATCGTTGCTAAAGCCTGTTTAGAACATGCTGTAGATATGGTTACCGCTTCTTATGTATCTAAAGAGGTAAGAGCCATGGATCAGAAAGCCAAAGAAAAAGGCATTATTATGCTTAATGAGATTGGTGTTGACCCGGGTATTGATCACATGTCTGCTATGCAGGTTATAGATAGAATAAAAGAAAAAGGTGGAAGAATTATTGAATTTGAATCGAATACAGGCGGGCTTGTTGCTCCCAAGTATGACAATAACCCTTGGAACTACAAATTTACCTGGAATCCTAGAAATGTAGTTTTAGCCGGACAGGGTAACTCTCAGTTTTTGCACAACGGCATGTACAAATACATTCCGTATAACAAACTTTTTGAGCGCTATGAGAGAATTAATGTTCTAGATTTAGGTGAATTCGAGGCGTACCCTAATCGTGACTCTCTTGGTTATATGAGTATTTATGGCTTAGAGGATGTCAAAACTATATTCCGTGGAACCATTCGTCGCCCCGGATTTTGCAAAGCGTGGAATGCGTTTGTTCAGCTTGGAATGACAAGTGATGATTATATATTTAACAATTCTAAACACGCAACATACCGCCAGTTTATCAACTCCTACTTGCCTTATAACGTAGATAAACCTGTGGAACAAAAAGTTGCTGAATACCTGAATGTCGATGAAGATAGCGCAATGATGTATAAGTTGCGCTGGCTAGGTATTTTTAGTGATGAAGTAATCGGTCTTGAAAAAAAGACTCCTGCAGAAATCTTACAGCAATTGCTGGAATCAAAATTGTCGTTAGATTCCGGCGATATCGATATGATAGTGATGCAACATCAATTTGTTTATGAGTTGAACGATGAAATCAAGAAAATTTACTCTTCGATGATTGTTTATGGTGAAGACAATGTCTATACAGCCATGTCAATTACGGTTGGCCTACCGGTGGCCATTGCTGCGAAAATGTTGTTAACGGGTGAAATTGCAGGTCTTACAGGAGTACATATCCCAACTGTAAAGGAGATTTACGAACCAATAATGAAAGAATTGGAAGACTACAAAATCAGATTTACAGAAGAAGAAAAAGATTGGGTTATTACCTGGATGTGAATTTAGACTCATGGAGTGAAATACAAATGAAAAAAATATTAGGGATTCGAAGAGAAGATAAAAATAAATGGGAACGGCGGGTCCCTCTTATTCCTCAAGATTTAAAAAGACTAAAAGACATTTATGGAATAGATGCAATCGTACAACCATCCCAAATTCGTATCTACCCTGATGATGTGTTCAGGGAGAATGGTGCCATAGTGGAGGAAGATTTAAGTACGGCTGACACCATTTTTGCTGTTAAAGAGATCCCTGTGGATCTCCTGGCCGCAGGGAAAACATATATATTTTTTTCTCATACTATCAAAGGCCAGACCTATAACATGGGCCTTCTCAAGCGACTGATGGAGCTGAAATGCAACCTCATTGACTATGAACGCATAGTCAATAAAAAAAACCAGAGGTTGATATTCTTCAGTACTCACGCAGGATATGCAGGCATTATTGAAACCCTGTTTGCTTTCGGCCAGAAAATGAAAATAAAGGGTATCGATTCACCTTTGGTTCAAATCAAACAGGCCTATGAATATACATCCCTTGAGGATGCAAAGGATCATATCAAGCAGATTGCGCACCAGATTGCAGAAAAGGGGTTGCCGGAAGAACTCAGTCCATTGATCGTCGGCTTTGCCGGCGACGGAAATGTCTCCAAAGGTGCTCAGGAAATTATGGATATGTTGCCGATAATAGAGATTTCACCTGACCAGCTTGAAAGTATCAGAAAACAAGGTAGCATTGAACGTAACCACATTTACAAGGTGGTTTTCAGAGAACAGGACATGGTTACACCCTTGTCCGGCGACTTCGAACTTCAGGACTACTATGATCATCCTGAAAAATATGAATCCGCCATGGATTTGCATTTACCCAAACTTGATATCTTGGTCAACTGTATCTACTGGACCGCTAAATATCCTCGTTTGGTTACTAAAACCTATCTTCAAGGCCAAACATCTTCCGGTATGGAATCAAAACTCTCAGTTATTGGTGATATTAGTTGTGATATCGAAGGATCCATTGAAATCACAAAGGCTGGCACAATGCCGGACAATGGTTGTTTTACCTATTTTCCTGAAGCAGACGCCTTTAAGGATGGAATCCTGCAAGATGGTATTACAGTGATGGCAGTAGACAACCTGCCATGTGAATTCTCTAAAGAATCATCCATGTTTTTTTCAAACGTTGTAAAAGAATTTACCAACGATATAGTCTGCGCTGATTTTGGCAAAACTTTTAGTGAACTACAATTGCCATCTCCAATCAAAAAGGCTTTGATTCTTCACAATGGACAATTAACAGATGACTACACATACTTGGAGGAATTCATTTAGCACTCTACCCCCGGAAAACCTGTCACTCTGTTAAGTACCTCCTTGAGGGGTATATAAAACAAGAAATTTTGTTGACTTATTTCTCTCATGAAGCATTACTACGAAACCACTTATACTCTCAAGAGGGCCTGCAAAAAAGCGATGGTCGGAGACACTGTGTTCCTGGTGGATCGTCTCTTTTTCGGGTTAAATAACCCGCCGAGTCTTGCAACCCATATAACAACATCACCGATGTTGGGTGGCTTTTTAAGGAGAGGTCTGTTCTTGTTTGTTTTGAACAAGAGGCAAAAGTGTTTGGCCAACTAATACTAAACAGAAGTCCGATCCGGTCCAGTCTGCTCATTAGATCCTGCAGGGCTGCGGGTTCCTGATCCATAGCTTGTACTGACGGGGGCGAAGGGTGACTCGGTTGCAACGGTACGAGGGCCACGGATAGGGGTTTCCTCTTCCTGTTCCCGTCGGGTTGCATCCAAGCCAAAAGTGGTGGCTTCTTCCATGGTGATTTTTTCAAGTTGATCTCCTTTTTGGGTGACAATTTTGTATGGCAGGGTACTTGCTATATTGAGCCTGATCAAAAATCTTAGTAATGATGAAGAATGTTAAAAGGCCATCTTTTGAGGATGGCTTTGTTCCCTCAACTCGGGACTATTGCAATGCCCTTTTCAATGGCTTGGGTTGAGTCAAATTTCGACGATTTTTCTCATTGAATACCCCCTTGGGTGCCACTTTTCAAACGCAATGTTTTTTTAAGGGTTATTTACGGCATAATCGTTATGTTAATTTGGCCGTGATGAGTTAAATTATGCGGGGTGAGCAGTGGAACGGCTTGATTTGGATAACAGATAACAGCCAGTTTTGCAGATATTTGTACTGACAGCATTCACAGATACAAGCCAAGGAGATATGATCTTTTATACCGGCAGCACTTCTTTCAGGCCCGCCTGATGGCAAAGCGCCATCAATTCTCCTGGTGAATAATCTCCATCATTCAGAACCCAGTTGACGGTTCTTCCCGGAGAAATAATGGACACAATCCTTATTGCTCAAAATCAAGTGAAGGATGGGTTTCTTGCCGCGCAGTTGTAGCTGGTTAGTATGATATCTTCTCCTATTTTTTCTGTAAGGGTGGTGGATTGGGTAGGTTCAAAGATTCAGGAAATATATTGCCTTTGGCAGACTAGATTTTGTTACGTATATTATGCGGATCTGTAAAGATTCAGGAATTATCTCAACCCTGCGGTAGGCCCTGTCACTTAGGATTGCCAACACATTTCTTTCATCCCTTCAGTTTGACATTTGATCCTATCGTGGAATATAATTTTATATAAGGACAGATAAAGCCAAACCTGCCGCAAGACAGGGACGGAAAGCTACGGGTCTATTAGATAGCCGAGCTGCCTTGAAAAAGGTAGTTCGGGTTTTTAATTGAAATTAGTGAAAGAGACCGTATTATCATGATTTTTTCTTAGTTGTAACTATTTCAGAATATGGAAAGAAAAAAGTTACATGTTCGAAATGCGAAAGCGATAAAGTAAAACGGCAGATTTCATCATTTCAAACTATTACCTCCAAAAAAAGTTAACCCGAAACCGAACGTTTTTCATATTTTTCAATAGAATGTAGTTGCTAAAAGCCGATTTGACATAGCTATGTAAAGAGATCACTCCGAAATGTAACAATCTTTTAACCGTGTAAAGACATCTATGATCTATCTTTTAGCCGCAGATGCAATCCTGATCCTGCACGTGCTATTCGTTGCCTTCGTTGTAATTGGTCTTTTGCTTATTTTTCTCGGTAAAACTTGTGGGTGGTCTTGGGTTCGTAATCCATGGTTTAGGTTGGTTCATCTTGCAGCCATTAATGTGGTCATGATTCAGTCGTGGTTGGGAGTGATGTGCCCATTAACATCCTGGGAAAATGCGTTGCGATCGCTCGCTGGTGATACTGTATATGCCGGTTCTTTTATTTCCTATTCACTTGATACCCTTTTATATTATAGAGCACCTGTGTGGGCTTTTATAGTTTGTTATACTACGTTCGGGACTATAGTTGTTGCGAGTTGGATCTGGATTCGCCCACGTCCATTTACTAAACCTTCTGGCAACGACACCATCTAGCTGTCACATTCGTGGACACCCCCAAAAACGTTCATCACTGGCCTGTTTTTCCGCTGATATAAAAAGTGAGGTATCAATTTCAGCTGACAATACTTTTACTGCATCTCCAAAATTCTCTAGAAGAACTGAACCGCTACGCGGAAAAAACACCCCAGTTGCACTCATTGCTTTCGTGCGCTTAGGGCTCCGCCCAACGCGCAGATTCTTTCAAATATAAAGAGGACACAGTGTCCGATACCCCTTCAACTGAAATTCATTTCAATACTTTTACCTCACTGGTAGATAAGAACATGTACCAACATTCTTATTCACTTTACCAAGGAGGTAACTCATGGGCACG
>MAXH01000041.1 GCA_001750925.1 Desulfobulbaceae bacterium S3730MH12
AGTTCGAAGCCGGAGTTTATATCCCTGGTTCTTTGGGGTGCTTTTCTCTTGCTTTTGATAAAATATTACCAAGGTATACCCCTCACCAGGTTGTTTCACAGAACAAATCTGGCATCTAATGCCAGACAACCATCTTCGTAGCTCAGAACAGGGTTCAGATCTATTTCCATGATTTGAGGTACATCCAGTGCCAACTGCGATAGTTTGAGAAGATTATCCGCCAGGCTGTCAATATCTACGGATTTCTGACCACGCACGCCGGTGAGTACCTTGTAACCTTTAATTCTCCTGATCATCTCATTGACTTCGCTGCGACCTACCGGTGCAATCAGGATACTGATGTCTTTGATCAATTCAGCCAGAATGCCGCCCATGCCAAACAGCAGTGCCGGGCCAAAAGTCTGATCCTGCTTTATGCCGAAAATTACCTCCTGGCCGGTGACTTTCACATGTTCCATAACGAGAACGACAAAAGGTTCGTCTGCAGACAGCGAACCGGCTATTTTATCGTGCATTTGTGTGAAAGCCTCAGACACAGCTTTGGGAGAGGCAAGATTCAAAACAACACCTCCCACATCAGACTTATGGAGCACCGAGGGGACATCTATTTTTAAAACCACTGGAAAGCCTATCTGCTCGGCAGCTTCAATCGCTTCACCGGCTGTACCAGCCTGCCGATATCCGGGCACAGGGATATCATACAATTTCAGAATATCGAAACACTCTGCCTGGCTGGGATTGCGTCTTTCCTGAGCAGCATTTTCAATTATCGTACGTGCAGGCAACGGGTCAAAGGTGCCAACGGGAGACACGGTCACTTGCTCACGCTGTCTATACTGATGCGCTTGATATGAGGCACTTAACGCCCATGCTCCTTCCTCAGGGCTGTTAAAAAAAGGAAACCTGATATTCTGTTTGAGATAACTTGCCTCCTGGTCATCGATCATCAGGCACAGGGCAACCGGCTTCTGGTATTTGATGCTCAATTCCTTGACAACTCTTAAGAATTGACGTGATTCCTCACGGTCAGCCTTGCCGTAAGCGTGCGCCAGAACCATACCGTGCATATTTTCATTTGATAAAACCATACGGGCAATGGACTCGTAAACTGACAGGTCAAAAAGATCTCCAAGATCCAGAGGATTTCTGAGATTAATGACCCCGCCTCGCACATGTTCATTAATCTTTGCCAGTTCTTCAGGGGGAAATGAGGGGAATTCAAAACCGAAGTGCTCCGCTGTGTCGGCAGCAATAACGGCATGACCTCCAGACCTGGAAACGATGGCCAGGTTCCGGCCTTTCATGGGAGGCAGTTCGAAGATCTTGACAAAATCCACCATCTGGGAAGTCATGTGCACACGGATAATGCCCGCCTGCCGAAAAGCCGCATTTACAACCCTGTTGTCTGTAGACATTGCTGCAGTATGCGAAGCAGCTGTAGCGGCACCTGCACGGCCAACACCTGATTTATGTACAATGATCGGCTTTTTGCTCTGCCTGGCAATCTGCATCAATCGACGACCATTTTTGATGCCTTCAAGATACATGCAGATAATCCTTGTCCTTTCGTCTTCATTAACAAGGTAGTCAAGAAGATCCGATTCATCTACATTCAGTTTGTTGCCGATAGAAGTTACCTTATTAAAATTGACACCATTAAACTCCAGTGACTCCATGTAGGTCATAGCCATCCCGCCGGACTGAGCCACTATAGAAACATCTCCCTTGCCAAAGTCAGACGTGGTCAAAACAAAAGATGTGGCAAGACCGTTGTCAGTATTAAAAACACCGATACAGTTAGGACCTATAAATCGAATACCAAATTCTTTTGCTATGGCTGACAGTTCCTCTTCCAATCCTTTACGGTCGTCGGAAAACTCGGAAAACCCAGCGGATTCAATGACGATTCTGCGAATTCCTGCCTCCCCGCACTCTCTCACCATTTCAACTGCAATAGCCGCCGGCGTCAAAATCACCGCCATGTCCAGAGGGAATTGGATGTCTTTCACATTTTTGCGAACAGGCCGTCCAAGAACAGTTCCCCCGTGTGGTCCCACGGCATGTACCTGCCCGGTAAACCCTTTGTGAATCAGGTTGTAAACGATCATCCGTCCCATATTTTTTGGTTTGTCGCTCACACCAATGACAACAATACTTTTGGGGTAGAAAAATCCTTTCATAATATTACATACTCTCCTACTCCGAATAGATCGGAATTTTTAAGATGATTGGATAACCGGGTCGTCAGCCTCTATGTAAATATTTTTTACTTTGTATCGCAATATCTACCAGGTCTTGCTACTCTCAGAGCATATAACCATACCATGAGGGACAAGTACGACGTATTTTTAGTGCCTTGGGACTTTTCTCTCCATTTTTGTACTTGGTAAGCGACAGAGTCCGAGGGATACTGAATTAAGTCGAGGCAAGAAGGAAATCCCGATCTGTTCGGGGCAGGCAATGATGCGCAAATGTTGCATTTTTATAAATTTAATACAGATAATGAAAAAATGGATCAAGAGTTCAGCGATATAGCTTATTTGGGTTTTATGAAACATAACGGCGGATTACAATTCAGAGAAATTTCAGGGTCAGACTTTGAATATAAAGCCACTATTAAAGAATTTCATTTGAATTCAGCCGGCATTACGCACGGCGGTTTTATCGTAACTCTTTTAGATTCGGGTATGGGAACAGCCGCTCACCGAGTTTTGGGGCCGAATACTAAAGCGGCAACAATTTCTTTAGACGTTAAATTTATTTGCGGATCAAAGGCAGGAGATATATTAATTGGATCCGCGAAAGTACTCAAGAAAACCAAAACATTAGTCTTTATGCAAGGCAAGATTAAATGTGGAAAGCGGCTTATATCAACAGCTGAAGGAATTTGGAAAATTTTATAATTACAATTCAATAAGCAATTGCTTTTAAAAAGACAATGACTGTTCATGCCAAGGAGGCTCTAATGCTTGATTTAGACCCGGGTTTGACAAAGTATTATGTTTATATACTTTTCGGTTTTCTCCTACCTTTTATTATCAATATCAGCTTGTCAAAAAGCAGAGGCAAAAAATTAATACTAATGCTCTTTCTAACGCTGATATTCTCCTGGATCATTACTTTGTATCTTGCTATCCTGCCGAAGAAAACGAAGTGAGTGAAAGACAGTTATCTTAATGCATAAGCCGAAGAATCTTTTCATGAGCAATCATATCGATCACCCAGGAATTTGGGATCTTATCCATCCCCTGGTAGGATCCGAGAATAAAACCTGTAAGCATTCCCCGGGCTGAGGAATCCCCCCCCCGCCATCATATTTTCAATTAATGCTGTTTTTAGATTGTCTTCATATTTTACAATGAGATGAATGGTTGCCGGGCAGGCTGCCGCAACCGAGCACATTCAATCACCTGTGGATGATTATGGGTCATGGCAGTCTGAAATCTGGCAGGGTTGTATCCAGAATGGGAGTGGCCACATCCAAGACAATTGTTGCAGTTTTATTAAGAAATGCGATAGTGAGTTGCAAAAAAGGACTATGAGTAATATAATATGAGTTATACAGTTAAGATTAAACGTCAGGCAAAACACAAACTCAAAAGTCTTGGTAAAAAGGATCGATTACGAATCACTGACGTAATAAGTTCACTTGGCGTTGATCCCGACGATGTAATGCTTGATACGAAACAATTAACGGGATCCCGCTTATGGCGTTTACGTGTCGGAGGTTGGCGTATTATCTACGATCGACAGGATTATATGAAAATAATCATGATTGAGAAGATAAAACCACGGGGAGATGCTTACAAATGAATTTGCAAACTATAAATGACATAAACGGTAAAGCGGAATATGTCCTCATTCCTGTCCAGGTTTTTGAAGCGCTGAAAGAGCAAATTGAAGATGAATTAGCAGGCTTGGAGGCCTGGGCCGATCAGGAAGAGGACTTTGTTAACTTTGATCCTGCTGACTATGTTGAAAATCCTGTGGCGTTGGCCAGGATTCAGGCTCAAGTCAAACAGATTGACCTTGCCCGTCATATGAAAGTAACCCAATCCTATATTTCCAAACTTGAGCATGCTGATCATGTTTCAGACGAAGCCATGCAAAAGATTTCTGCAGCATTACGGGAAATGCGGAGATCGTAAGGTGTAAGGTCAACGGCAATCTCAACTATTCCTCTCTCACAAAATTCCCTTACCGCTGCATATCGGCTTCATTAGTTTTTTTGACCATTTCTTTGCCTGTTTTCCTTTCCTTCTCCCTTTCAGGTCATCCCCACAGAAAAAAGAAAATAGAGCAATAGATAGTCTGCTTTCCTATCGATTCTCCCTTGTGTGCCACAATCGCAGGATATAAATACAGGGATCCTGTATTTCGTAACGTATTTCATATTGGCCAACAATGATGCGCCGCACTTCGCGCCCTTCAAACTCAAAGAGTTGTTCACCTAACCGTGGATTTTCCAGCAATCGGGTTGGTGTTTTGGTAAGCGACTGCACTGCTCGGGCGGCGGCGGGTGGGTTGACAGCTGCCAGGAAGTCATGCAGCCGTTCCAGGTCGGCGAGGGCCTTGCCGGTCCACTTAAGTTTCATGGGCGTGGCAGAGGTAACGGATTATCGGTGCCGAGACTCTCCGCCCAGGCCAGCACATCCTGATGATGAATAACCATGCCTTCGTCCACATCAGCAAGGGCTTCACGGGTCAGCCGATTACGTTCTTCTTCCTGATCGATCCAGGAAGTGAGCGCTTGTTTTATTATCCAGTTACGGGAACGTTCCAGTCGTGTCGCAATTTCATCGACCTTATCAACGATTGGCAAAGGGACATGTGCGGTCAGGACTTTGGTTTCAATTTGGGCCATTTCTTTCTCCCTGGGCAATTTTACGATCAAACTTCTACCATTAATCATAATAATTAACTTTGATTTTAACACCTCTCAACACAAAATTCACCCCATAATTTTCAGGGCCCCGTTGGAAATGAGATTGTCCGATCTGTCTGCCAGCCCTTGCGAGCCTTGAGAATACGGAACGTTAGTCCAGGATTTCAATGTTGAGCAGAATTTGTTCCTTCGACAAATTGATTTGCATTTTGAGTTCGTCGAAATGCTTGTATTCTCTATCTCTCTTCCTTCCACTGCCGGGAGAAATCACCCAGTGGTATTTTACGAGAATTTCCAAAATATAATACGAGTTATACGCCATGATTGTGTGATATCTCTCCATAGAGGAACGATCGATGGCATCTTTCTAAATACTGCTATTACGTCACCCCTTCTGGAAAGAGAATATAGAACCGTCAGACTATCAGCGCCTCACCAAGACAACCGATGGGGGGAGAAGCATGCAGGAAACCATATCTCTTTTTACCAAAAAATACGGTTTGATCAGGAGTGATGTCATTGTCGAGATCGAGAAGATTTTTTCTGAGGTTTTTACCCGGCGGTACGGGTGTGAGGTCATGGCTGCTTTTCAAAAGGATATGCAATTGGAAGTGGTTGCCTATAATGAGGCCGGGGGGATCGTCCAGCAGCGGGTTGTCGAACTGAACAACATTCGCGGCTGGAACACGATCAGAAAACACTTGGAAAAAAGTCTGTTGAAGGCCTCTGTTCTCAAACAGACCCGGCAGTATAAATATTATGAACGGGAACTGCGGTGGGGTGAGATCACCGCTATTGATCTGGAGAAGAACTATCACGTTGAATTGGAGGTGATTCCAGGGGAGACTGTGACTGCAGTGTGCCCGCTTAACCGCGTTGGGCTTCATGAACGGAGTTCCGGAGATCTCTCCATTGGTGAGAAGCGGGCCTTTCATGTTCGTCGGGTTGATCCGGTTTTTCTGCACGGTACACCACGGCTAAAGGTGGTGGTTGACCGGATATCCAAAACACTGGTGGAAACCCTGCTGAAGGAACAGCTTGGTTATTCTGTAGAGAAAATGACTATCCGTTGCACAAAGCGATATGTGGGGCAGAAAAGTTTTGTCGTCACTTCCCGGCGGATTCCGAAGCCTGCAATAATGGCAGTAACCAGGGAACTGAAGGAGCGCCTGCAGGTTAGGATTAACAGAAATCTATGTGCCATCAAAGGAGGATATAGATAAAGTGTTTCTAGTCGCTTCACGCCAACAGCGCGATTATTTGTGGTGTTTACGAGATACCTTCAGACCTCTTGATTTGTCGGAAAAAGGGGTCTGAACTTAGAGAATTTATGCCTGAAGCGCTAAGAAATGCAAACCGACTGAAAAAACATGTCAAAGCAACTGGTGATCATGACCCCTATACAAAAATGTGTGATCTTGTCGAAAAGTTAATTAATCTGAAAACTAATTCACACACAAAATCACACACAAACAATTCGTCCATATGATCTGTAGAAAAAGCACCGAAAAACAAGAAAGGACTAAAAGTCTGAAAACACTCATTAGTCCTTTAAATATAATTGGTGCCCCCGGCAGGATTCGAACCTGCGGCACCAGGATTAGGAATCCTGTGCTCTATCCCCTGAG
>MAXH01000042.1 GCA_001750925.1 Desulfobulbaceae bacterium S3730MH12
GGCAAACTGCTTCTCCCCTGTGAAATAATAGCACCCTTCACAGCGAATATTACACCGATTGCTCATATCATAAGTGGATTCACGCAGGAAGAAAAAGCGGCGAACCTTCTCCCAACGCTCTCTGATCAGCGGATCAGCGATAATATCAGAGAATTTATATTCCTGTTGCCCTGCAGACATCTATTCGCTGCTGTTGAGTTTATCGTTGATATACCCGGCAATGATGCGCACTGTAGTCAACCTGGGATAATCATCTTCATCAATCCTCACACCGTACTCATCTCGCAACACCAGAACAACAGTTGCCAGATCCATGGAATCAATGCCCACCTCGTCAACCAGATCAAGGTCGGCATCAAAGGTCTCGGGTGTTATATCTTCGAGCTTGAGCTCGTCGATGATAATTTCGGCAATTCGGGTAATGGTCTTGCTCATATCGTTAGCCATGAACTCATACTAGTTTTTTTTGAGTGGAAAACATCCTGCCGGAACAAACCTCTTCATCCCCGGAGGTAATTCTAAATATAAACTGATCTTCTCTACCAGTGCATGTAACCTGGATATCGAGCAACTCCCCCGGCCTTACAATTTTCCTGAACTTTACCCGGCTCAAACCGGTCAAATGCGAAACACCTTGCCCGGAGGTGGCGATAAGATCGACAACCATCTTCAATTGGGCAATTCCAGGCAAAATCGGGTCGTCAGGGAAATGGCCGGAAAACCAGGGAGAACTGCCTGTAGTAGTCACTGATGCTGACATCTTGCCTTCTTTATCGTTCAGCAAATGATCATTAAACAAAAAGTCCATATTTAAAGTAGCTGATTTTTACCAGTGTTCCCTCCACGTCACGCACACCAGTACGACGCATGTTTATACCATCTGAGCCGAAAATTCACAACAGGTATGTAGACCGACCCATGCCGCATAATACAATGCTCAAAACAGCCGGGGAATAAACATTCCTGTCCGTTGCATATACTCGTCATACACCGAGCCGAAAAACCGGATATTTTCACGTTCCTCCACCCTGGCACAGGCTGTGAGGAATCCGGAGACAGCAAGAATCAACATACTGGTTAATGGTGTAATGTGTTTTAAAAAAGCTCCCCAGGCAAGAAAAAGCAGCGAGCTGTACATTGGATGTCGAATATAGCGATAGAGCCCGGTCTCCACAAGATGGGCAGTATTTTCGAAAGAAAAATTTTCCGGCATATCCTGCCGTTCAGAATAGCCCCCCTCCCTTTTAAACATCAGAAGAGCCTGAATAATAAAGACAATCGAAACAAGGAGAAAAGACCAGGAGATAAGGTGCTGTGGCGACATCGGCTCAACAAACCAGTAAGGATGATTGAGTAAAACCAGGAGCAGGATCCCTTCAAAAACAAAAAACCGGTAAAAACCATGGCTTCCCGGGTTCATCAGAGCCCTCCGGGACAACCAAGTAAAAATCAGGGTACCAAGGCTGAACAGAACAATCCTTATCACGGCAGACTCCTTAAAATTTGACTCTTTTTTCAAACTCATCTGCCCCGAGAATCAATTTTACAGTACTCAAGGATCCCATAATAGTACCGATGATTCCGGGGGCCATTACACTTTGTCCGGCAAGATATAAGCCTTTCACAGCAGTCCGGTTCAGCAGGGCAGTTGCCAGCATTTGACTGGAGGATCGCAGCACCCCGTAAGCACTTCCTCCCGGACTGTTTACCCAGTCCCGTATGGTCAGAGGTGTATAGGTATCAAGAATTTTCAGCCCCTTGAAAGAACCGAACTGTTCCTCCGCCTCCCTGACCAGTTCCGCAGCATGTTTCTCCTTCCTTTCAAGATAGTCTCCACCTCGATACCCACTTTTTGTCTCCGACCAGGGTGCCCATAACTCATCTTTCCCGGAGGTCAGTATCGAAAGGAGAGTAGCATCTTTTTTTTCACTTTTTCGAATTTGATAATATTTTAGATCAACCACATCACCATTATGAGCCACATTGATCTTAAAAACATTATAAGGGATTTCCTGATGCATATCAGCATCAAGCCGGACATGGACCGAGAATATACCGTGGGTATCCTGCAGATTGCTAATCCGTTGGCGATACGAAGGTTTTACATCTCCGCGGGAAAGCATTTTTAAAACAACCTTCGGGTGAACAGCTCCAATAACAGTTCCGGCTGTCAGATCCTCTCCTGATCTTAACTGCAGACCGGTTACAACACGGTCCTCAACATTGATCCGGCTCACTTCTTCCCCGACAACTATCCGCCCGCCCAACTCCTTCAATCGCCCGGCAAAAACATCAGCCATATCTGAACCATTTCGTTCCAGACGCCATGAGGATGAAACGTAGGAAGCGAGAGCCATATTGTGATAGTAGGCAGGGCAGTCATTCGGGGGAACACCAATCCAGCAGGATGGAATGGACAGGACACTTCGCAGCCCCGGCGAACATTGGAGCTCAGTTAAAATTTCACCCAGAGACTGGGATTGATCAAGCAGGGAAAAATCGTTATCTGTTGAATAGAGAAAATCCAGCCCATGCAGCTGCCGACCTGCTTGGCGAAGAGGAATGAGCAGCTTTGCTATCTTTTCCTCTTCCCCTGGAAAAGCCCGGTTAAGGTTCTCTTCATAACCATCCATCCCCTGGGGCAGATCAAAGATCGGCGGACTATTTATAGAGGAGTCAAAGATATACCGGTCGATAACACCGTCCTGACCCATTTTTACTACCGGTATGCCCTCACTTACCCCAAGATAATCAAAGAAACTCCTGAGAATTTGCCCCCTGTCAAGCGAACCCAGATAATGCACTCCCACACCACACTCAATTCCGTCACGGGTATAACTGCGCAGCAGTCCGCCCGGCCGGAAATTTTTTTCCAGGACGGTAACGTCGATGCCAAGTTTAGCTAAAATAATTGCAGTGCTGAGGCCACCGACCCCGGAACCTATAATCAGTACCTTGTCAGGCAGGGATGAACAACTTTTCACTATTTGTACCCCGTGATTCAAAATAAAACGGAAATTACCGGATGAGATACTCCCACAGCGGTCCGGTATATCCACGATCATGCATTCTGCTGACTGTGGCAGCACCCATGGATCCTCCTGAACCGACAACACAGTTGATTCGATTGCCGACTCTTGTTGAAACAAGATCTTCAATGGCTTCTCGGCCAATATTATCAGCCTGATAAAAAACAGGCTCCAGCAGATTGGTATCAGTTGTTATCTTTCCCTCGTCAAGTGCGATTGAGTAAAGTGCAGTACGAGGGTAAATCCTGATACCGATGAAAAAAAACAGTACTGTCTTCCTGAGATTTTCTATATTATCCAGACTTTCAGTAACCGTAGCAGCTGATTCACCCGGCCCCCCCATAAGAAAATAGTGGGCAGCGTGCAGACCGGCGTCAATTGCCTGTTGATGAGCGGTAAAAACGTCACCAACTGCAAAGGGTTTATGATACGTTCTCAGCATTGATGCTGACAGAGATTCTGTACCGAATTCAACATGGGCAAGACCGGAATCCGCCATTTTGGAAAAATAACTGGCTGGATGCCTGACAGGAGCAAAGAACCCTCCCCAGGGGATTGAAACACCGGCAACGGTAAAAGCTTTGGCCACCGCAAGGCTGTGATCAATATCTGAATTAAAGGCTGAATCCGTGATAAAAAAATATTTCGCACCGGCACCCTCCAGCTCCAAAGCCATCTGAGCAACCTTTTCCGGCTCAATCAACCGGTGTTTTCTCCCCTCTATATAAGGATAAGGACAGTATATGCAGTTGAAAGAGCATCCCCTTTTGCTCTGCAGGTTCAACATCCCCCCTCTATCAAGATAAAAACGGTTATATGACGCATCCTTTTGAAACAGGCGGACACTCTCTCCATACCAGGGCTCCGGTGCCTGTTTCCCGGTAGGGGAGATCACCCCGGCTATCCTGGCCGGATCAAAACCTTTTTCCACAGCATTAACCAGCAGACTGAACCGTTCCCCCTCACCGACAATACCGTAATCGGCCCCAAGAGCGGAGAGAATCTGCTCTGGCATAATAGTGAATCCACTGCCACCGCAGACAATCAGGGCTTTTGAACAAGATCTCAGCCAGGAGACGAGGGTTTTATACTGATCGATAAAGTGAAGAGAATCTCCTGCTTCAGTATTGTCTATATTACGGCAGGACAACCCGATAATTGCAGGAGAGAAGTCATGCAGCATCTCTTTAAGGTTTTCAAGCGAGAGTACATTGAGATCAGCAATTCTAACCTCATGCCGGGAAGAAACAGAGCCGGCAACATAATCAAGGCCTATGGGGTAGACGGGGTAAGGAACAACGAGGGTGTTGGGTGAAATAAGCAGTATGTTCACAGCCGGGAAAACTCCATTGCTGTAATATACGAACCGAACCCGAGCACAAGTATTTTATTCATCCTGCTGTCTATGACAATCTCACTTCGGCCCGTAATACCCCGGGGAACAGCCCCTGTCTCAAAAAAGGAGACGGCAAGAGCTGCAGCCACAGCAGAAGCGGAGGCAAACTCACCTGTAAGTCTGCGGTAACGGAGAACGGGGGCAGATAATTTTGTTTGCGCCATAAACTGTTCAAGCTGCAGCTCCCCTTCCCGGCGACTGGCAGCGGGGATACCGGCCAGGATCAGTGCACAGCTGTTCTGTAAAAAGCTAACGCCGCCAAGAGAATCTACCAGGGCTGCAACTGCTCCGTCGGCCCTGCTGCTTTCGTAGTAGGGAATGGAAATAGAGCAATCGGCTCCCCCGGTTTTTCTGTTTACACAAAAAGCAGCACCACCATCGGCAAGGGTTGATCCCTGCTCAATCGAAGGATCAAAAAGTGGCGAGAATATATCATGCCCCTCATCCGCCCCGATAATAACAGCCGGCCCTGCAGATTCATCATGCATAAGTTCTGCCGCGAACAGTGCCTGTTCAAAGGAATAGTCTCCACCACTGGTGGTAATATTCGGACCTGTTGCTCCAAACATGATTGCCACCTGACTGGCAGGCCCGTTATGGACAGAACCGACAAAATCTGTGGGGCTTGGAAACTGCTCTTTGGAGTCCTTAAGGCGAGTCAAAAAGTCGCAGGTTTCAGAGAGGGCTCCCCAGCCGGTCCCCATAAAGACAGAGTCCGGATTCCCTCTGGCTCCTGCTGCCAGTGACAGCGTTATCCGCGGCAGCCTCTTCAGCCGGCGTATCAATCGTGGCGGCAGATTCTTTGAAATCATATCCAGTTCAGCTCTCCCGGCAACAGATCCTCCGTCATGCATCCGGGTTATGGAAGCAGCAGTAGCACCTGCACCGGTCAAACAGGAATATCCATGAATTGCCAGCCCCCGGCGGGATGGCACCTCCACTGGCCCTGAAAATATATCAGCTTTTCCAATGACCAGGGAACCGTTATTTCCCCCGAAACCAAAAGAGTTGGAAAGAACAGCCCGGACGGGACATTCCAGCGGATCTGACAATGGTGTCAAACCAAGCTCGGGATCAACTTCCTGCAGACCTGTATTAGCCGGCAGCAGTCCCCGGGAAAGAATAATGGTGGAGACCACTGCCTCGATGCCTCCGGCAGCTGCCAGGCTGTGACCGGATGCGCCTTTAATGGAAGAGAGCGGCGGGAGGCTGATAAAAAGTTTGTGCAAAGCCTTGGATTCAGCCAGATCATTATCCGGAGTTCCGGTGCCATGCAGATTTATATAACTGATATCATCAGGAGAAAGCCCGCCATCAGCGAGAGCATTCTGCATGGCACTGAAGGCCCCCGTACCTTCCGGATGGGGGGCGGCCGGATGGTAGGCGTCACAGGAAAGCCCGGCCCCAAGGAGTACACCATAAGGGTTTTGCGGTTTCACTGTGGTGAGGAGAAGCAGACCTGCACCCTCAGCCACAACCATCCCCTGGCGGTTCCGGTCGAGAGGTTTACAGCCGGAATTATCTACAAGCTGCAGGGAATGAAAACCAAAATAGGTAAGACGGCAGAGAGAATCCACTCCACCGGCAAGAACTGCCTCCACCTGCCCCCTGCGCAGCATTTTCAACGCCATACTGATGGCCACAGTACCGGAGGAACATGCAGTGGAAACAGTAAGAGCGGGACCTGTACAGTTAAGTTCCCGGGCCAGAAAGCTGACAACAGTATTTAACCCATGGTTTCGATACAAATCCTTTTTCTGTTCATTGCTGCGAAGCAACTCTTCAGTAGTCAGGATACCGCCGGTGGTAGTTCCAATAACAATTGCATCCGGGGAGTGGTTATACCCCTCCATGGCCTGCTGCGCCGCAGTAAGAGCCAACATGTGAGTCCGCGGCAGCACTGACACCCTCGTCATGCCACCTGCTTCACCAACCGGCAGAGGAGATCCCTGCATCAGGGGAAACAGTTCCAGAGGTTTAATTGCCGAACGGTTTTCAAGCAGTGTTCTTTCGGTGGCACCAAGCCCCACACCCAGGGGGCTGACTATGCCTGCGCCGCCAATATAAACCTGCCTCTCTGTCAAGACAGTGAACCTGATGAGTTTTTTTCGATATAATCTGCAAGATTAGCCAGTGAGAAGAACACCTTTTCACCAACTTCCTGGTTATTGATAACAATGCCATAATCTTTTTCGACCATGACCACCATTTCCAGAACATCGATGGAGTCTATTCCCAGTTCACCACCGACCAGCTGCCCGTTTTCATCAAAATCCTCAGGGTTCACATCCTGCAGATTCAGGATATCAATCAGTTTTACTTTAAGTTCTGCTATAAGTTCACTCATATTTTTTACAGTTTGGTTTATATGAAAGTCATGCACGAATCCGGATCCCGATTATATCCCTTCCATAACAGCAAAGCGGTGTCATCGTAGTGAACGCATTTCATGGGTGTTAAATCAGCAAAAATGGCAGAATTACGACAACACGACAGCTACCATCCGCTGAAAATTGTACTGACGTTAAATCACGTTGCATATAGTATAATGATCGCATAAATTTGTCATCTGATTTGGTGGCGATTTTCCTAATAATAGAGTATCAGTGTCGATATATTATCATGAGTAGAATTCCATTTTCCGATCTTACACTTGACGACCTGCTTCCCCATCGCGAAAACATGATGCTGGTGAAAAAGGTTTTCGAAGTTGACAGCAAACATGCCCGCACACTCTGTCGCCCGGAGAAGTCCTGGCCCATGAGTGATGATAAGGGAGTCCATCCCCTGATTTTAATAGAGCTGGCGGCACAGACTGCGGGAGTATGCAACGGCTGGGACAGAATACAGACCCAGGGACTTGACTCAGATCAGATGGGCTGGCTGGTGGGCATTAAAAAAGCTGAATTTTTTATTGACTGGTTGCCTCTGGGCAGCGACATTATCACCAATGCGGAAAACAGATATAATTTTGAAAATCTGCGGGTGGTATTCTGTGAACAGACCATGGACAATAAACTTATAGGCAGGATCACACTGCAGCTCTTCCAGGCATAGAACGGAATGACGGAAAAAAACGAACAGCAGATAGCCATAGTAACCGGAGGCAGTAAGGGAATTGGCAGGGCAATCTGTGTGGAGCTGGCCCGAGCCGGTTATTACATCATTATCAATTACATGAGGGATAAAAAGGGTGCAGAGCAGACCTTGGCAGAAGTCAAAGATGCTGGCAGTCAGGGAGAAATTTATCAGTTTGATGTAAGAGACATGGCGGTTGCCGAGAAGGTAGTTGAGGATATTGCAGAACGGCTGGGCAGCATTGCTGTTCTGGTCAATAACGCCGGCATCATAGCAGATGGTTTATTTATGATGATGTCTCAAAATAACTGGCAGTCTGTGATTGATACCAGTTTGCACGGTTTTTACAATATGACCCGACCCGTAATTGAAAAAATGGTGCGCAGACGAAAAGGAGCCATTGTTTCCATCTCTTCCGCCAGCTCTCTTATGGCCAACCGGGGTCAGGCCAACTATTCAGCAGCCAAGGCCGGTTTGAATGGTGCCAGCAGAGCAGTTGCTTCTGAGGTTGCCCGACTCGGCATCCGGATCAACGTAGTAGCCCCTGGCCTTATTGAAACAGATATGATCAGAGATGTGCCAAAAGATCAGATCAAAGCCATGATCCCCATGGCCCGCATTGGCAAGCCTGAAGAGGTTGCCCGGGTGGTAGGTTTTCTCTGCTCCGATGCGGCTTCCTATCTGACCGGCCAGATAATATCAGTGAACGGCGGGATGTTTTAATGAAGCTGCACACTCTGCTCATTGCCGTCTGGTTTTTTATCCTCGCTCCCCCACCCTCCTTCGGCTCTGCTGACAGGAATCAGGTTCACCTGGATTCTATTCGGGCGGATTTCGTCCAGGAAAAGCATCTGAAAATACTTGCCCGACCACTAATCTCTACCGGGATCTTTGCCTTTCAGGCGCCCCGTTCACTGCGTTGGGAATACCTCACTCCTGTGCCATCCATCATGCTCATGCACAACGGTAAATTGAGCAAATATACTAAGATAGACGGTCAGTTCACAAAACAACGGGGGATGGGACTTGACTCCATGCAGTTTATGCTGGGCGAAATCAGCAACTGGCTTGATGGGCGATTTGCAGAAAATGAGATGTTCGTCGCATCTTTTCCTGACGAACAAACCATCCTGCTCAAGCCCAAAGATCAAACCCTCGCCGGTCTCATCAGCAAAATTGAACTTAAACTTTCAGATCAAAGAGGAATCCTTGACACTATAATGATTTTTGAAGGTTCTGACTCTTACACCAGGATGACCTTCAGTAATACCGTTATCAACAAAAATATCCCCGCCTCCCTTTTCACCCAAAAATGAAGCTGCACATCTTCTGCCTGTCTACCGTGATGATCCTGCTTACCAGCTGTGCTGTAGAAAAACAGAGGCACCTTCCGAATTTATCACCCGCTCCGGCCTTGGAGGAAACGTCCTGCTCTGCAGCTGTCTTCCCCCAGGGTAAATGGCAGTTTATCCACGCCATCGACTTCAGCATGAAAAACGGTGCCGGCACCGCTGTTATCGGAGTTACCAGCCTTAGCAGAAATAGGATTGATTGTGCCCTGATCACCATTGAAGGACTCACACTTTTTGAGGCAGCCTACGAAGAGGAAAAGGGGCTGGAAATCCGGCGGGCAGTTCCCCCATTCGACAAGCCCCTGTTTGCAGAAGGGTTGATACGAGATCTGCGGACAATTTTTCAACCTCCGACCGGCGGTATGCAGACAGGGCAAATCCCCGGAGCAATAACTGTATGCCGGTATGCTGATAACATGGGCAGGGTTATAGATGTCCTCCCTGAAGCGGATGACTGCTGGCAGATTAATATTTACAATTCAGAGATGACCCTGGATCGTTCCATTACAGGAAGATCATGCAGAAACAATGGCTCTGCTCAGGTCCCTGAATATCTTGAGCTTAACAGTTACGGCCAAACCGGCTATACTCTTAAAATGACACTGATACGCGCTGATAAACTTTGATGAAATTTAAACTTATCTACCCTAAATGGGCCAAGCTGAGCAGACAGACAGAATTTCATCTGCCCCCCCACGGCCCCGTGGTTTTTGCCGCGACCCTTCCTGATAATATTGATATCGATTTTATTGATGAAAATCTGGAAACCATCGATTTTGACGACGATGTTGACTTCGTAGGCATCTCAATGATGCTCACAGTCCAGGTAAAAAGGGGCTGGGAAATTGCTGATAACTACCGCAAGAGAGGAATTAAGGTTATTTTTGGCGGCATTGCAACCATGCTCCATGCTGAAGAAACCATGGAACATGCAGATTCAGTTTTTCTCGGTGAAGCGGAAGGGAGAATGGCGCAGGTTCTCTCTGATTTCAACCATGACAGGTTGCAGCCATGCTATGATTTTTTAAGCGAAAGACCCGATATTGATCTGGTAGGTGCGGCGAGAAGAGATATCCTCAACCGCAAACTCTACAACTTCAAAGGCGTGCAGATGGTAGACCTGGTGCATGCTTCAAGAGGCTGCCGTTTTAACTGTTACCCCTGTGCCGTCTCCTACCTAGGAGGAAGGGTCTTTCGACCACGCCCCATCGATAAGGCGGTGGCCGAGATCGCCGGTATTGACAATAACCGGCTCTTTATTGTCGATAACTCCCTGGCCCAGGATACCAAGTGGGAAATGGATCTGTTCAGGGAGATGATTCCGCTGAAAAAGAACTGGTGCTCTCATCCCATTGAGGATAACCCTGAGGTTCTTGATCTGGCAGCACAGGCGGGAGCCTGGTATGTGTACCAGGCAGTCTTTGATACCTCTGACTATATCAAAGAGCGGATCAAACGCTATCATGATCATGGAATCGGCGTGGAGGGAACAATCCTGCTCGGGCTCGACAGCCATACTGAAGATTCCATTAAACGGTTGATTGATTTCCTTCTTGAGATTGAACTGGATCTTGCCGAATTTACCGTACTGACACCTTTTCCTCATACCAAAGCCTATGATGAACTGAACAAAAATAATCGTATCCTGTCCCGGGACTGGGATGATTTTTCAGCTGACCGGGTAGTATTTCAGCCAAAAAACATGAGCTCGCAGAAATTGCAGGAACTGCTCGATTACGCCTGGAATACCTTTTATCAAGATGAACCCCAGCGAATAAAAATGGCCCGACTATTTAAGCAGGTTGTTAAAAAAGAGATGGAAAATAATACCTTCAGGCCAAGGGACAGGAGCCTGACCGGACAATCTTTTGGCAAACCGGTAAACCGAGAAAATGCGCGCTGAATCTCCACCCGATATCAAAAAGAATATAGATGAACTGCTGCGGGGAGCATTATTTCCCGATAAAGAGTTTATCTGTTTCGGCTCTACTTTTGGTGATGTGTATAAAATGGCATCCCGGTTGCGTGTGGCGTTAGCAAATCCCCGGTATCAGGGGACAGCTGTCTGCCTTGCCACAGACAGCAAAGCAGTTATGGCTGCGGCTCTGCTGGCATCACTGGGGGGAGGGCCAGCCCTTCTTCTACCCTATGCGTTTTCTGCCGGAGCCCTCGACAAAATGCACCAGGAAACCGGTTTTACAACTGCTGTTTCCGATCTGGATAGAGAATTCCCCAAAGGGGTTGAAGTTATCTGCCCACAATTTACAAAGACCGCTGAAGCTCCAATTAATACTCACACCTTGCCCCGCTCGGAACTACTGAAAATTTTCACCGGTGGTTCCACAGGTTCACCGCAGATCTGGCTCAAAACTTCGGAAAATATTTTCAGTGAAGGATTTTTTCTGGCAAATCGTTATAAAATAACTGAACAAGACTGCATTCTGGCCACCATCCCGCCTTACCATATCTACGGTCTGCTTTTCTCTATTGTCCTGCCTCTGGTCTCATCGGCATCTGTTGTAGAAGAAGTACCATCCTTTCCCGGTGAAATTACCCGTGCCGCCCAAGACAATAAGGTCACAATCCTGGCCAGTGTCCCCGCCCATTATCGGGCCTTACGTGATAAAAAAATATCGTTGAGACTGGCCGTTTCCTCGGCCGGCATGCTTGATGCGAAAGACAATGAAACATTCAGCCAATTAAACAGAGCCGGAATAGAGGAGATATATGGATCCACCGAAACCGGAGGAATAGCGACTAGAAACAGGTTCCTCGGTGAAAAGTATTTCACTCCTTTTACAACAATTGAATGGAAAATTATAAACCATCGGCTTGCTGTTCGCTCACCCTATATCTCACCCGACCTGCCTGTTGATACCGAAGGGTTCTTCACCGCCAATGACCGGGTAGAGGCTGAAGAAACAGACAAATTTTCCCTGCAGGGGAGAATCGACGCTGTGACAAAAGTTGGAGGTAAACGGGTTGATCTTGAGGAAATCAGTACCCTTATTAAAGGTGAATCAGATGTTGATGACTGTGTAGCTCTGGCCCTTCCTGAAAAGGGAGGTCGTGAACACCGGATTGGCGTTTTGATCCAGGGGCACAGAGTGGAACCGAAAATGATTAAAAAATCACTGGTCAATGCCCTTGAGCCATACGCCATGCCCCGTCGCATTAAAGTAGTTGATCGAATTCCCGTAAATAAAAACGGTAAATATGACTGGCGTACTATTGCGCGGCTTCTTGAAAAATGAGTGCTATCGAAAAAAGTTTTGCTGCCGGCTATGCATATCTTTCTGCCTGGACAGATCTTCTGGATCAGATCAATGTCTTTCCTGTTACTGATGGAGATACCGGAACCAATCTGCGTATCAGCCTGGCTCCGCTTCGCAGCAGTGACGGAAACGTCAGAAACACCCGCACCCTGCTGGCTCACTGTGCAACGGGAAACTCCGGTAATATTGCTGCGGCTTTTTTTCGGGAATTTTGTCAGGCTAAAAGCTCCTGTGAGCTTGCAGAAACAACCGCGGCGGGCAGAGAAATGGCCTGGCAGGCAATTGCCAGTCCCTGTGCCGGAACCATGCTCACGGTATTTGACAAACTGGCTTCGACACTGGCATCTGTGACCGAACCGGAAAACCTTTATTCCTCCCTCAACCCGGAATTACAGAAGGCAGTCCATACCACATCAGAGATCCTGCCTGAGCTCAAGGAGGCCGGCGTGGTGGATTCCGGTGCCCTGGCCATGTACCTTTATTTTGACGGCTTCTTCAGAAATCTCACCGGACAAAAAGATGACCCGGTCTCCATCATTGACATTTTTGCAGGCAAACTTGCTGTCAGCAGCTCTTTCCAACCGGAAAACACCAACGACTACTGTGTAGATGTTACCCTTCAGGTAGAAGATAAAGAAACAACAACCCGAAACTCCATTGCAGAGCTTGGGGAAAGTGCGGTGATATTGCAGGATAAATCAACCATGAAGGTTCACCTTCATACCCCTGACCCGCGCCGCCTGCGAAACCAGCTCGATTCGTTTGGTGATGTCAGTGACTGGTCCCATGAAAAAATTAATCAGCAAACTGGAAAACAACAGGTAGAGGCCGGTAAAGAAGCAGTTCTCCATATTGTGACAGATGCCGCCGGCTCCATAACCAGAAAAATGGCCAGAGACCATGGCATTACCCTGCTTGACAGCCACATCATAGCAGGAGACAACTCAAGGCCGGAAAGTCTGTACAGCCCTGATCAAATCTACCCTTTGATGCGCAAAGGCATAAAAATTACCACCGCGCAATCCTCCACCCTCGAACGGCATCAGCACTATCAAAGTATTTGCCGGCAGTTCGGTCGTTCACTCTACCTTTGCGTTGGTTCTGCTTTTACCGGTAACTATGCTGCCGCTGCTGCCTGGAAGAAAGAATATGATCCCCAGAATTTTTTTACCGTATTAGACACAGGTGCAGCTTCCGGACGACTTGCACTTATAGCCCTGCTCACCGCCGGACATTCAAAATTTGTCAACTCCTCCGAGGAGGTCATCGAGTTTGCCCGAAAAAGTATTACAGAATGTAAAGAGTATGTCTTCATAGACCAACTGAAATATCTCGTTGCCGGCGGTAGAATAACAAGAACCAGAGGTTTTTTCGGAAATCTGCTCAACATAAAACCTGTTATCAGCCCAACCGAAAATGAAGTGCGCAAAATTGCTGTGGTCCATAGTAGAAATGGACAACTTGAGTTTGCCCTGAAAAAGATCAACAACTCTTTTCAGAAATCTACCGCCTCCCCCCTGATCATGCTCCAATACACAGATAATGAGAAATGGGTGGGTGACACTGTGCAGTCGCAGATAAGAGCCCTGCTGCCGAAAGCTGAAATACTACTCACGCCTCTCTCCCTCACCTCCGGTGTTCATATGGGCCCTGGAACATGGTCCATAGCCTTCACCCGCCTGCACTTGACATGAAACCAGCTGTCATAATTCCTGTTTATAATCACGACCGTCAAGTCGTCGAAGTCATCCGGCAAACCTGTAAACTGGGTCTGCCGATCTTTGTGATTGATGATGGTTCAACAGACTCCACCTCCACCAATATTGATACGCTGAAAGGAATCACTGTCCTTCACCACCCCGTTAACAAGGGCAAAGGAGCCGCCATTCTCACCGGTCTTGCCGCCGCCGGAGAACAGAATTGTGACTATGCCATCACCCTGGATGGGGACGGCCAGCACAATCCTGAAAATGCTGCAGAATTACTCCGCGCAGTCGATAACGGCGAGCGATGCATTGTCATCGGCAGCCGACAGGGCATGAAGGATGGAAAAAACGTGCCATGGACCAGCAAATTTGGCCGCAAATTTTCCAACTTCTGGGTGTGGGCAGCCGGTGGGCCTAAAGTGCAGGATTCCCAGTCCGGTTTCAGGCTCTATCCTGTCCCTGAAACACTCCAGTTGGGCGTAAAAGCCAGGCGGTACCAGTTTGAGGTAGAGGTACTGGTCAAGGCCAGACAGCAGGGTATTAAAATCAGGGAAGCACCGGTGCAGGTCGTCTACCAGGCAAAAGGGAAACGAATCAGCCATTTCCGGCCCTGGCTTGATTTCTGGCGTAATTCGACCACCTTCAGCAGGCTGATATTTGCCCGCTTTTTCAGGATATTTCGGCCATGAATAATTTCTGGTATAAACTGCTTACCCGGACTGCCAACTTGTGTGGATCGTGGTTATTTATCATCGTATCCCGGACTGTTGCCGCCGGCTACTTTCTACTTTCCAGGCGGGTGAGAGAAAGCAGCCGCTTCTATGCCGCCCTCTATCCCGGCAGAGGAAAACTCTACCATCTATGGTGCAGCTTTTACCAGTATCAGAATTTCACAACCATTCACCTTGACAGATTTTTGGCGAATCAAGCTAAATCAGTAACCTTTACATCCCAGGGTTGGGAAAAACTGGAATCGGTCATTGGATCCCGGGGTGGTATTCTTCTTATGTCACATCTTGGCAACTGGGAAATTGCCGCAACACTGCTCAAGCGGCAGAAAAACAACCTGCGTCTGCTCCTCTATATGGGTATAAAGGAAAAAGAAGGGATAGAAAAGGCCCAAAAAGATACCCTCCGCAGATCCGGAGTAACCATCATTGGAGTAGAAAAAGAAGACAGTTCACCATTTTCCGCGTTGGAAGGTATTCGCTTTCTGCAGTCGGGAGGTCTGGTATCCATGGCAGGCGATATCGTCTGGCGCAAAGATCAACGAAAGGTATGTGTTTCTTTTCTGGGCCATGATGCCTTCCTGCCGGAAGCACCTTTTGTTTTTGCTCTGGTATCAGGTGCCCCGCTTTTTGTCTTCTTTGCATTCCGCACCGGCAAAAACTGCTACCACTTCACCCTGTCAGATCCAATCCCGGTTCGAACCGTATCCCGTCAGGATAGAGCCGAAGCCATCTCACAGGCTGCTCAGCAGTACGCTGATCTGCTGGAAGAATCACTCCGGAAACATCCATTTGAATGGTATCATTTTGATCGATTTATTCATTGAACCATGATAGTCTCGTAAAAATCGTAGATTTGGTATCATATAATTTTTTTCCCAGAAAGTTCTCGCTTGATAAGTCCTATTATGACCAGAGATGAATTAAAAGATAAAATCTTAACAATCCTGACTGAAGATTTTGAATTTGAAAAACCCGGCCTGAACGACAATCTCCGAAACGACCATGGTTTTGACAGTATTGATGCCATTGAACTGCTGGGGAAAATTGAGATCATCCTTGACTTTTCCCTTACCCGGGATGAAAAAGAAAAGGCCATGGAAATCAGAACAATCAACGATATCCTTGATTATATTGAAGGAATCGTACAGTCTCGAAACAAACAACCAACTTCAGTCTGATATCCATGAAACGACGCGTTGTTATCACCGCCTGCTCTGCCATTACTCCTATCGGGTATGACAAAAGGGATATAATAGAAAGCCTCAGGCAGGGCAAATCCGGGGTAAAACCACTACGGGATGACGGATTGCTGACAAAACATATCCACTCCCGTGTATTCGGCACTGTCGACTACCCCATCGAGTACGGCTTCAAACGGCAGTACCGAAAGACCATGGGGCCCGTTGCCTTTTACGCCTGTCAGGTTGCAAAAGATGTTTTGCAAAGCTCTGGCCTGAGTCGGGACTATATCACCTCCGGCCGTCTTGGTGTTGCCTTTGGCTCAACCCACGGCAGCCCTACCGTCCAGCGCGATATCTACAAAACATTTTTCAACGATCTTGATTCAAAATTTTCCTCTATCGGAGCAGTTGATTATCTCCGCTCCATGGTTCATACGACAGCGGTAAACATCACCCGAATGTTCGGCATCACCGGGCGGGTCATCGCTTCATCCACCGCCTGTACAACCAGCAGCCAGTCCATCGGGTTTGGTTATGAAACGATCAAGTATGGCATGCAGGATGCTATGATCTGTGGTGGGGCGGATGAGTATGATACTACCACTGTTGCAGTTTTTGATAACCTGCTTGCCTGTTCTGTAGATTATAATCATAAACCGCACTGTACTCCCCGTCCATTTGATGCCGGACGAGACGGGTTGGTTGTAGGAGAGGGAGGCGGCGCTGTACTTCTCGAAGAGTATGAGTCCGCCAAAAGACGTGGCGCCAACATCCTTGGAGAAATCATTGGTTTTGGTTGCAATAACAACGGCGGCGACATGATCCTGCCGAATCTTGATGGAATTACCGCAACCTTGCGTCTGGCACTCGAATCTGCCGAGATATCTCCCGACGACGTCGATTTTATCAGCGCCCATGCCACTGCGACAAAGATGGGTGATGTCATTGAATCTCAGGCCATAGCAGCGGTATATGGAAACGGACCACTGGTTACCGGCCTGAAAAGTTATATGGGCCATACCATGGGGACCTGTGGCGTCATTGAGTTAATTTTAACGTTGTATATGATGGAGCAGGGATTTATTGCCCCAACCCTCAATCTTGACAATGTTGATGAACGGTGCAGCATGCTGCGTCATACCCGTCAACTGACTGATACCGCCATCAGGATAGCAGCCATTCAAAACTTTGCTTTTGGCGGAGTAAATACCTGCCTGCTTATTAAAAATGGTAGTGAAGCAGATTCGTAACGGTTCTTTTGGTCATCTGATTGATCGACTTATTGATTGCACTGTAACCATTGCATGCTGGAGCTGGTTTATATTTGGATTTCTGCTGTTTTTTTCCTGGCCCTATATTGCATTTTCGCTGTTTTCAAAAAATCCTGAAATTCATTTCCAGAAATTGAACAGCCTCTTTTACCGATTCTTTTTCCGTATCCTTAAGATAACAGCCCCCCGTCAAAAAATTGAAGTAGACAAACGGGTAGCAGCAATCAAATCTTCAGTTATTGTCTGTAACCACCTCTCCTATCTTGACCCGCTGCTATTGATTGCTCTCTTCCCAAAACAAAAAACAATCGTCAAAACACGTTTTTTCGGGGCACCTGTTTTCGGCTGGATTATCACAAAATCCGGTTATCTCCCTGCGACCTGCGAAGGACGGTTTTCCAGGATGATGATTGAGCAGATGGAAACGATGGCTACCTATTTGAAGGCAGGCGGTAATCTCTTTGTCTTCCCTGAAGGAACTCGGGTTCGGAATGGAAAAATAGGCGAACTTCATATGGGCGCCTTGAAAATTGCACGAATGCATCAAGCCCCTGTCCATGTTCTGCAGATTCGTAATAGCGACAAACTCTTCACTCCCGGCAGGTTTCTTTTTAATACCAGGATAAGAAATACAATCAGCGTTAAAAGTATTGATTGCATCGAACCGGACTATGAGAATGAACCACCATCTACTGCTCAACTTGCCCGGCGGGTTCGTCAATCATTTTACGAGAAGCAGATATGAAAGTAATTCTAATATCTATGCCTGATGTGGTACCTGTCATCATTCACGAAGCGGCATTCCACCTGTCAAACCATGGAATAGCCAGTGTTGGAGCAAATATCGACATTGAACATGATGTTTTTCTGATTGATCTGATTCGAAAGCGTCGGTCAATTAGAAAATATATTGCCAGAGCAGTGAGGAAGATCAAACCTGATCTTATTGGTCTTTCCGCCATGACCTGGCAGTATAACACCTGTATTAAGATAACCCGCCTCATCAGGGAACTCCTTCCCGAAGTAAAAATAGTTATCGGGGGATACCACACCACCCTGATGTTTGAGGAGATAGCGACATCCCATGAGGCAAAATTCATCGACTTTATGATCAGGGGCGAAGGTGAAGAGCCATGCCGCCTGCTGGTTAATGCACTTGCCGGCCAGGGAAACCCGGCTGCAATCCCCTCGCTGTCGTATAAAAAAAATGGCGTTTTTATACACAATCCCCGGAGTGAAAACCTCGATCTCAGCGAATTGAAACTGCCAATCCGGGATAAGCGAAGATTGACCTGGGGATACCATATGCTTCACTCCAAAATCGAACTGATAGAAACATCCCGCGGCTGCACGCGATCCTGCAACTTCTGTTCGATGAAACACATGTATGGCCGTACCTTCAGGACGTTTCCTCTCATCCGGGTGCTAACAGATATTGACGATATTTATTTTAAGCGAAAGACACGGTATATTTTTATCACAGATGATAATATGGTGCTTAACCCAGCCAGGGTCATAGAACTGTGTGATGCCATAATTGCCAGGAATTATAAAGATCTTCATCTTTTTGTCCAGGCTGACTGCGTATCGATGGCAAAAAACGAGGCGATGGTCGCAAAAATGGCAGAAGCCGGTTTTCGTTCCGTTTTCCTCGGTATTGAAAACGTATCAAAAAAGAACCTGGCCGCTGCAGGTAAAGGCGATATTATTGCATCTTCCAAACAAGCTGTTCAAAACTGTCATAAGTACGGAATGATGGTCATCGGTGGCCTTATATTCGGCTTCCCCGAGGATGACGAAGAATCGATCAGAGATAATTATGAATTCTTCAAATCTATTAAAGCCGACGCAGCGTACTGCCAGGTGTTGACCCCCTATCCCAAAACCGGGATACGAGAACATCTTCTACAGCAGGAATTAATTACCAACCGGACTGATTTTACAAAATACAACGGTCTGTGGGCCAATGTACGAACAAATTATTTAGCTACAGAACAGCTGCAATTCCAATTCTGGTACCAGCGTCAAGTTGTGCTGGGCTGGTGGAATCCACCCGCCGAGGTCAGAAGTCAAGGATGGGCATGGATATTCGTCTGGCGGTTTATGTTCAAACCTTTTTTGACACTCTACTATAGAAGGGTTATGAAGAAGTACGGCTGGGAAGGACGCTACAGGAAAGAAGTAACACGGTGGGAAAACATGAACAGGTTTCAGGATCTTGAGGATTACTAATTTCAATGCAGATATATAATTTTGAATTTACCGAACAAGAGATCCGTGAGGCAGTGGCTACCGACAGACTTCTATCCATGGAGATTGAGTTCAGCCGGGTTTGCAACTTCCGCTGCTCTTACTGCTATGTTGACGAGAAGGTTGAATGCAATAATGAGCTTTCCAGAGAAGAGATCAGGAATGTCATCCGGCAGGCAAAAGAGCTGGGAGCACGAAAAATAATCATTCTTGGGGGAGAACCATCTATTTATCCGCATCTCGTTGAGATGCTGCGCTTTCTTGGTAAAGAGAACCTTCAGATCGAAATGTTTACCAATGGTTCCGGCATTGACAAAGAGTTGGCTGGAGTGCTGGCCGAAGAAAAGGTCCGGATTGCCTTGAAACAAAATTCCCGGGATGAGAAAATCCAGGATCATCTGGCCGGGAAAAAAGGAGCATTTCGGATGATCAACAGGGCGCTGGCTGCATTAAAAGAGGCAGGATACCCCTCTAAAGAGCTGTTTCTGGCAATCAGCACTGTCATCTGCCGACAAAACATTAAAGAATTACCGTCAATGTGGCAGTGGTTGCGAGCTGAAAATATTGAACCTTATTTTGAAGTCATTACTCCCCAGGCTAATGGTCGTGAAAATAGTTGGCTTGGCGTCGACCCGGAAGAATTGAAGGAGTTATTTACCGAGCTTTCGGCCATTGACAAAAAAATGTTTGGTCGGAAATGGGAACCACAGCCACCACTGGTAGGCAACAAATGCATGCGGCACCAGGTCTCCTGTGTGGTTACAGCAACCGGTGATGTCATGCCCTGTGTAGGAGTTACCATTGCTCTGGATAATATTCGCCACAACAAACTCGCCTCTATCCTGAAAAACAGTGAGGTGATCAGCAATCTGAAGAATTACCGGCAGATGATCAAGGGAGAGTGCCGCAGTTGCGAAAAAGCATCCGAATGTTATGGCTGTCGGGGAGCAGCATATCAACTCACCGGTGATTATCTCGCCTCAGATCCCACCTGCTGGCGCAATTCTGCCTGTAAAAATCTATGAAGATGTTGTGTTAATCTCCCAGGAGACTGTCCGGGAATGGTTGTCCCCTGACCAACTTCTACTCCACCGGGATTCCCCAGATCTCTTCAGAATACTGTTTAATGGTACGATCGGTGGAGAATTTTCCCATCCGTGAGACATTGAGTATCGCCATTCTGGTCCAGCTGTCCTGGTCGAGGAACATCTCGCTCACCCGGTTCTGGCATGTAATATACGATTCAAAATCAACCATATGAAGATATGGATCATGTTTATCCATTAAGCTGTCCACAAGGGGTTGGAAAAGTGATTTATCTCCATCACTGAAAGATCCGTTGCTGAGTGCTTCAATTACATCTTTGATCTTGTCATTTTGCTCACATACCTGAAGAGGTGTCCTGCTGACATTTTTCCTTTCAAATTCCGCTTCATCTGCGGTCAAACCAAAAATAAAGATGTTCCCCTCCCCTACCTCCTCACGGATCTCGATATTTGCACCATCAAGGGTGCCGATGGTCAATGCCCCGTTAAGTGAAAACTTCATATTTCCCGTACCTGAAGCTTCCGTACCGGCAGTGGATATCTGTTCCGACAGATCTGCTGCAGGCATAATAATCTCCGCCTGGGATACATTATAATTAGGTAGAAAAACCACCTTCAGTTTCTCTTTCACTCTGGGATCATTATTGACAACCTCAGAAATTGAGGTGATAAGCTTGATTATCAATTTTGCCCGCCAATAGGAAGGTGCCGCCTTGCCGGCAAATACTGCAACCCTTGGAGATGTATTTTCCGCCTCACCCCGTATTATCCGGTGGTAGAAATGAATAAGATGAAGTGCATTGAGCAGCTGGCGTTTATATTCGTGTATCCGCTTCACCTGAATATCGAACATCGACCCAGGGTTAACTGTCACCCCGACTGTCTTTTGGATGTAGGCAGCCAGTGCGACCTTATTATCAAATTTTATCTGACACCATTTCTTACAAAATTTGGGGTCATCCACCAGGGATTCAAGACCACGCAATTGATCAAGATCAGTAATCCATCCAAATCCGAGATGGTTGCTGATCAGGTCAGCCAGTTCAGGATTCACATCGAGCAGCCAGCGCCTGGGGGTAATACCATTTGTTTTTGAATTGAATCTCCCCGGGAAAAAATTATGGAAATCAGGAAAAATTCTCTCTTTGAGGAGCTGTGAATGCAGTTCCGCCACACCATTGACAGAGTGGCTGCCGATAATCGCCAGGTGAGCCATCCTCACCATCTTGACCGGCCCCTCTTCAATAATGGAAAGCTCCCGTATTTTTCTTTCATTGCCGGGATATTTCTCGGTAAGTTCGACGAGAAAGCGACGATTGATCTCATAGATGATCTGCAGATGACGGGGCAGCACCTTTCCCATCATATCCACCCGCCATCGTTCCAGAGCCTCAGGCATAAGGGTATGATTGGTATAGCCAAAAGTATTCACACATATATTCCACGACTCCTCCCAGCCAAGCCCTTCAATGTCAAGGAGGAGCCGCATGAGTTCCGGGATGGCAATGGCAGGGTGGGTGTCATTGAGTTGTACAGCCACCATGTCAGTAAATTTATCGAAAGTCTCATGCTTCTTTTTGTACCGCCTCATAATATCCTGGAATGTTGCGGCAACAAAAAAGTACTGCTGTTTCAATCGCAATTCCTGCCCGGCATAGTTATGATCCGGAGGATAAAGCACCTTGGAGATTGTCTCCGAACTCACTTTAGATTGAACCGCACCTATATAATCCCCCCTGCTGAAATCCTTCAAATCAAGTTCTCTTGATGATTGAGCCGACCAGAGGCGCATATTTATCACATGATCATTTCTGTATCCCGGTACCAGGATATCAGAGGCCCGCGCTTTCACATCCCTGGTATTCACCCATTTGGCCCTGTAATTTCCATCACCATTCTGGTAACTTGTCACGTCACCAAAGAATTGTACATTGAAGATCGGCTGCGAACGATCAAATTCCCATGGAGTACCGTCAACCAGCCAGTTGTCAGGCCCTTCGACCTGATACCCGTCAATCAGCTGCTGAAAAAAGAGACCATACTCATAGCGTATGCCATACCCGTAGGCAGGGATTTTGAGAGTTGCAATAGAATCCATAAAACAGGCAGCCAGACGTCCAAGACCTCCGTTGCCAAGGGCTGCGTCCTCCTCCTGATCCCGTATCTCCGACATATCAAATCCAAGATCCTCAACAGCTTGTTTTGCGGCTCTCAGGATACCAAGATTGGTCATACTGTTGCCAAGACTTCGCCCAATTAAAAATTCAAGAGAAAGATAGTAGACCCTCTTTTGTTCCTTTGCATAAAACGTTTTCTGGGTCGAGATCCATTTTTCCACCATAATATCCCGCATGGTATAGGCGAGCGCCTTATACACATCTCTCGCACCGGATCGCTCCGGGTCGCGGCCCTGAAAGCTCATCAGATGATGAATAATATTTTCCCGCAATGCCTTTACAGTTGTGGGAAAATGGACTTCGGAGGAGAATTTCTTCTTCTGCCCGGTCTGCGACTTAACTGTTTCCATAACCTTCATATAGTAACCCCCTCCAGGGGAACAAATTTTATTGCTGCTTTTTTTCGGATAAGAACTGCACGCCATCTCTGGACAAATTGTACCGGCAGATATATCTATTTTAGAACCGGCTGTTGATGACGGTGTAAAAACTCTTCATCCGGAGTCTCGCAAGCTCGCTTACCTGCTTCATTGCTGCAATATAACAACGAAGCAGATATTGGCTACTGTCTCTTTCAGTAAAGAGACATAATAGCTCCACAGGCATCCGGTTTTTGGGTAAATTTATGATTTTCATTGAAGCCAACACCACATTGTAGTATATCGGCTTCAGGCACTAGTTCACTCTTTTTAAAAAATCGTTCTATCGTCCCCAGCATTAAAATCAGAGGAGATCCATGGCTGCAGATAAATCAAAACAGAAAAACCGCAATCCTTTAGTAATCTATTTCATGATTTTCATCCTTGGCTTTTTAACAGGGGTTGGATTTACGGTATTTAAAACAGGTGGAACCGGTTCGGATACTGCCGTAGTCAGCAGTCAACAAACCGATAATCACAATGAAGAAACCCATCAAGCCATCCTCAACCTCGAAGCTGAAGTTACCGCCGACCCTGATAATTTCCAGGCATGGAGACAGCTGGGAAACCTCTACTATGATCATAATGACCCGGAAAAAGCGATCGGTGCCTATACAAAGTCACTGGAATTACATTCAGGTGATGCCAATCTACTTACTGATCTGGGTGTAATGTACCGCCGAACAAAACAGTCTGAAAAGGCTATAGAATTTTTTGACAAAGCGATACAAATGGCCCCGAATCATGAACCGGCCAGATTTAATAAAGCGATTGTTTATATGTATGATCTTAACAACCCCGGCGAGGCAATTGCAAGCTTGGAGGAGCTTCTCCGGATCAATCCACAGGCCCGGGCCGCCAATGGCGAACTCATTAGTGACTTCGTTAAAAGTATTAAATCGGAGACCGCAGACAAAAAGTAAAATAATTCTACTCTGGATCCAGGAAAGGAAATACTCTATGAAATTTGAAACAAAAGCACTGCACGCAGGCCAGACCATCGATCAGGATACACTCTCAAGAGCTGTTCCCATATACCGGACAAGTGGCTACATGTTTAAAAACACTGAACATGCGGCGAATCTTTTTGCCTTAAAAGAGCTTGGCAATATCTACACCAGAATCGGCAATCCAACCCAGGATATCCTGGAGCAGAGGATGGCACAACTTGAAGGCGGCGCAGCAGCCCTTGCCCTCTCGTCTGGGACTTCCGCGATATTTTATTCCATCATAAATATCTGTGGTCAGGGAGATGAGGTTGTCTCGGCAAACAACCTCTATGGCGGCACATTTTCCCAGTTCGACACGATTTTACCCCAGTTTGGTATAAAGGTACGAATGGTGGATCCTTCTGATCTTGGAAACTTTGAAACAGCAATTACTGAAAACACCAGGGCCCTTTACTGTGAAACTCTCGGTAACCCGGCCCTCAATATGACTGACCTTGAAGGACTGGCAAAAATAGCCCAAAACCATAACCTGCCCCTTATCGTCGACTCCACCTTTACACCGCCCTGCATCCTGCGACCAATTGAATATGGCGCTGATATTGTCATTCATTCCCTGACCAAGTGGATTGGTGGACACGGTACCACCATTGGCGGAATTGTGATCGACAGTGGTAAATTTGACTGGACCGACACCAAGTTTACCCTCTACAACGAACCCGATGAATCATATCATGGCCTCCGCTATGCCCATGATCTTGGCGACCTGAACCCTGTTGCCTTTGCCCTCCGCATGCGGCTTGTACCCCTCAGAAATCTTGGCGCGTGCATCTCTCCGGACAACTGCTGGGCAATCCTGCAGGGAATAGAAACATTGAGTCTGAGAATGGAGCGTCACTGTGAAAATGGTGCTGCAGTAGCCAGCTTTCTCGACAAACACCCCGGAGTAGACTGGGTGCACTATCCAGGTCTCCCCGGATCTCCCGGTCATGAAAATGCAGTTAAATATCTTGGCGACAGTTTTGGCGGAATGATTGCTTTTGCCATAAAAGGAGGCCTTGAAGCTGGAAGAAAATTCATAGACTCCCTGGAACTCGTGTCTCATCTTGCAAATGTCGGTGATGCGAAATCTCTTGCCATCCACCCTGCCTCCACCACCCACTCGCAGTTATCACCCGAACAGCTGCAGGCTGGCGGGATCGATGAAGGCATGGTTCGACTTTCTATCGGTATTGAGCATATCGACGATATAACAGCAGATATCGGCCAGGCAATAGAAAAAACACAATAGTTTAACAAAACAGATGACCCTGGAAACCAGCCATAGCCGCTCTTCAGTTGGTATAGTCGAAAAACAATACTATACCTTTGCCCACCCTCCCGAGCTGCTGGTACTTGAAAACGGAGCTGAATTCGGGCCGGTGACCATCGCCTATGAAACCTACGGCACCCTTGCCGAAGATAAAAGCAATGCCATACTCGTAGCCCATGCATTTTCAGGCGATTCCCATGTCGCCGGCTACTACAGGGACGATATCGAAGACGAAAAGCCCGGATGGTGGGATTCGATGGTCGGGCCGGGAAAAGGCATCGACACAGACAAATACTTTGTTATCTGTGCCAACATTCTTGGCAGTTGTATGGGCTCAACAGGGCCAGGTTCTCCTAACCCGGAAACCAGCGACCCATATGGACTCGATTTTCCCATGGTGACCATCGGTGATATGGTGAACGCCCAAAAAGCACTTCTGGACTCTCTTGGTATCGAGAGGATCCACGCAGTGGTGGGTGGTTCCATAGGCGGCATGCAGGTTCTCCAGTGGTGTGTTCGGTTTCCGGAGATGGTTCGGTGTGCAATTCCGATAGCAACAACAATGCGCCATTCAGCCCTGGCGATAGCCTTTAATGAGATTGCCAGGCAGTCGATCATGGCGGATCCAAACTGGAACAACGGCAACTACTATGGAGGATCCAGGCCGGATATGGGCCTTGCCGTTGCCCGAATGGTCGGTCATGTCACATATCTCTCCGATGAGGCGATGCGGCGAAAATTTGGCAGACGACTGCAGGATAAGGAAACTTTTTCTTTTGGTTTTAATGCCGATTTCCAGGTTGAAAGCTACCTCCGTCACCAGGGAATTAAATTTGTAAACCGCTTTGATGCCAATTCCCTGCTCTATATTACCAAGGCTGCAGACTACTTTGATGTTGTAGAGAGTATGAATAAATCAGGCCCGGCAAACGACACCCGGCAGAATAAAATAAAATATCTTATCGTTTCCTATACTTCCGACTGGCTTTACCCGACATACCAGGCAAAAGAGCTGGTAAAAACCTTAAAACGTACCGGCCAGGATGTAAGCTTCTGCGAAATTGAGGCGGACTGCGGACATGACGCCTTTCTCATCCCCGATGACCGGCTCAGCAAACTTATTGGGGGGTTCCTCAATGGTACTGCCTGATTCAGAGAAAATTCGCTTTGACCTTCAGATTATCGGTTCCACTATCGAGCCGGAGAGCAGGGTACTTGATCTTGGATGCGGCAATGGTGACCTGCTCGCCTGGCTTGAAACACATAAAGGTGTACAGTGTACCGGAATTGAGCAGGACAAGGAAAAGGCTGCTCACTGTATCGCCAGGGGACTAAGCGTGCTGCAGGGAGACTTGAGTGAAGAAGTGGAGGACTATCCTACCTGCAGTTTCGACTATGTAATCCTCAGCCAGACCCTGCAGCAGGTATATGAACCAGCACAGTTACTCAAATCCCTCTCCAGGATCGGCAGAAAAGTTATTGTCAGTTTTCCAAATTTCAGTCATTACACCATCAGGCTGAAACTTCTGTTCGCCGGATGTGCACCAAAAAACGATCAGCTCCCCTATTCCTGGTACGACACTCCCAACATCCGGGTTATTACCTTGAAAGATTTCAGGAAATTCTCCAGTGATGTGGGCTATACCATTGTGAATGAGATAGCCGTCAACACCAACCCTGCAAACAGTAAAGGGAATGTTGTCCATCTTTTGACAGACCTCCGTGCAACATACGGCATTTTTGTCATCGAAAAATCATAATTATTCAGCACCAGGAAAAACCATGGTTCAACAAATAAGACCCATTTCAGAGACAGTTTTTTCTCCCCCCCTGTGCGATCACGTTCTTACCTCCAATGCCAGTCGACACGATAAAGTCCCTGGAGTGGTAAAAGAATTACTGACCTCATGGAGCACCAAAGAATGCTTTAACCATATAAGCCCTGTATCAATTCCTTCCCAGGAAAAAATTGTGGAAATTGTCCTCCAGGCACGGCGCATTCTCTTTCCCGGGTATTTCACCAGGACAAAACTCCATGCTGCCAATCTCGAATATTATATCGGCAAACAGACTACCGACTTATATGACAAAGCTGCCGAACAGATTACCATGGCTATCCGCCATGACTGCAGAAGAAACGAACTGGACTGTACCAACTGCGATGAACAGAGCCACCGTAAGGCCCTGGCATTTATTGAATCTCTGCCTCAAATTGCGGCAACCATGGCAACAGACATTCGGGCTACTCTGGATGGCGACCCGGCGACCAGCAGTCCTGATGAGGTGATTTTCTGCTACCCCGGTCTTCTGGCAACTCTCACCTTCCGTCTGGCCCATGAACTGTATTTGCTTAATATTCCTGTAATTCCCCGGATCATGACGGAATATGCCCACAGTTTGACAGGTATTGACATCCACCCGGGTGCAACTATTGGCCCCGGTTTTTTCATCGATCATGGCACGGGGGTTGTCATTGGAGAAACCACGATCATCGGCAAAAATGTTCGCATCTATCAGGGAGTCACCCTGGGTGCATTGTCTCTGCCACACGATGCAGGCGAAAAAATGCGCAACAAGAAACGTCATCCAACCATTGAAGACAACGTTATTGTCTACTCCAATACCACGATCCTTGGCGGTAAAACAATCATCGGCAAAGGATCAATTATTGGCGGTAATATCTGGATCACAGAGAGTGTGGCCACCGGTACAAAAGTACTGCTGAAACGCCCCGAACTGATCTATTCCAATTCACAATAGCATCAACATACAAACTTTTAAAAATATAGAGGTTATTCCTATGGTTACAAGTCTAACAGCAAGCTTTGGCAACACCCCTCTTCTATCTCTTGACAACTTTTCAGCCGGAACCGGCGCTCTCATTCTCGGAAAACAGGAGTCGAGAAACCCGATGGGCAGCGTCAAATGCCGTATCGCAGTTTCCATGATTGAAACTGCAGAAAACGAAGGTCTTATTAATGAAAATACCACTATTATTGAACCGACAAGTGGCAATACCGGACTTGGACTGGCATTTGTCTGCGCTGCCAGAAGTCTCAAATTGATCCTTACCATGCCGGAGAGCATGAGTATCGAACGTAGACAACTGCTCAAACATCTTGGAGCAGAACTGGTACTCACCCCAGCTGCTGACGGGATTAAAGGTACAATCGCTGCAGCCGAGCAACTCCTGGCAGATACTCCCGACAGCTTTATGCCAAATCAGTTTCAAAACCCGGCAAACCCTGAAGTTCACAGGAGAACTACGGCAGAGGAAATCTGGAGAGATACTGACGGTAAGATCGATATCTTTGTTGCCGGCGTTGGCACCGGCGGCACCATTACCGGTGTATCCGAAGTACTGAAAGCCAGAAATCCGAACATGAAAACCATTGCTGTGGAACCCCAAGATTCTCCGATCCTGTCAGGAGGGAAACCGGGACCACACAAGATTCAAGGTATCGGTGCCGGTTTTATACCAGCTGTTCTCAACACAGACATTATTGATGAAGTGATTACTGTAAGCAACGATGATGCCTTTGCCACTGCAAGAGAACTTGCAACCCGTGAAGGAGTGCTCTGCGGGATTTCCAGCGGGGCAGCAGCATGGGCTGCCAGGCAGGTAGCAAAGAGACCTGAAAATGCGGATAAAAAAATCGTGGTTATTTTACCTGATACCGGCGAGAGGTACTTAAGTACTCCACTGGTGGATGAATAGCACAAGCTTTATGGTATAATTTGTCCCTGCCCCGCAAAAGATTGCTCTGAGGCTATTCCTGGGAAACCCGAACCACCTCTTCGACGGTGGTTATACCCTGAAGAACCTTCATCGCACCATCCCGGCGCAGGGTAATCATACCATTCTCTACGGCTTGCTTTTTTATCTGATTAGCATCAGAGGTATGCAGAACAAGGGACTTCATCTCCTGATTCATCAGAAGCAGCTCAAATATTCCACACCTCCCCTTATATCCTGTCTGGTGACAACTGGCACACCCCCTGCCACGATGTACTTTCTGACCGCGGCTCTCCTCCTCTGTCAGGCCAATACGTTTGAGCTCCTCTACATCAGCTGTATACTCTTCACTGCAGTCGGAACAGATCATTCGTACCAGCCTTTGCGCCAAAATCGCATTAATCGACGAGGCTATCAGAAAAGGCTCAATCCCCATATCCCGCAGACGGGTTATAGCACTTGCAGAATCATTGGTGTGCAAAGTTGAAAATACAAGGTGACCTGTCAGGGCTGATTGTATGGCAATCTCCGCAGTTTCGGTATCCCGAATTTCACCCACCAGGATAACATCGGGATCCTGTCGTACAATTGACCTGAGCCCCGAGGCAAAGGTGAGATCAATCCTGGGATTGATCTGTACCTGACCTATACCGCTTATCCGGTATTCAATGGGATCTTCAATTGTGATTATATTAATATCAGTATTGTTAATTGAGGAAAGAGCAGCATAGAGGGTTGTCGTCTTCCCCGAACCTGTCGGTCCTGTAACCAGGACAATGCCGTTGGCCGCCTTAATCTCCTTCTCAAACGGCGCAAAACGGTCATCCGGCATCCCGAGATCAGTCAAAGGGATAAGCACTGATGATTTTTTCAGTAGACGGAGAACCACCCGCTCGCCAAATGCCGTGGGAAGAGTTGAAACCCGAACGTCAATCTCCTTATCTGCAACTTTCAACTCAATTCGACCATCCTGAGGCAGTCTCTTCTGATCGATATTAAGTTTGGCCATGATCTTTACCCTGGAGATAAGAGCTGCCTGCACATGTTTTGGAGGGCTGATCATATCGTAAAGAATGCCATCCAGTCTCTGTCTTATCTTCAGGCTGTTCTGGTACGGTTCAATATGTATATCCGACGCATCATCCCTGACGGCTTGAGAGAACATCAGATTTACCAGGCGAATAACAGGAGAGTCACTGGTATCATCCAGAAGATCATCGATCTCTTCCATCTCAGAATACAATCTCTCCGGATCTTCATCGTCTATATCCTGCATAACCACATCCGCCGAGGACTGGGTCATATCATAACTATAGTTGATGGCGTTGAGAATTGGCTGGGCCGGCACCAGAACAGATCTACGTTCCCGGCCCTGCCTGTCCAGGAGTCTGTGCAAATCGTCAAGGGGTTGAAAAAGGAAAGGGTCATTCATTGCAACATAGTGCTCTTCCCCGGCATCTATGGGCACCATCTTATTATTTTTGAGAAAACTGATAGGTATTTTTTCGGCAAAATCGGTCTGGATATCGGCTGGTAAGCTCTTATAAACCTCCATATCAAAATGCTTACCAAGGGCGCGGAGAAGATCGATCTCATCCACATCACCATTTTTGATGAGGATTTCTCCCAAACGACCACCGCTTTCTGCCTGCTTCTCAAGCGCCTTCTCAAGAGCATCGACAGAAAGACCACAGTCATTAATCAATATTTCGCCAATTTTTTCCATATTAATCAACAGCAAATCACTGAATACCTGCAGCTATCTTCACAATATCAGAGAGTTTATATGAAAGTCATGTGTAATTTGGAAGGAGAGGGATTCGGAGTGGTGTGGGCCACTAATTATTCCCCTTTATTCTATCAATATTATCCTGAGCTATCTCTACAAGAAGAGAGCCGTTCCTCTCCGTATTATTTGATTCAGCCGCAACTTCAGTTGTACCGACATTAATCACCGCCTGATACATCTCCAGAGCTTTTTCCGTATCGCCTTCCTTCTCAGAGACAACACCCATATTCATCAGGGCAAAGGGGTTCTCAGGATTAATATCCAGGGCTTCAAGGAAATAGTTTTTTGCCTCCTGGGGATATCCCGCCGTCAACTTCTCATATCCGATGATTGTCAATTTCGTTGAGTGCTCCGGATTAACTTCTTTATGGAGTTCTCGCTCTACAGCCGGCAAAACAGTACCCATATTATCTTCTTTCTCCAGGGTCACTGCGGCCAGATCGGCTGGGTTTTTGATGATACGGGCAGTAACAAAGATAAACATATTGGTCTTGACACTTGAATTAGTATGGGTCTTAAACAACCAGCCAAGCAATGGAATATCTCCCAGAAGAGGAATCTTTCCCTCTCCCTCCGTAGCATCCTGACCAATAATACCACCTATAACAACCGTATCACCATCACTAACAATAACAGTTGTTTCTGCAGTTCTCTTAAACGTTGTCGGACGAAAACGATCAACTGCACTGCCCGCCTTCAGTTTCACCACCTCGGTCGCGATTTCCAGACGCAGGGTATTTGCCTGATTAATATGGGGAGTTATCGCAAGTTTAGTCGAAACATCCTTGTACTCATATGTAGTATAATCCTGCTCACTTGCATTTGTATTTTGACTGGTAATATAGGGTACGTTCTCACCAACACTTATCTCAGCTTTTTTATTATCCGTAGTCAAAATTTGAGGAGTTGAGATGATATTAATAGCTGAGTCAGTTGCATATGCATTGAGTACCGCGGCAATATCGGGAAAGACAACCCCCCCAATCTTTATCCCCTGTTTCAGGACTCCCAGGGAAAATCCATCAGGTAATCCCCCCAACAGGCCCGTAAGGCCATCGCCAATATTCCCTCCTATAATACCGCCAACTGAATCAAGACCGGAATTGGTTCTAAAACCGGTAGCAAGACGTCCTGTTCCATCAGCAAAAGTGCCGCCGCCGGCCCACTGTACACCAACCTCAAAAGTCTCATCCGTATCCACTTCCATGATGAGCGCTTCCAGGTACACCATCCTCCGTGGAATATCGAGTTTCTTGATTACATTTTCCAGAACAGCATACTCATCCCGGGTTGCAGTAATAATCAGCGCATTTGTCTCCTCATCCGCCATAATCTTGACATCTTTTGAGATAGCGGGAGCCTTTCCCTTATTTTTATCATCCTTCTGTTTGACCGGCAGGGCGTTCAGTACTTTAGCAAGTTCTGCTGCTGTTGCATTCTGCAGGTAGAAAACATGAATATTCCCCTCTCCTCGTTCAACTTCCGTATCGAGCAAGGAAATCAGACTTTTCACCCGGGCAATCTCACCTGAACCGGCCAGCACGACCAGGGCATTAACTCTTTCATACGGTACAACTTTGACACGACTTTTCGCTCCAGCCTTTACACCTTTCTGCGGTATAAAACTTTTTTGGAAAATTGTGCTTAAAATTTTTGCCAGGGAGGAAGCCGAGGCATTTTGCAACGGCACAACAGCAACCTCATCCACTCTAGACTCAACATCAAGAACCTCAATTATTCCCAATAGTTTCTGGATGTTGGAAAGTGTCTCAGTTATAATCAGCATCCCCGAAGGTGTATGCGCTATAACCACAGAACTTTTCGAGACAAGAGGTGTAAGAACCTTTTTCAGATCAACGGGTGAGCTGTATTGAAGAGGTACCAACTGAGTGACAATCCGATCTTCGGGGCTATTCGACTCCCCAATCTGCAACATCTCAACATTCTGAGAGCGCGCTCTGGCGGAAGGAAGAATTTTTATTACTGATCCCGATCTTACAGTAGTAAAACCGTGAACTTCAAGGACTGATTCAAAAACCTTATAGGCTTCTTCTTCAGATATCTTTGTAGGTGAAACAATGGTCACATTGCCCTGCACTGTCTTATCTACAACAAAATTTTTACCTGTAAGCTCACTGATATATTTTATAAACAGACGGATATCTACATTATCAAAATCTATTGTGATAAACCGTTTCCCACTACCCTTCGCTTCCGTCATTGTTCCAGGAAGAGGACGAGGCAGCTTCTTCTCTGCCGCCAGGGCACCTGTAACAAGGATAAAGACACATAGCGTTGCCACAATACTTATATATAGACGTAACCTGCTCATTTACCGTTACCTGTACTCAATCGATTATTTATCATTTCAAGTTTCTTCTGCCTGTTTTGGAGGTCTTATTACCCGTGGTTTCACAACTCTTCTAGCCGGCCTTTTCTGTACTGCAGGCCGGGCCCCGGGGATTACATTTTTCTGCACTTTTCCGGGAGCCACAGCAACAGGCCGGGGAGGCTCGGCCTTACCTGCCGTCTCACTCATTTCAACAACCTCATCCTGGCCATTATACGTGAGGATAACCTTACCACGCAGTATTTCTTTGACAAAAGCACCCTGGATACTATCGCCTTTCTGATACAAATCCTGTGTTTTTGCTTTTTTATCCAATATAATCGCTCTTTTATTCCCTTTTTTTCCATCGATAGTCCCTTTAAGAACTATCTCCAGGCTGGTGATTTGCAAATCCGCTGGTATTTCATTCACTACCACCTCAACCTTATCAGCGCTCGGTGCAGAGCCAAAAAGATTTCTTTTAAAAATCACTCTGAAATCGTGCTGTTGTCCAATTACCTCCGGTTTCTGAACTGCTTTGACGGCGGACTGCTGCAAAACACTCTCCCGGCCGGGCGGTTTTTTCGTTAAAAAATACTCTAAAGCCAGATATCCGCCCTCAACGAGACCTACACAAAGTAACGTAATAAAGAGCAGTGGCACAATGCCGGAAATACGATGAGCCATAATTGCTTTACACCTTAGAAATTATTTTCTGTCCTTTTGCACCCGCCAAACGGGTATCGAAAAAACAGCAGAAAAGCATTTCGTAAAGGCATTTATCCAAGAATTCTAAAATTTCATGTCTTTCCTGGTTAGGAGCTTAATCTGAATGTTGGTTTATTCAGTGTTCCACCCAGTCTGAAAGGTACAGCTGATTTTTTATACTGCTTCATCAAGCGCTGCATAAGCCTCTCAATCTGTGGTTTATCCTTTAAAAATTGTTTCTTTGCAACAAGAAATCCACTGACATTCAGGCCACCCTCAGGTGGTAAAAAAGGGGCTTGCAATGTTCCTGTAAAATCCGCATTTAGTTGCTGTCCGACCATTTTCCCTGCTGTAATAGTGAAAATGCTGTCACCATATTTCCAGTCGATATTTAATTCCTCAAAATCCATCGCGTCAAGTGTCAGAACCTGTCGAACAAGTTGAACATTCCCCTCTTTAAGATGCAGATTACCATCACCAAACCCACTCATCGGCTGACCAAATTTTGCTTTATAGTCACCTGACACTGTCAATTCACCAACAATTTCCCTTTGAAAAGAAGGCATATGTGCCACTATTGCAGCAATATCAACCTTTTCGATCTTGATAGATTTAAGATGAAAGGCTTTTTCCTTCATCTGCACCTCAAGCAGTGCCCCAAGCGACCCTCCATACAGTTCTCCGGTCACCGTCCAGGAGGTCAGGAAACCCTCTGACCCAGGGGACAGCCTCAACCAATCGAAAACAATTTTGTTGCTTTTAGCATCTGCAGCCTGACCTATCTCCACCTTTCTCAATTCAACTGATGCAGGAAAATGATATCTGATTTTTGCAATAGTACATTTTCCCTTTCCCAGTACCTGCTCAAGACATTGCTCACAGTATATTCTAAATTTCTCTGTGGGGAAACGCACGTAGAGAAGTATAGCTGTCAGAATTACAGCATAGACCAGATACGATAAAAAACGAAATGAAAATATTGAGCCTGCCATCCTTACCCCTTCAGCTCAAAAGTTATAATTTGTAAAATCACATCAAGATAACCCTGTTCATTTCCGCTCTCCTGTACTGAAATTCTCCTGATCGACACAACATTCTCTTCTGATTCTACAAGCATTATAAATGAAACAAGAGCTTTAAGGGTGATACGCTGCAATTTCATTTCTACCATCGATTCGTTAAGATTATCGTCGCCTTCCTCGGTGGACGGTTTCATATATTTAATCTGCTTCTTCACCTGGGCCTCTGTTACCTGTTTATCAAGAAAGGTAAAAAGAGTAAACCCGGGAGAACGGTCTGCTATCATTGCCTGGATCCCGCCTTCCTGTACCTTAAGCCGCTGATACTCTCCCTTAAGCTGCTTTATTTTCTCCAGTTCGCTACTTTTTTTCTCAATGGAAGTCTCAAGATCTGTTCGAACATCCAGGAGAGGTAAAATTACGAGTTGGAGAACAAAAAAACTGAGTACGAAGATAGCTCCCCCAAGCAACACCCTCTTCTCACGGCCATCCAGGCTATCAAATCCCGATTTCTGCTGGATTTTTTTTATCAGGCCCTGTTTTTCAAACTCATCCATACTAACCCCTATTTCAGCTCCATCTTCAGTTCAAAACGCACTTCATCCCCCTCAGGAGACTGGTTGGCAGAGCTGATTGTCACCGTTTCAAAATAAGATGACTTCTCAAGTTCTTTTTGCACATTGTCCACGGTATTAAAATCCCGGGTAACCGCTTTGATCCGAACAGTATCGGAATCGGCGACCAGTCGTTTAACGACCACAGGATATGACATGGGAATCCGGGCTGATATTTCCGTCAAAAGAGAAAGAACACTATATCCTGTTCCCCCCTCTCCGCCGCTATACGTTTTTCTAATTTCATTGATTCGCACCCGCAGCTGTTGCGCAGGATTGACTATCCGCTTCACTTCCGGCAAAGTCTCACTGAAAACTTGGACAACCTGCTGTTGCAAAGACTGTTGTTTGTCCCGCAACATTTTGTAATCATAACCAATATACATTATCAAGGCAACTAGAGACAGGGCAACAGGAACACCGACTTTCAGCAAAATTGCGCGAAGTTCCGGCATTGATTTCTTCTTTTTAAACTCATCCTTGCGGAAATTAAATATACCATTTTTTGCTTTGGATTTTAGCGCCAGTGCAAAAACAGAATCCATTTGCAGAGGCCTGTACACCTGATTTACAGCCGAATCAATTTTTATAAGCGGCTGCTCATCTAACCGGTAACTTTTGACCTTTACTCCCAACTGCGAAGCCAGTTGAGTGGCAACCTCCTGCTGCCCGGATTCATCCCCAATGAGACAGATTGTGAAATTCTTCCTGTCCAAATCGACAATCTGAGAAGCAAACAGTGTCCGCCTGACAAGAACTCCCAGTTCCCCAACCTGTCTTCTGCCACCCCCGGTTGTTGGATCAAACGGAAGTGAACGAATAAGAGCGACCCGCCCCTTCGATACTACTATGAGCCCTGTACGAACGGCACAGACATCCAGAAACACACAATCTTCTGCCAGGGCATCTGCAATGCGAACCGCAATCCTGACACCTCTTATCTCAACAGTATCGGGATCAATACCCATATTTTCAAGAGTTGAAAGGAGGGTGGTCAAAGACTCTTTTTCTATCGATGCTGAAACGATCCGGGTTCCTTTCTGGTATGTTCCGGAGATGAGAAAGTCGACAAGAGATGTGCCAATTTCTGCAGCTGAGATATTCTCAAGTTCAAAGGGGAGGATCTGAGAGATTTTTTTCTGATCGGAAAATGGTAGAGACAGGTTCCTAATGGAAAAAAAGTCAATGCCTAAAGAGAGTCTACATGCCCCCCCGGTAAATCCCGCCTGTTGACAAACCTGAGCAACACCATCATCCAGGGGCATCCCCCTCAGTTCAGCGTGACCACACCCTGTGACAACAGTAGCCTTTGAACTCTTGTCCACCAGGACACCGGTTACAGCATCATCTGCAATATCAAGACAAAAAATGGTATCAGCCATCCTCTACTTCACCTTTTTGCTGAGCACCTTTACTGTTTTCTTATCGACACGATTGACAACAGCTGTCACTCGGCGGAAGTGCAAATCAGATACTGCTGTTGATTGAATGAGAAAATATCTACTTTGGGTAGTGAGCAGATTTTCATTCAAAACAATATCTCCAGGCCAGGAACCGATACTGGAGTACCATACAGGGCTTACCAGCTGTTCTCTGTTTTCTTCATCTTTTCTGAAAGTGATCAGTCTTTCAACAAGTTCATCACCTATCAATGGATCCAGGCTATTTATCAGCAGACTATCCGCCGTATTGATATTTATTTTCCCATCATCACCATAAACGGTAATATAATCCACGAGCCCTTTTTTTTCTCCTTCTCCAAAAAGCAGCAACGGGGTAATTCCTTTTACAAGCAATAATTCTTCAATGTACAACACCGGACCATTTCTACACCCATAAGGGTTTTCCAGTGCCTGGTAATAGCTCGACTCAGCACCATTATCAGATTCTCGCTCATCTTCATCTATCCAGTCTACCAAAGCATCTACAATCTGGAAAGCTTCAGATTCTTCTTCAGTGACAAACATGGGGGAGAGCAGCAATCGAACTAGTATATCCCGAATCTCATTTTCGGTATTATTATCTCCCTGATTCCCTTCATTGCCCTCATTTCCCTGTCCTTGAGGTGATGTCTGCACCAGGCTGTTAATCTGCAACCTGCCCGACAAATCAAATATCTCCAACTCCAGATGCCCGGCACCGAAAAAAGCTCCAAGATCATCTTTAGTAAGAGCAGCCCAATCGTCAAAAAGTGAATCATAGCTGTTCTTGTTTAAATCCTGCTGCAGAAAAGCCAGGCCAATATTAATTCCTGACTCCCCCATGGCCTTCAGCTGGGTATCAATCTTAAAATTATTGGCGACAAGGTAGCTGTGCCAACTCTTCCGGTGAAACATTACTGTTACAGCTATGAGTAGACTTACAGTCATAACCGTAATAAGCAGTGCCATTCCCTGTTGATCCGACAGAATAGTTTTTACTTCACCAGACAACTTATCCACACCATCCTACCCATTTATTCTTGGCAAAGCCACAGATGTCGTAAAAGTTGAGACCTGTTCACTCTCAGATGAATCGGCAAACTGCAAAACCACCGTTACCATCACAGGAAAATTGTGGCTTCTATCCTCTGATTCCTCTTCTTCACTCTGCCACTCTTCACTCTCAGCTGCTCCATCACCAAAATAAGAAAACCGAACCTCTTTCAACCCATCGCAGAGCAGGTATTTTCCTGTTTCAGTGTCACTCTCCTGTATTCCGGGCAAAAGAGAGCTGCCCGAGCGATACAAGTTCAAAAGCCCGGTATTCTCATCTGTCTCAGCAGAATATTGAATTGTTGAATATCCGGCAAGATCATCACCTTTTGTGAGCCCGATATGTACGGCAGAGACAAAGGTGAGGGTGTCTCCCCGCATATTTGAATTCTCCTCCTGTTTGCCGATGAGAAATCCTTCCCTTCCCTGAACCAGTGAGGAGAGGTCGTCTACAATTCGCTCAAGTACAACATGTGCTTTTCCAGCAATTGCCATCTTTTTTTCGGTACTGTTGACCACATGAAAAGTGGCGCGATATGACCCATATACAGTAGAAATAACAACACTGAAGATAAAAATTGCCAGCAATAGTTCTACAAGGGTAAACCCCTTCCCATCATTCAATATGGTATTCATAATATCTTAAGGAGTAGCTATACGGCGAGTCACTCCATTCTACTTTGAGATCAACTTGCTGTATTCCCCCTTCAAGTTCCGCAAGAGCTTCAATCTCCTCAAGACCGGCATCCTCGACCTCCAACTGCCAGACATAACCGGGGAAATCATCACCAAAATCACCATTATCACTGACTAATTCTCTCACCCCGCTCTGAACCTCGGCCAGTTTTGCAGCGGCAAGGGCTGGTGCCACAATATGGAAATGAGCCTCAGTTGCATAGGAGAGACTTCTTGACTGAGAACCAAAAAGGGTCGTAAGAGCAATGGCCATAATCGCTACGGCTATCATCACTTCAAGTAATGTGAATGCTTCAAAGTCACGCAGACGAGTGAAGGGATAAGCTATTTTTGACAAAATTCTCAAACAACTCTCTTTCATGAGTTAGTCGATCTATGAGGATTTTTATTTATGATCAGGCGAGGCAACTATCCCACCTATTGTGCAGATGTATATTTGTCATAAATTGTGACACTCTCAAGGAACGGAGAGAAGTGCAGACTAATGACACTGGTTTCATCAGCCAGATGCAATATGGTCTGATCCATATATCCTTTGGGGCTGATCCATATCCGGTTCTGGTTATCAGAATATTCACCCTCTGACTTTGTCCAGATCTCAGATATTCTAACTTCTGCCGGGAAATCTAATTCCTGTTTCTCTTCCTTTTCTTCCTTCACCTCAGCTTTCATATCTTTTTCATACCAGATACGAGCTTCTGTCATATCAAAGTAGAGAAAATATGATTGCTGCTCACGAACCGCCAACTCACGTACGCCATTGATAAAACCAATTATTTTTCTGGAAGTGGCCTTCAGCCGGTCATCAATAAATGAATTTCGCAGAGTTGGTACGCTGACCACCAGCATTATACCGATAAGAACACAAACGATAATGAGTTCAAGAAGAGTAAAGCCCCTGTTGTCCATCCACACCCTCCTCACGCAGTTGCCGACGCCCCCATAGTTGCAAACCCAATGGTGAGTTATACAACAGGAGAACTACCACCGGGAAATTATTCAATTTCCCAGCTATTAATATCCTTTGCGTCACCCTCTCCCCCGGCTTCTCCATCAATAGCATATGAACTCAGGTCAAAGTCCCCGTTAATCCCCGGACTGAGATAGATGAATTCATTCCCCCAGGGATCGGATGGAACCTTCCCCTTTTCCAGGTAACCGCCTTCCCGCCATTTTGCGGGCAAGGTTCCTGCTGAAGGCGGCTCCACCAGGGCCTGCAACCCCTGTTCAGTTGAGGGATAGCTGCCATTATCGAGTTTATACATCTTCAGTGCTGTTTCTATACCCTGAATCTGTATTGTGGCCTTTGTTCTCTTTGCTTCTTCCGGATGCCCCATAATTTTGGGACCGATATAGCCTGCCAGAATACCGATAATGACCAGTACCACAAGGAGCTCTATAAGAGTAAAGCCAGCTTCGCCCATTGGCCTTGTTGTCAGCAACCTTTTTGCATGATTTTTCATTCCAGCAACGATTTGTTTCTTTCTCAGATAAAAACCTGCGACCAGCAGAATCACCAGAACTCCGGAAAATTTAATCGCCGGGGTCGTTTTGAGCATAAGCAGGGCAAACAGCGTCAATGGCCACAAAGCAACCTGTACCATACCTCGTAACACTCTGCTTTCACTTACAGTATCGGCAATAGCGGGAGAAAAATGATAGTAAACACCAACAAATTTCCTGCCCAGACTGCTTGGTACCAGATAAGTATCCCGAAATTCGCGAAGAAGTACAACATGACGATCCAAACTGGTACCATATGCTGCAGTGGCAATAAAACAGGCATCATCTGTCTTAAAACTTCTCTCATCACCATAAATAACCGTATCATCGGACAGTACCGCATATGCCCGGACATAGTAGGTAGTATCGGGAGTAATCTCAAGGAGTTTACTCACATAAGATCCGACCTCACTGCCGTCTTCCGTCTGCCCTGAACTGACAAAATAGTCACTGGATGAATCCGGCGTGTCAGGAGAGTCCGGAGACTCCAGAGGTTCCGGTACTACTATTTCCTCTCCTCCATCATCATACACCGGATTCTGGGATACACTGTAAACTACCCCCCTGAGCACAACAGTGGGCCTCGCCTGGCACTCACTTAGACAGCTTGCATAACAGTTTGCCTGGGTAGCACTCTCCTTGCATTCAGCAGTGCACGAAGTTTCGCACGACAGGGTTCGGGTATCTGAGACAGTTCCCCCGGTTACTGCACTTACCCGTGTAATATCACCTACCGGGCCGGTTGTCACCCTGTACCCTTCCGACGTAACACCTCCCGCAGAATCGCCCGCTGCCGAAGCAGCACTCCTGTCCTCCCCTGTGTACCTGACAAGAACAAAATCCTTATCAGTACCGTTTCTGGAAGACCCTGCAGTAAGTACCTGCCCGGAATCCAGTGCAGCCACCGCATAGCCAACATCATCTTCGCTGCCAATATCAGTTACAATCTTGGTTACAGCAAGTTCTGCTAACTGATCCCTCTGTTCACTATCTTCAATACCGGGAATCTGTGCACTGGTATCAGTCAACGATAATTCCCGCAGTATAATCTGCTGCTCAGCGTTCAGTATCACTTCAGCCTCACCTGAACTCACAGGCCAATCATTATCCGGTATACTCCAGACAATCATATCCTTTCCCTGGCCGGACGAACTAAAACCTGCAAGCACTATGGTTCCATCCTGCTGAACAGTAATACCATATGCTACGTTTTCATATTCAAGATTGCTCCTGAACAGCCCCTTCCCTGCAAAATCATGATCCAGGCTCCCGTCTGTATCGAGACGGGCAGCAAATGCCTGGTGAAACTCTCCAATTTTTACAGCTCCCGCAATCAGGACACTGCCATCCGGCTCTAGCCAAAGATCATTGACAACTGAATCATTTCCTTCAATCTCCAGCAGAAGTTCCCCTTGACTACCAAATGTCAAGTCCGGAGTTCCATCACTGTTGCGCCGTAACAGACCGGCCTGCATTATTTCATTCTTTTCAATGGAGCCCGTGACAAGAAGCTTTTCACCATCCACCAGGGTGAGAGAACGTATTTCGATATCATAATCCTGTTCATGCCGAACAGTACCTTCTTCACCAAAATCACGGTCAAATTCACCATTAGAACTGATTTTTGCAAATAGCGGATAACGACCGGAATCACCATCCCCGATGGTCGCTCCAACGATAATTGAACCATCATCAGCTACTTTAATATCAGCGGTAATGATCTCTTCATCTTCTACCGGCAAAACAACCTGCCCGTTATCGCCAAAACCCATATCCAGATAGCCATCTGAAGTAAGAGTAATAACTGCCAGTCTGGGCTCGATATCAAAAGAAGAACCGGCAACAACAATAGTTCCGTCATCCTGTACAACTATGGCGCGGGCAAGACTATCCCCCGACCCCATACTGAGAATAAACACGCCATCATAATTGAAACTAATATCGAGAATTCCTTCGGGCAGGTAACGTGCCACTGCCATATTCATCACAGCGCCATTACTTGTGTACCCGGCTACAAGGAACTTGCCATCCGGCTGAACAGCAAGTGCAAGCGCCTCGTCGTCCCCCAAGCCGAAATCTTTAACAGCAAAACCATTAGTGCCAAATTCGGTATCGATCTTATCAACGCCGAAGGCGGGAACTGCAGACATAAAAAAACAAAGTAGAACAAACCAAAACCACCGGTTCATCAATTGCGTACTTCTCATATTTAACCTCAATTCCACGCTATCAAAAATAAAAATTCCAGTTAATAATCGCGAAAAAATTTATACACTGTTAAATCAAATTTCCCAAAGAGCCAGGGAGAGTCAAACGGTACCCGGACACACCTCTAAACTTGGCGTTAACTATACACAAATATCCATAAACCGCCAACATTGATCTATCCGCAGAATGGAATAAAGCTACAGGAAATAACGGTCAACCTCGAAAAACAAGAAAAACCATGCGCCACTCCCGTTTATCCAATCATTTGATTCATCTCAAAAATTGGCAACAGGATAGAGAGGACCACAAAACCAACAGCAGCGCCCATTGCCACAATCATGATCGGTTCTATCAATGAAGTCATTCCCATTATTGCGGTCTCCACCTCCCTCTCGTATGCCTTGGCCACTTTTTTAAGCATCACTTCCAGATTACCGCTCTGTTCACCAACAGCAATCATCTGAACAAACATGGGAGGAAACCATTCGGATGAGGAGAGGGAATCGGCCATATTCTCCCCTTTTTGAATCTGAACCATGGCTTCGTCAATAACCCGACCAACATGAACATTATTAACGAGTGTACGAACGATTTTCATTGCGGTCATCAGCTCGACACCGCTGCCGAGCAAACTCCCCAGAGTCGACGCAAATCTTGCCAGAATTACTTTCCTGATTACCGGGCCGATCACCGGGCTCTTCAGCTTGACCAGATCCCATAAATTGCGACCATACGGTTTCTCCACAAACCATCTTATACCGATAACCGCACCAGCAGCACCAATCAACAGCCCCCACCAATATCTTTTAAGGAAATCACTCAGGCCAAGAAGGAAAAGGGTCGGCCCGGGCAATACTTTATCCATTTCATTGAAAACCTGTGTTATATTAGGAACAATATAGGTAATCAAAACAAATAAAATTGCTGTTCCGATAAATGCCATAAAAATAGGATAGATCAAAGCAGCCCGTAATCTTCCCTTGAGAGCCTCCTGTTTTTCTGCGAAATCAGCTAACTTTTCAAGAACAACATCCAGAGAACCGGAGGCTTCTCCGGCCCTTACCATATTGACATAAATAGAAGAGAACAGTTTTGGATGCTCTCCAATTGCCTGGGTAAGAGTATTCCCCTCGTTTACCGACTCTTTGATCTGGGCAATTACCTTTTTCAGAGTAGAGTTCCGGGTCTGATCAACAAGGGAATTAAGAGCCTGGACAAGCGGGATAGCCGCCCCCAGAAGCGTCGCTAACTGCCTTGTCATAACACTGATTTCTTCAGGCTTGACACGTTCAAAGAGCCCAATCCCGCCCACCTTTTTTCCAGTCGGACCTGACCTGCTCCGGCTTTCCCTGATAGAAACCAGGTATTGCCCCGAAGTGCGAAGTTTCGACCTCGCCTGCGATTCGCTGGTGGCGTCGAGTATCCCCTTTATATTCTTTCCTTTTTTATCAAGGGCTTTATATTCATATACTGGCATAACAGATATCCTGATCCGTCAAAAATTATTCCCGGAATAGTAAACCCGACAAGTGGGATAAGTACCTTTACGAAATCATTTCCAAGGTACCAAAGAAAAATGGTAAAGTTTTTATTTTCACCTTATATTACATTAGTATTGTAGAAATTGTTTTCTGCATTTTTCTGATACAACACAACACCCTATGTATACTCGATATTTTGGCTTGAAGGAAAAGCCTTTTACAATTGCTCCAGATCCCAGATACCTCTATATGAGCGAACTGCACCGTGAAGCTTTGGCTCATTTACTCTACGGTATCCACAATGACGGCTGCCTGATACTGCTGACAGGAGATGTGGGAACAGGAAAAACAACAGTCTGCCGCTGTCTCCTCGCTCAACTTCCAGAAAAAACAGATATTGCGATAATTCTCAACCCTAAACTGACAATTGTTGAACTCTTTAAAACAATATGTGAAGAACTTGACGTTCCCGGCACCCAAGATTCCCCTTCAAGCAAAACCTGCGTTGACAACCTGAACCGTTATCTGCTTGATGCGCATGCAAAAGGCAGAAGTACAGTACTGATAATTGATGAAGCCCAAAATCTTGATGTGGAGATATTGGAACAATTACGACTCCTCACAAATCTTGAAACCGACACCCATAAGTTACTGCAGATAGTGCTTCTCGGACAACCGGAATTACGGGACATGCTCAGCAGTCCGCAACTCACTCAAATAAATCAGCGGGTCACCTCCAGATACCATCTACAACCCTTAAAGCCGGATGATGTGAGAAGATATATCCGGCACAGAATCTATATAGCAGGGGGCTCTGACAGATCCCTGTTTTCCCCGCAGGCAATCAGACATATTATTAAAATTTCAAAAGGTATCCCGCGAACAATCAATCTGCTATGTGACCGAGCACTCCTTGGAGCTTATGCCGAACACAAAGACCGCGTTGATTTAAAAATAATTAAAAAAGCAGCCCAGGAAGTGACTGCCGGATCGAAACAGCCATTCTTTTCAGCCAGACGAATTACACTCGCGCTGCTCGTTTTCCTGCTCGGGGTATGCCTGCCGGCTGGACTATATTTTTCAACCAGAAATACAACTTTTCCCCAATTATCCGAACCGGAAACAAGCCAACCTGCTGCCGATAAAGATCCTGATTTAAATGACGAAAAAAAGGTGTCTCAGCAACGTGTAATTAAAATCAATCCACTGCAACTTGGTACCGATTTAAAAGAGGTTACAGAACTACTCCGGGAATAGTCTTATCAGCAGACAAACATCACCTGGAACAATCAGATATAAAAGACTCTCACCCGACTAGTCGGAAAAATTTCAGTCTCGCTGGATAAGTGCCTTGTTTCTGGGATTAACCAATTGAATGAAATAGCACTTTAGATTTCGAAGTCTGCGCTTATCTCTTGTTTTTTATCACGGCTTTTATGGAGTAAGGCACTAAAAAAAACACTGCCAGGGACAGAGTAGTTTCATGTCATATATTCTAGATGCACTGAAAAAATCAGACAGGGAAAGACACGAGGGAGAAGTTCCCGGCCTCGACGCCATACATGACCGGTACCCCTATTCCTCCGAACATCCCTCAAACAGCCACTGGATAAAATACTTTTTCACCGCTTTTGCCGCCTTTCTGCTCATTTCCATCTTCTCCGCGGCCTGGTATTTGAAAAACAACTCTTCTGACCCGGTCGAAACGGCGTCCTTAAACAAAAAACAATTCACCA
>MAXH01000043.1 GCA_001750925.1 Desulfobulbaceae bacterium S3730MH12
CAGGATCCGCGCCATTACTGGCTAAAGATTTTCAAAAGATTAAGCAAACCTTCGGCAAGGAGGTTGTGGAGCGGGAAGGGATGTCGGAAACGGGCATGAATTTTTCAAATCCCCTGCACGGTGAAAAAAAACCGGGATCCATCGGCATTGCTCTTCCAGCTCTTGAGGTAAGAATTGTAGATCCTGATAGTTCTTTGGATACAGAACCAGGTAAAATCGGGGAATTCTGGCTCAAATCCGACTCCATTTCCCCCGGTTACTGGAAAAAACCTGAAGAAACAGATCAAGCCTTTGAACAGAGCTGGTTTAAGACTGGCGACCTGGGGAAAAAAGACCGGGATGGCTATTATTATCTCACCGACCGGCTAAAAAACATTATCATTACAGGGGGTGAAAATGTTTCTCCAAATGAAATTGAGGCAGTAATCAGCAGGCTTGATGAGGTTGTTGAGTCATCGGTTGTAGGTGTTTTCGATGAAAAATGGGGAGAAAAAATTGTAGCAGCCATAGTGAAGACTCCAGGATCAGGAGATCTATCCGGTGCGGTTAAGGCTATTTGTAAGGAACATCTCCATGACTGGAAATGCCCGAAAGAAATCATATTTATTGAAAAACTGCCCAGAAACACCATGGGCAAAATCTTAAAAGAGGATCTTAAAAGGTTATTTTAAGCAATTACTTCTTCTCGGACAACCTCCTAGCGCAAAGGCGGAGAATATTGCAATCCACCACGATTCCAGAGATTATTGAGTCCCCGGTCAACATTCAGTGCTGATTCAGAGCCAAAATTTCGCTCAAAAACCTCGCCGTAATTTCCCACCTTCTTGATTATTTGATACGCCCAGTCATCTTTCAGGCCTAGCCCTTTGCCCACACTCCCTTCCTGCCCCAGCAGCCTTTTTACAGCAAGGTTGTTGCTGATTATCATCTCACCGACATTGGTCGAATTTATACCGAGTTCCTCTGCGGTAATCATTGCATAGAGGGTCCATTTAACAATATCAAACCAGGTATCATCGCCATGACGAACGACCGGTCCCAATGGTTCTTTGGAGATCACACCGGGCAAGACCACTGCACTTTGGGGATCAGCCAAACCGAGCCGCACGCCATACAGCATTGACTGCTGCATGGTGATCAGATCACATTTGGTCTCAGAAAACCCTTTTACTGCAAGATCTGAAGTTTCAAAAATCACATTTTTAAACTCAATTTTATTCCGTGCAAAATAATCGTCCAGGTTTTCCTCCATAGCAGAGCCACCCTGGCTGCAGACTCTTACTTTTTTCAAATCAGAGATGCTGTTGGCTCCGAGTGTCGCGGCAACGAGCAATCCCTGACCATCATAATAGCTTATTCCTGTAAAATGAACCGCCAGCGCTGCATCCCGGCTGAATGTCCAGGTTTCATTTCTTGAAAGAATATCCACTCCCCCGGAAAGCAAGGCAGAAAAACTCTCCTTTTCTGCAAGCGGCAGATACTTTACTTTCTCAGCATCTTCAAGGATCGCAGCAGCTACAGCCCGGCATATATCCACATCAAGCCCGGACCAGTTTCCCTGCTCATCAACGATAGAAAAACCGGCCGTGCCAGTGGAAACACCACACAGCAGGAACCCCCGCTTTATTACTCCGTCTTTAGTCGTGGCCCCGACAGAACCGGCGAAAAAAACAACTGTTATCAGCAGAAATATCCAGCCTGCATTTTTTATACGCATCTTTGCTTGTTATAAAGGATAAATTTACTGTTAATGACGCAACCATTCAGCATGTAGTGAAGATACCAACCATAGTTCCGCTTGTCCATCTAAAGGGTGCTGGAGTTCAAGAAGAAAAAATAATTTCCAATGGAATAAATTCCTGCTACATTATTTGTACGATACTTTTTCCATTCATTGCTTACTCTTCAACTTATTGTGTTTTATTCGTTTTGCAAAAGAAACCCGCCCATACAGCACGATTCGTAGCCACAGAAACACTCTGCAACCTGTTTCAGTCCAGGTCTTCGGTTAAAATCCTGTTTAATAAAAATACAAAAAAATACAACCTCCCCTCAAAAGAACGTAACCTGGCAATGAACCTGATTTATGGTGTTCTACGCCAACGTCAGTTCTTAGACTATCTTCTGCAGGAAAGGAGCAAAACCCCGATCCGCAAACTCCACCCTTTTGTTCACCAGTCACTTGCAGTCGGTCTCTATCAGATATTCTTTCTTGACGGTATACCTCACTCAGCAGCAGTTAATGAAGCAGTAAACAGCTGCAAAATAAAAGGTGTACCCAAAAGGCTTCATGGCTTTGTCAATGGTGTTTTACGTGAAACTATCCGTCGCAAAGAAAATAAATCCCTGACTGAAATTGCCCCCATGGAACAAGATGACCATCCTGTCTATAATCATCCCCATTGGCTGGTCAGCAGATGGATAAAACATTTTGGTAGAGAGGAAACAGCTCGTATCTGCGTGGAAAACAGCAAAGAACCCCTTCTTACCCTGCGGGTAAACAGTGGTCGGATATCCAAGGCGAATTTATGCCGACAACTCGAACAACACAAGATCAACCACCAACCAGGAAGATATGCTCCAGACAGCATCGTATTGCCGGATTATCATGGCTCCATACAATCGATTCCGGGATACGAGCAGGGTTTTTTTCAGATTCAAGACGAAGCTGCACAGCTGGCGACCTTGCTGCTAGGCCCTTTCAGACATGAGGGGATATATCTCGACGGCTGTGCCGGCCTTGGCGGCAAAACCAACCATCTGCTCCAGCTGGGAGTACGTCGTAATTTGAAGATATACGCGGTTGAACCTGGGAGAAGTCGGTTGCAAAAGCTTCGGGAAAACCAGAATCGCCTTTTCCCAGAAAGTAACCTCTCCATTTATGAAGGAAGTCTCCAGGACTTTGGTGTAAAATGCACGACACAATTTGACGGCATCCTTATCGATGCTCCCTGCTCTGGTACCGGTGTCATTGGGCGTCATCCGGATATTCGCTGGAACAGAAAAGAGCAGGATCTGCAACGATACCAAAAGGAGCAACTGAAATTACTTGATCAGGCACAACCACTTCTCGGACCAAAGGGTGTGCTTGTCTATGCCACCTGTTCTCTCGAACCTGAAGAAAACCAGAATGTCATACACACATTTCTTTCAACCCACCCTGATTTAACCCTTACAAATTGCGCCGAGCAACTACCCAAAGCTGCACACCAGTTTATAAAGGACAAATTCTTCTGCCCTCATCCGTCACCAACAATCGATGGTTTTTTTGCTGCACGGATGGAACAAACTTAGGGTTTTTCGATAAATTTCCAAAATCGCAACCTCGGTTTGAAGCCTCTCCAACTCTGGACTGTCTGGATTATAGTTTAATGTGAGAATCAAACTTCAAGTCAGGGTATATTGAAAATATGTTTACCATCGAATGCCTCCGATCCTGATCATTTGAAATGAAGCCAACCTTTGGTAAAATACTCCTCAGTAACTGTCCAGACGTGTCATAAAAATCTCTTGTAGCCAAATGGCTTCAAGTGATCATCCCGGCTCCCAGGTCAAAGGCCTCAAGATTCAGTTTTACTTTGTCGGCACTGAATTTTGAAGTAATGCTGTGTTGAAAAGTTTCCCTGTCCAGGGGTAGTTCTCCTGTAGCCGCCAGGGCACCTGCCATGATATTTGCAAAAATCGGATCTCAAATCAAGGCTTTTCAAAAAAATAAGCACAGTCATATAATTAATATTACGAGCATTATTTTTATGGAAATAACGAAGAGTTGGGGAAAAATGTATTCTCGGACAGCCTCCTAGGAGCCGCTGGAGCTTTATTTTCTGGAGACGATTGAGTGTGCAGCCATAACTACATCAGTAACTTTTGGCAGACAGAAATCCTCCATGCCAGGTGAAAAAGGCATGGGCACGTCCCTGGCGGCAACACGTTTGATCGGCCCTTTGAGGTGATCAAAGAGTTGTTCCTGTATGCGGGCACAGAGCTCGGCCCCAAAACCGCCGGTCAGGCAGGCTTCGTGAACAGTAACCGCACGGCCCGTCTTTTTGATGGAGACTGTCACGGTATCCATATCCAGGGGTTTAAGGGTTCTCAAATCGACAATTTCGGCTTCGATACCCTGCTCAGCCAGTATATCCGCTGCTTCTTTGCAAAGGTAATAGCCTGAACCGTAGCATATCAGGGTAACATCTTTACCCTGGCGTTTGACGGCGGCCTTACCGAGGGGAATCAGATAATCTTCTTCTGGTACCACTCCCTGCTTGGAAAAGAGGCTTTTATTCTGAAAAAACATCACCGGATTGTCATCACGGATGGCTGATTTGATCAACCCTTTGACATCTGACGGCTCACTGGGAACTACCACCTTGAGCCCAGGTACGTGTACAAACCAGGCTTCAAGGGACTGGGAATGTTGGGCCGCGGCCCTGATACCGGCACCGTCAGGACACCACACCACCAGCGGTAATTTTACCTGGCCGCCGAACATGTAGCGGATTTTGGCGGCTTGATTAACCAGTTCATCCATGCAGCAGGTGACAAAATCAGAAAAATGCAGATCAACGATGGGCCGCATATCGGTTAGCGCAGATCCTACGCCAACTCCTACAATTGCAGCTTCACTGATGGGGGTATCGATAATCCGCCCCGGAAAGTTTTCAGGGAGACCTTCGAACTGACCGAAAATACCGGCATGGGCTGTCAAATCTTCACCCAGAATGAATACAGTTTCATCTCTTTGCATCTCTTCATGGAGTGCCTCGGCAAGGGCGGCGGAGGCACTCAGAATTCTTTCAGTCATGGTTAGTCTTTCCTTAATATTCTATTGAGTCACAAAGAGATCTTCCAGGGCCTCTTCCGGCTCGGGAAAGGGGCTTTCTTTTGCAAAGGCGACGGCATCTTCAAGCACTGCGGCCGCACCTTCCCAAATCTTGAGGTTCATTTTTTCGTCCAAAACCCCGCTGGTCACCAGATAATCATGCAGTCGCCTGATCGGATCGTTTTTTTCCTTCCACGGTGCAATTTCCGCCTGAGTTCGATACTTTTGCGGATCGCCTTCGAAGTGACCGCTAATACGATAAGTCTTGTTTTCAATCAATGTGGGCCCCTTGCCGCTGCGTGCACGTTCTATTGCTTCCAAGGTTGCGTTCCTGACCTCGAAAAGATCGTTGCCGTCTACAGCAACACCGGGCATGTTATAGCCAGCCGCCCGGCAACTGATCTCTTCCACCGCGCTTGACTTTTCCTGAGGCGTAGTGGAGGCCCACTGGTTATTCTCCAGGGCGAAGATGATCGGCAGTTTCCACACCGAGGCCAGATTCATGACTTCATGGACGGTGCCGCGGTTGGCGGCACCGTCACCAAAAAAACAGACTGCCACTTGGTCTGTTTTGCGCATTTTTATGGAAAATCCAGCTCCGGCAATAATGGGCAGACCGCCGGCCACAACTCCATTTGCACCCAGGATACCGATGGAGAAATCGGCAATATGCATGGAGCCTCCTTTACCCTTGCAGTAACCGGTTTTTTTGCCAAACAATTCGGCAGTCATCCTCTTTATATCGGCGCCTTTTGCGATCATATGGCCATGGCCCCGATGGTTGGTGATCACATAGTCATCCGGTCGCAGGCAGGAGCAGACACCTACGCTGCTAGCTTCCTGGCCGATAGACAGGTGGATAAAACCAGGTATTTCACCGGCGGCAAAATACTCTCCGGCCACTGTCTCAAACGTGCGAACAGTGATCATGCGTTCATATAGCTCCAAGAGCATATTGGCATCTTCAGCCATAATCGTCTCCTTGTTTTTTGAATCAGTCTTTCCTTCAAACAATCTTCTAGAATCCGGCGAGGGTTGACACAACACTACTGGTCCCTCGGTCACACCATCAATGCTCCCCCGTTGGAATCAATACAGGCACCGATTATATTTGCCGACGCATCGCTCACCAGAAATCCGATAACATGGGCCTGTTCCATGGGATCAGCCATGCACCCCCTGGGAGTGACTGCGGTCACATGATCAATTTCCTCTTGAGATGTCGTCGTCTGTACCATGGGTGTCAGCGTGGCACCGGGGCAAAAGGCGTTTACGCGAATACCGTGGGGAGCAAACTCGCGCGCCAGATGGCGGGAAAGTCCAACCAGTGCGTGCTTGGCCGTGGTGTAGTGGGCTCCTCCAAGCACGCTGCTGGTGCGACCGGCAAGAGAAGCGACATTGACAATGACGCCACGACCGCTGTCTTTCATATGTCGTAAAACCTCACGGCAGAAGATGTATTGTGCCCGCAGATTGATGTTCATAACCAGGTCCCATTCCTCGGTTTCAATCTCAAGAAAGGAGGTGCGCCTGAGGATACCAGCACAATTTACCAAAAAGTCAATACTGCCCAAATGGGTAAAGGCAGCTTGAACAGCAATTTTGACTTCAGTTTCATCACAGATGTCCGTCACGACGATGTGCGGTGTGGTTCTACCTGCTGCTTCGATTTGAACTGCCACGCTGGTAAGCCCCTCTGCATCCAGATCGATCAGGGTGAGGGTCGCGCCTATTTCGGCAAGATGCAATGCTGTTGCCCGCCCGATACCGCTGGCAGCGCCTGTCACGACGCCGTATCTCTTTGAAAGTAAAAATTGTTGGTCCATAGGTGTTTTCCCCTTTTCTGACCGGGATAACTGTGGTCTCCAGCCGATCTGTCACGATATTTTTTTTACAAGTGTCTCCAGAAATATCGCGGCTGCGTTTTTAGCGGACATGCCCTTGGAAACACCGAGTTTGGCGGCTAGGATGTTAACCGCGGACACTGTGCCCTCTTCGTAAGTACTCACACCGGAGCCGATCATCGCCGACATGGAGGCAACGGCTGCGACAGGTATACCGTGAACGTCACATATGTCAAAGCCCGAAACACCGGCATTGTTTCTGCCCATGCCGGCATCGTTTCCTATCATCGCACCGATTTTACCTGCAACTGCAATCTGGCCGACATTGGCTCCGCAGTGGGACCCACAAACTAAAATATCACCTCTGTTTTCATCAGTGGCGGCTGTAACCGAATCAGCGACGACTATCTTTCGGTTCCCGGATTGCTTGATAATCGTTGTTGTGCCAGCCAACTGACGCTCCTTTTGCCCAGATGAATTGGTAACCGTTCAATATACATTGATTGACCCTCCAAGATAGATGTAGACACCCCGTGAGTCAAGAAAAAATAGAGGGTATCGCAGTGGGAATTTTACGTGCACAAACTTGAAGAGACAACAGCATATTCCCTTGTAACAGCGAAGCTGTGTCACCGCTGTGAATGCATTTCAGGGGAGTTAAAAGACCAATACCAAACTAACCCCAATGAAAAAAGATACACCCAAACATTTTTAATGGAAACACTCATTTTACACAGTAATAGGTGTTTTTGAATTTTACCTGGACAGAAATAAAAAAATATTGTCATCTAAGAGAAAATAAAATGTTCAAATACGTGTTGTTAATTGAGTGGTACCTGGAAAGATTGGTATTGACGAATTGACTCAAGGTAGCCTCAAGGTATAGATATTCTGATACTGGGTGCATTGCTGGCAGGAGATCATGCTGAAACTAAATAGCTTGGCGACTCCTGAAAGCAAATTTTAGGAATCGGGAAAGATTCCTAAATTTTTGGAACTTATCAAAGGAGGAAGTAAAATGTTCAAAAAAAGAATTACGTTTGTCACTATGATTGTAGCTGCCTTCGCATTTACATTCGTCACATTTTCATCCCTCAGTTTTGCCGCTGAAAAAACCATCACCTGGAAAGGTCAGAGCTGCTTCCCCGTCGCTTCACCCCTGGGCAAGCATACCATCACGCTGTGGAAGAATTTTGTGGAACAGATGAGTGGCGGCAGACTGAAGATCACCCTCCACGATGTTGGTGAGATCGTTCCCGGCAGCAAAGTCTATGACGCTGTGCGGGACGGCCTGCTTGACTTCGGACTCAACACTCCTGCCTACCAGAAGGGACGATACCCGGCTGGTGACCTGTTCTATACCCTGCCCGGCGGCGTCTTCCAATTCAACGACCTGATTCTATGGCTCTACGGCGGTGGCGGCTTGCAGCTGGAGCAGGAAATGTACGGCGACGAGGTGGTCGTTTTTCCGCTGGGCTTAACTCCACCTGAGGAACTCTGGTCCAAAAAGCCCATTAATTCTCTGGCTGACATCAAGGGTATCAAGATCCGAGCGGCCGGCTTGAGTATGGATCTATGGGAAAAACTGGGTGCCTCAGTAGTCCTGCTGCCGGCCGGAGAGGTAGTGCCTGCGTTGCAGCGTGGCATGATCGATGCCAGTGAGATCCTCGATGCTTCCTTAGACTATACATTGGGTCTGCACGAGGTCTGCAAATACCGTTTCGGTCCACCGCTCCATATGTCTAACAATATTTTCCAACTGCTGGTCAAGCCCAAATCCTTTAACGCCCTGCCAGACGACCTGAAAGCCATCGTGGAAAAGGCGGCCATGGCAGCCACCTTCCAGGGATATGCAGATTTCTGGCAGAGTTCCATGGAATTTAACACCAAGATCGAAGAATACGGCACAATCACCACCAAACTGCCCAAAGAGGAACAGTTGAAAGCTCGTAAACTCGCCTTTGAGATCCTCGAAGAAAAAGCTCAAAAGGATCCCTACTTCAAAAAGGTCTGGGAATCTCAGAAGGCTTTTATCAAGAAGTATAAGCCCTACGCTGAGTTGACCACGTTTGATTGAGATATTCTATCATTGACTGAATGAAGCTGTTAGCGATTAGCTGTTAGCTGTTAGCTATTAACGGCTAACAGCTTTTTTACATATCATGTTCATAGAGAATGATTTTTAGCCCGTACAAACCTAAGAAAGGGTAGTTTCCGTTCAGGCACTATTTAGTAGGAGAAGCAGTCATGGGCTTTACCAAATTCGTTGACAAAATCAGTATATATACAGGAGCGTTTTCCGCCTGGCTGGTGATACCGCTCATGCTCGTGGTGGTCCATGAAGTGTTCAAACGGTATGTGTTGAATGCACCCACGGTCTGGGGCTATGACGTCTGCTGGATGCTCTTTGCGGCACAGTTCATGATCGGCGGCGCATTCACGCTCCTGCGCAAGGGCCATATCCGCATCGATATAATTTATGAAACCCTCTCCGAGAGAACTAAGCTGATCTACGATATCTTCATTTACGTGATTGTCATCCTGCCACCCATGGTTCTGTTCACCTGGGCAGGCCTGGTCTTCGCAGCCGATGCCTGGATGCACGCGGAAAAACTGTCCACCACAAACTGGTTCTTTCCGGCGGGCCCCAGCAAGAGCCTAATCCCTATCGGGTTTTTCCTTCTGGCCCTGCAATGTCTGGCCGAAATCCTGCGCAATATCAATACTCTTCGAAAAGGAAACGCGTAAATGAGTCCGGATCAAATGGCTGCCATAGGCATGCTGGTACTGCTCCTTGGCATGGTCATCTGCGGAGTTCACCTGGCCTTTGCTCTAATCTTTCTGGCGACTGTCTTCGGCCTGATTTTTGTGGGACCTGCTATCATGCCCATGGCCATGCTGAAGATATACGGCACCATGGAGAGTGAAATCCTCATAGCCGTGCCGCTTTTCGTCTTCATGGGATCCATCCTGGAAAAGAGTGAGGTGGCCGAGCAAGTCTACCAGGGACTCTACGAGTTGTTCGGTTCGATCCGTGGTGGTCTGGCCTTTGCCACTATCATCACCTGTACCATTTTTGCCTCCTGCACCGGGGTCATCGCGGCCACAGTAACCACCATGACGCTCCTGGCCGTTCCTTCCATGCTGAAGAGAAAATACGACAAGGGGCTTGCCACCGGCGTTGTCTGTGCCGGGGGGAGTCTCGGAATCCTCATTCCACCCAGCGTCATGCTGGTGATGTACGGCCCTATGGCCAGTCTTTCTGTGGCCAAGCTGTTTGCCGCCGCCCTGTTTCCCGGGTTGCTGCTGGCCGGTCTGTACATTCTCTATATCGGTATCAGTTCCTGGCTCATACCGACCATGGCCCCCGCTATCTCCGAGGACAAAAGAAGGGTCAAAGGGGTCAAACTATGGGTCAGGACCGCCATCCTCATGCTGCCCACGCTGTTTTTGATCATCGCCGTACTGGGCTCCATCATCGGCGGCATCGCCTCTCCCACCGAAGCCTCGGGTGTAGGTGCCCTGTGTGCCCTGATCATCGCCGCCGGCTACCGCAAGCTGACCTACACCAACATCAAAGAAGCCGCCGACACAACCCTGATCGTTACGGCCATGGTCTTTTTCATCATCCTCGGTGCGTCTATTTTTAATTCCGTATTTTTATTTCTCGGCGGCGGAGCGTTGATCAAGTCTATTTTAATGGGATTGCCCCTGGGCAAGTGGTTCGTCCTGTTTGTGATGATGTTCATCCTGTTCATCATGGGGTTTTTTATTTCCTGGCAGGGACTGCTCTATGTAGTCGTACCTATCTTCCTGCCGGTAGCCACCAACCTGGGATTTGATCCACTCTGGTTCGGAATTCTGGTTTGCCTCAACCTGCAGATGTCTTTTCTGACACCGCCTTTTGCCTATGCTATTTTCTTCGTAAAGGGAGCGGCACCGCCCGAGGTTTCCACTTGGGACATCTATCGCGGAGTCATACCTTTCGTGATACTCCAGGCGATTGCGGTCTTTTTATGTGTTTTCTTTCCCGACATCATCCTCTGGCTTCCCAGAATGACACTGGGCGGTGGATGAGAGAGAGAACTGCAAAAGCTACTAACCCCGGTAAAAGGGACTCAGTTCAGCACTCCTCTACAAGAGGTATAAATATCCCTTTGTGGGGTGTAGGTGGTTTCACCAAATATTTTTCTTGTTAAAAACAAGGAAAAAATATAAGGCACTAAATAAATTACAAAAATAGTCCAAAACCAAGAGGATAAAAAATGGGTACCAATTATTTTAATACGCTGTCACTGCGTCGCCAGATCGAAGAGCTTTCACAATGTCGTTTGATGGATTCCTCAGAGTTTGACGGTGTAGAGGCCTTAAAAGGCAAAAAAATCGTTATAGTGGGCTGCGGTGCTCAAGGGTTGAACCAGGGACTGAATCTTCGAGACAGTGGTCTGGATGTTTCATACGCATTGCGGGAGTCGGCAATTTCGGAAAAACGGCAGTCGTGGAAAAACGGTACGGAAAATGATTTTGTTGTCGGTACCCATGAAGAGCTTATCCCCGGTGCAGACCTGGTGATCAATCTCACCCCCGACAAACAGCACACCAACGTTGTTTCCGCTGTAATGCCTTTAATGAAACAGGGGGCATGCCTTTCCTATTCCCATGGCTTCAATATTGTTGAGGAAGGTATGCAGATCCGTGATGATCTCACTGTTATAATGGTGGCACCTAAATCACCTGGAACAGAGGTGAGAGAGGAGTATAAACGTGGCTTCGGTGTACCGACCCTTATTGCCGTACATGGTGAAAATGATCC
>MAXH01000044.1 GCA_001750925.1 Desulfobulbaceae bacterium S3730MH12
ATGTTCAAAATTGCAATTCAGGCGGCTATTGGCGGCACCATCATAGCCCGAACCAATGTCTCAGCCATGAGAAAAGATGTTACGGCTAAGTGCTATGGCGGAGATATCACCAGAAAGAGAAAACTTCTTGAAAAACAGAAGGCAGGAAAAAAACGTATGAAAACAGTCGGTAATGTGGATATCCCGCAGAATGCCTTTCTCTCAGTATTGAAATCAGATCAGTAGTGATATACCACTACGATATTGGGTGGTCCTTCTACTCAAGTAGCCGGCCTGTTCCTCGATCTTTTGCAGATTCATATATCAACTGTGCGGCTGCAAGGTCAAAGAGAGCCATGCCAACCGTTTTAAAGAATGTGGTTCCGGTTTCTCCCCTGTCAGGTTTGTCACCTGATCGAATAAACTGACCAAGGGTAATGATCTGTTCTTCTTTTAGAATTCCCTCTTTAAGTGGTATAAGAATTTCTCCGGATTCTTCTTTGGCATAATCGATATCAACCCAGACCCGGGAACTCTGTCTGAACAGTGCATCGGGATATTCACGAACATCAGGCTCAAAGGAACCTACAGCAACAAAGTGTTTACCCTGGAACAGCTCCGGGATGTCAGGTAGCACTGGTTTTCTGGCAGTTGTCGCTGTTATTATAATATCTGATGCGTTAATAAGGTCTTCCGTTGTTTCCGCTATATTGATTTCAATATCCGCATAATCAGACCCTAACTTTTCTGACAGAAACGCTGTATTTTCCAAGTTCATATCAAAAAGTGAGATTTTCCGTATATTCCTCGCGGCGCAGGCATATTTGAGCTGGTAAAATCCCTGTACACCACAGCCTACAAGGCCTACGGAGTTCGCCTCTGCTTTTGCGAGATGCCTTATACTTGAACCACTCACCGCACCTGTTCTCATGGCAGTAATGGCTCCACCATCTATAATAGCAAGTGGAGTTCCTGTCTTGCTGTCGGCAAGCATTACAGTTGCCTGGATCACCGGTTTTTCAACCGCACGGTTGCCAGGGTAGAGAGTCAGCATCTTTGTAACCATGTAATCACCAGCTATACAAGGCATTAGCAGGAGTATATTTCCATCGCCGCACGGCACATTCATACGCTCAGGCATGGTATAGGCCTTGTCCTCGTAAACTGCCATTGCCTGCTCGACAGCGTCCATCATTTCGTCGCAGGTAACTGCCGTAGTAATTGCCTGACTGTTCAGATAAAGCATTTTATGTCTCGCTTGTTGATGCGCCGGTTTCGAAACGTTTCTCGATCACCTTTGCAGATTTTGTAATAGAGAGTCCGCCGAGAGCAGTACACCTGAGTTCAGGCGCGATACTTTTACCGACAGAATCCATAGTCTCAATAACTTCATCAAGGGGTACAACTGGATCGTATCCTGCGAGGGCCATATTTGCACATGTAAGAGCATTTGCAGCCGCCATTGCATTTTTTGTCAAACATGGAACCTCAACCCGATTGGCTACAGGGTCGCATATCATGCCAAGAATATTCTGCAGTGCCATGGATGCTGCGGTAAATGATTGTGCAGCCGAGCCCCCGCCCATTTCAGCCAATGCTGCAGCAGCCATCCCCGAGGCTGAACCACATTCCGCCTGACAGCCGCACACTTCAGCGGCAAACGTCGAATCTACTGCTATAAGTACACCGATCATACCGGCAGCAAGCATCCCCTTTACCGCATCTTCTTTTGAGAGATCAAGTGAGTCGACCGCACCGAGAACGGCACCGGGCAAACCCGCACAGGATCCGGCCGTGGGGGCTGCCACAATCAAGCCCATGGAACTCTTCATTTCCATCAGCGAAGAGATATAGAGAGTCATCGTGTTGAGTACAGTAGAACCAAGAAGCGAGCCGGATTCCATAGCATCGGCAAATCCTCTGGACTGGCAGCCAAGAATCCGCGCATCATACTCAGTGCCCTTAAGACCGGTCTGAATAGATTGAATGAGGATATCGACGATCTCTTCCATTTTTTTTATAACTTCCGTTCGCTCAAATCCTCCACGCTGACTCTCATAATGAATGGCAAGTTCCGACAAAGCAAGTTTCTTATCAACGTTATAGTCGAGCATTTCCCGATAGGACGAGAACGGTACAGAAATATCCCTGCGCGACAGCACAGGCAGTACCGGCGAAAGCTGCCTAACCATAGTAACATTGTCCATAGCAGCAATCATACTGACCATATCTTCTGAGAGTGACTTTTGTGTTTTAATTTGAATGCATACTCCATCCCTCAATTCCAGAACGTTAATAAAATCCGGAGTCGTTAAAAGTGAAGATATGTGAGGGAAAATTTCGACAGACATCCCAAATACCAGCGTTTCGAAAAAATCACCATTAATTGAAACTTCGACTCCATCTATGGAGATAATTTCCACCATCCCGCCGCCCGAAGAAATAGCTCTGATCAGATGCTTTTCACCAGGAGTGCTTAGTGTTATCTGATAGGTGTTAGGGTGGGCCATATCATAGTGGTCAATAGTATAGGTGATTTTGACACCCTTATCGAATAGCGTTTTTTCTGCATCAGCCAACCTCGGATCCATGGTGTCCCAGCCAAGAAGTCCCCCGGCAAGCCCCATATCGGATCCCTGTGTTGTGTGAGTGGTGGCAAGGGCTCCATCTTTATCGAATTCTACCAGCACATCCACAAATCGGGCTCCATGCATTAACTCCCTGGCCAGGCGTCCGATACGAAGAGCCCCGGCACAGTGAGAACTTGAGGGCCCACGCATGATGGGACCGATGACATCATTGAAAATACTGGGATGCTTCATTTTTGTCTGGTAGTCTGAAATTAACGGAAGATGAAACCATCCCTTAGTTCGTCAGTGGGATCAATATAGAGGCGGTTTTCTCCGGTAATAGATGCGGTCCCTGTAACTTTTGGGATAACAGCATCATGTGGGCCAAAAGTTGTTTTTTGCGCAACCTCTACAGTCATAGTTGTTCCCAATATACTTTCAATTGTAATGGGCTGATGAAGTGCCAATCCATCCCTGACTGCATGAATAGCTGCCCTTGCGCTGACGCCGGTGCCGGTAGCCGACCTGTCCACCTGCCCTTCTGCAAATATGCATACATTCCGGCTATGATTTTCTTTGTTTTCCGGAGGACCAATGAAAATTGTTCCATAAAGGTAACCTAAATCAGACTCAAAAGGATGTTCAATTATTTCACTACCCATTACACTTTCTTTAATCTTCCGACCGGCA
>MAXH01000045.1 GCA_001750925.1 Desulfobulbaceae bacterium S3730MH12
ATTCAATACATTGCTGGGTATGAAATTGTCCCTCTTTTCCTGTAATACCCTGAACCAAGACACGAGTTTGGGAATTAACTAAAATACTCATTTTAATCCTTTAAAAATAGTTGTGCATAAATCTTGTTTGAGGATACCTTGCAGCCCTCAATTGCGCTTGATCTAAGCTACAATCCCGGCAACTTTATTAGCAGCATCTGCAAGATCCCTTGCATTAATCAGCTCCAGACCGGATTCGGCTAAGATCCTTCTTCCCTCTTCAACATTTGTACCTTCCATCCGAACCACCACAGGAAGCGACAACTTCACTTTTTTCGCCGCCTGGACAACACCCTGAGCCAGGACATCACACCTGAGAATGCCACCAAAAATATTTATCAGGATTCCCTTTACCTTGGAATCACTCAAAATTAGACGAAATCCATTTTCAACCATCTCTGCATTGGCACCACCACCAACATCAAGAAAATTCGCAGGTTCAGCTCCTGCCTGTTGGATGATATCCATAGTTGCCATTGCAAGTCCCGCCCCATTCACCATATTACCGACATTACCGTCCAGGTTTATATAGTTGAGCCCAAATTTCGCTGCTTCCGCTTCAGTCGGATCGTCCTCATTGGGATCATGCATTTCAACAACATCAGGATGCCTGAAAAGTGCATTGGAATCGATATCCATCTTTGCATCCAATGCCATAATCGCATTATCATCAGTAACAATGAGGGGATTGATTTCAACCATCGAACAATCATATTCGACAAAGAGGTTATAGAGATTCCTGAGAATCCCTGAAAACTCCTTCATCAACGGTTTCTCCAGTTCAAGACCAAACATCACCTGCCGCAAATGGTAGCCTTGAATACCAGTAACCGGATTAACAGGTACCTTAATAATTCTCTCCGGCGACTTCTCAGCAACCTCCTCAATATCCATACCACCATCCTGACTTGCCACAATAGTGATACAGGCAGTTTCACGGTCAGGGATTATTGAGAGGTACAGCTCTTTTTGAATTCCAACCCCTTTCTCTACCAGGACTTTTTTTACAACTCTCCCCTCAGAACCCGTCTGTTTGGTGACGAGGGTCATCCCTAAGATGGCATCTGCTGCAGCCGTTACTTCTTCATCAGTCGTGGCCAGCTTTACACCGCCACCCTTTCCTCGCCCACCGGCATGAATCTGCGCCTTTACCGCGACCGGCAATCCGAGATCTGCAGCAATATCTTTTATTCCAGCTACCGAATCACTCACTCCTCCTTCAGGAGTCGGTACATGATATTTGCGAAAAAGTTCTTTTGCCTGGTATTCATGAATCTTCATAAAAAATTCCCATAACCGAAGCCGAACATATGGTGCCCGGCTCCCTTCGTAAAAATTAAACAAAAACGCAGCTACCGAAACGATAGCTGCGCAAACATCAGATCACTTATTCCTTACCATACCCCATACCTTTTAAGGTCTCTGTAATCTCATCAAGAATCACAGGATCATCAATAGTTGACGGCATATTGTAATCTTTACTATTAGCGATAGAACGCATGGTGCCACGGAGAATCTTGCCGGATCTGGTCTTCGGCAGCCTGACCACCTGGGACGCCTCTTTAAAACAGGCGATAGGACCAATAGATTCACGAACCATTTTCACCAGTTCCGCCTGAATGTCAGCTGAAGGACGGTCAACACCGGCTTTTACCACAAAAAGTCCCACCGGAAGCTGCCCTTTCAGCTGATCATCAGTACCAAAAACAGCACATTCAGCAACATCAGGGTGGTTGGCAATTATCTCTTCCATTGCTCCGGTGGAAAGCCTGTGTCCGGCGATATTAATAACATCATCCATACGACCCATTACATATACGTAGCCGTCTTCATCAATATACCCACCGTCACTTGTCTCATAATAGCCAGGAAAGGTGGTCATATAGGATTTGATAAATCGCTCATCATTACGCCAGAGAGTAGTCAGGTTCCCTGGAGGTAATGGCAACTTGACAACAATATTTCCATTTACTCCGGCTGCAACTTGTTCACCGGCATCATCCAGTACCTGAACATCATACCCAGGCATCGGTTTTGTCGGTGAACCCTCTTTGACCGGCAACTCTTCAATGCCGCGGCAATTACCAACAATCGCCCAGCCTGTCTCAGTCTGCCACCAGTGATCAATGACAGGAACCCCGATAAGATCTTCCGCCCAGTGCAGGGTATCGGGATCAGTTCTCTCGCCGGCAAGATAGAGGCACTCAAAACATGAGGTATCATATTTTTCGAAAAAGAGTCCATTCGGATCTTCTTTTTTAATTGCTCTAAATGCGGTAGGAGCAGTAAAAAGTGCCTTTACCTTATGATCTGAAATCACCCGCCAGAAAGCTCCAGCATCAGGAGTTCCAACCGGTTTACCCTCATAGAAAACAGTAGTTGATCCCTGCAGCAGCGGGGCATAAACAATGTAGGAATGACCAACAACCCAACCCACATCAGAGGCCGACCACCATACCTCGCCAGGATTGATATCGTAAAGATTTTTCATGGTCCAGAGAAGGGCTACAGCATGACCACCATTATCTCTTATAACACCCTTCGGCATCCCTGTAGTTCCGGAAGTGTAGAGAATATAGAGAGGATCAGTAGCATCAACTTCAACACAACCGGTTGGTTCACTTTTACTGACCAGCTCATTCCAGTCCAGATCACGTCCCTCAATCATTTCAGCTTTTACTATATCGCGCTGAAAGAGAATGACTGTATTTACTTCATGGGTAGACAACTTAATTGCTTCATCAACCAGTGGCTTATATGCTAGTGTTTTTTTCCCCTCAACAGCGCCTGACGCGGTAATGATAAGTTTTGGCTGGGCATGGTCGATTCTGATAGCAAGCTCATGAGGTGCGAATCCGCCAAAGACAACCGAGTGCACCGCACCGATCCGGGCACAGGCAAGCATGGCAACAGCAGCTTCGGGGATCATGGGCATATAAAGCACTACAGTGTCACCCTTCTCGACTCCCTGGCTTTTCAGGGCGCCGGCAAAGGTGGATACCTTATCAAGAAGCTCTTTATAACTGATTTTGGTGAGGGTATCTGTTACCGGACTGTCATAAATAATTGCAGTCTGATCCGCACGGCCATTTTCAATGTGACGGTCAATGGCATTATAACAGGTGTTCATTTTTCCACCGGAAAACCACTTGTAAAACGGGGCGTCAGATGAATCGAGAACTTTGTCACATTCCTTATACCAGGTTATCCCTTTTGCAGCCTCCGCCCAAAATTCCTCAGGATTGTTAATACTACTCTGAAACACGGCATCATAACTAGGCATAATCACTCCTCTCAGGTCTGAATTTAAGTCCACCAATATGTCTCCACTGCTCTCTATAACGCATAGAACAATTTTGTTCAAGAGATTATATTAACATTGTTACTCATATGGCATGAGACGAAAATAATTGTATTTTATTTTTTACTGTAATTTCTAATATATATATTCATTTATGACTAATAAATGAATGGATATATTTCCTTTCTTTTCCATATAAAAGAACATACATTGTCATCAATTACCTACATAACATACTGTTTTAATAGGTTTTAAAAGACCTTAATACTAAATCAGCAGCACGAAAAGAACATTGTTACTAGAAAGAATCATATTAATTAATTTTATTTCTCTTTTGAATATTTTATAATGACCATTCTCTACCTGTCAGGATAAGATGTAATTCCAACAATCAAATCAGTTCAATGCAAAAAACTGTTGTCAAAATCAAAGTATTAAAAGGAGCTTGATCATGCCAAACTCTCAGTATTGGGCAGACACCTATATAGAAAAAAGAGTGAGTCCCGCCAAAGCCATAGCTTCAATTCGCTCAGGACAGAGAGTTTTTATCGGCTCGGGCTGTGGTGAACCCCAGGTACTCGTCCAGGCCCTGACAGAAAATGCGAACCGATTCAGCGGTCTTGAAATTGTCAGACTGCTCGGAAGAGAAACGGCATCCCTCACCGCAATAGCAGATAAGACTAAAGATACAAGCTTAAATATTCGTTCAATCTATCTCGGTTCCGTTAAATCAGAATCAATAGCCAGACAGCAGAGATTTATAACTCCGATGAATATGTCTGACGTTCCCTCCCTTTTCTTAACCCGCAAACTCCCCTTAAATGTTGCCTTAGTCCAGGTCTCTCCAGCTGATGACTTCGGCTGGATGAGTCTTGGGATTTCAGTTGATGTGACCATGGCCGCGGCCCGTTCAGCAGATTTTGTTATAGCCCAGGTAAATCCCAGGATGCCACGGGTAATGGGCCAGAGTTTTATTCACGTCAATAATGTTGACCTGATCGTTGAATACGAAGAGGAGCTGCTTGCTGTGCCACCGCCGTCTACAGAACCCTCCGAAGCAGCACAGCATATTGGTCGCCATATTTCTAAATTAATTGAAGATGGCTCCACTCTACAAATTGGACTCGACGCAACCTCCCAGGCAACCATGCATGGACTATCGGAAAAAAATGACCTGGGAGTACATTCACAATTTCTTACAGATGATATGATGTCCCTTTATGCCCGAGGAAACATAAATAATCATAAGAAGGGGTTCAACGAAGGTAAGATGGTGGCTTCCATGGCTGTCGGCAGCAGAGATCTGTATGAATTTCTCAACGATAACCCGGCAATAGATTTCCATCCTTCTGATTATGTCAACGACCCGTTCATTATTGCCCAGCATAATCGCATGGTTTCACTGAACGTTGCACGAACAATGGATCTTACCGGCCAGGCCTGTGCTGAAGCCTCAGCAGCCACCCGATTTGCCGGAGTCTCAGGAATCCCGGATTTTGTCAGAGGAGCCCGAAGAGCTCCTGCCGGAAAATCTATTCTCGGTTTTTTTTCAACAACTGAAACTGAAAACGGCCTGCAATCGAATATCGTGCCACAACTTCTGGACACCGTGGTAGTCGTGCCACGGGGTGACATCCACTACGTCGCCACCGAATATGGTGTTGTCAACCTCTTCGGTAAATCCATTCAGGAGCGTGTGGTGGCCATGATCACTATAGCACATCCTCAATTCAGAGAAGAACTTTTTGAAAGGGCTAAAGAACTCGGATTTATAGGGGCAGAAAGAAATCTTGGTGAGGCGGCAAAGGCTGTTTACCCCGTCCAGCTTGAAAAAACTATCCGTATTGATGATGAAGATATTACAATCCGCCCCGCCAAGCCTGTTGATGAACGACGCATCCAGGAACACTATTACAGTCTCCCAAAAGAGGATATTCTGACCAGATTTTTCTGCCAGAAAACAATCTTTGGCAGACCGGAAATGGAATCCAGGTCAAACATCGATTATGTGAATGACCTGACGCTGATTGCAGTCGTCGGGGAATTTGGTTTTGGTAAAGTAGTTGGCATTGCCGAATCGATGAAAATCGAAGATCTGAATATGACAGAGGTTGCATTTTCCATCAGCAAAGATTACCAGGGGAAAAGACTTGGCTCACTTTTCATAAAGAAATTAGCTGCTGCCACCAGAGCAAATGGCATCTCCGGCCTGCTCGCATACACCTTTCCGACCAATAAAGCGATGATTTCTCTCTTCAAGACTTTACCTTATAAGGTAAAAACTCAATATGAAGATGGTGATGTTATTCTAAGTTGTAAATTTAATGAACTGGCGTGACGGTGGAGAAAAAATCATAACGACAAAAAAATAGTGGGGATCCTACAACAGGATCCCCACCAGGAGAGTGGACTTCTAATAAATACTTAAGGTACCCCTTAAACTACATCATGCATCTTCAACCATCTTCTGAATTGCTTCAACAATTTCAGGATTAGCCAGAGTCATCACATTACCAACATCACCCTGGTTGGAAATTGCACCCAGAACCCTTCTCATAATCTTTCCTGAACGGGTCTTAGGCATATCAGGCACTATCCAGACATTTTTGCACTTTGCAATTTTACCTATCTGGAACGTAATTGCATCGGCAATTTTCTGCTGCATTTCAGTTGTTGCGTCAATACCAGGCTTCAGAGAAACATAGAGCTCCGGCTCCTTACCCTTGATTTCATGGTTGACAGGAACAACGGCCGCCTCAGCAACTTCATCCACGGTAAGAGCTGCAGACTCAATTTCCTTGGTACCAAGGCGATGGCCTGAAACATTAATTACATCATCAATTCTACCGAGAATACGGAAATACCCATCGGGAGCCTCCACTGCAGCATCACCGGTGAGATACGGCCAGTCCCGCCAGTCTTTAGAGTTGGGATCTTTGTTGTACATGGCAAAGTAAGTATCAACAAATCTATCCCTGTCACCCCAGATGGTCATAAACATACCCGGCCATGGGTTCTGGATACAAATATTGCCGGCCTTGCCGGAGCCGCTCGGCAGAGTCTCACCATTTTCATCAAAAATAATCGGATGGATTCCTGGTACGCCGGGGCCGGCACTACCGGGCTTCATCCCCTGGAGTCCTGGAACAGTACTGCAGAGGAAACCGCCGGTCTCGGTCTGCCAGTAGGTATCAACAACAACAGCTTTTCCTTTTCCTACCTCACTTTCATACCACTTCCAAACTGCTGGTTCAATAGGCTCTCCAACAGTAGTCATATGCTTGAATTCATAATCATATTTGGCAGGTTCATCCGGCCCGAGCTTCCTGAGAGCACGAATCGCTGTAGGAGCAGTATGGAAGATATTTACATCGAGTTCCTGAGCAATCCTCCAGGATCTGCCTGCATCCGGATAGGTCGGCACGCCTTCAAAAATTACAGAAGAGGCACAGAGAGCAAGAGGACCATAGACAATAAAGGAATGTCCGGTGATCCAGCCGATATCAGCCATACACCAGTACACATCCGTTGGATGAATATCCTGGATATATTTTGACATCGCAGTTACATAGGCAAGATAACCGCCTGTGCTGTGCTGACATCCTTTAGGCTTACCGGTAGTACCACTGGTGTACATCAGGAAAAGCGGATCTTCAGAGAGCATCTGCTCAGGTTCAACCCGTGCGCCATAGTATTTCTTCAATTCGTCATTGACGACAACATCCCGCCCATCAACCAGTGCTGACTCGGTAGACATCTTGCCAGGATAACGTTGCCATATCAACAGCTTGTCAACTTTTTGCCCCGCAGACGCCGCCAGTTCACAGGCTTCATCATCAACAGCCTTATGGTTCAGCAGTCCACCCGCACGATAATACGCATCCATGGTGATCAAAACCCTGCTGTTTGAATCAACAACACGGTCGGCACAAGCGTTTGCTGAGAAACCGCCAAAAACAACTGAGTGGATGACACCGATTCTGGCGCAGGCCAGCATGGTTATCGGCAGCTCAGCAGACATAGGCATATGAATGGTTACCCGATCACCTCTCTTCAACCCGGCTGTATCTTTTAAGAGTTGTGCAAATTCATTGACCCTTACATAGAGTTCCTGATAGGTAACATGCTGAACTCTCTCTTCTTCGAGTTCAGGTACGAAATGGATGGCGGTTTTATTCTTATTGTCTTTTAAATGCCTGTCAATACAGTTATAGCTGGCATTCAGTTTACCACCCCTAAACCATTTGTAGCATGGTGCATCACTGGAATCGAGTACTTCGTCCCAGGATTTATACCATGTGAGAAGATCGGCAAACTCAGTATAGTAGTCAGGAAAATTATCCAGGCTGAACCTTTCATAGATTGACGGATCAGTCAGATTTGCCTGGCCGGTAAATTTTGGAATTATTGGATAATACTCTTCTTCTTTCCAGTGTACCGCAATTTCCGCTTCCGAAGTTTCAATTACGTCTTTTTCGCTCATAAATCCATTCCTTTTCCCATGATTTCTAAAAAATTGAGCCAAAGAATCTCGACTCAAAGCCCAAGAACCTGCAACGCATCTCATAAGGTACTAGAAGTACCCTTGAGAAATAAAAACCAAAAGTTGTTATATAAATGAAATAAGCGGATTGCTCAGGCCTACAGAGAAAAAGCAACATTTCCCCATGTAGAATAGAACCCGTTCACTACATCTAAAGTGGAAAAAATCTATCTTTCTGACATCTGCATTTTAATGGCACGCCTGAAGTCAAGAGCTTTCTGTCTTTGAAAGCCGGATCCAGCATCATACCATAATTTCTGAAAGTGTTACACCAGTGAGCTGAGCTAGACTCACTCTAAGATAAAAATTGATCATAAGCATCATTTTTTTTTATTGAATCGCATTTTTCTAGCTCCAATCTATATAGGTGAATACGTTTCTTCTATATAAATGCGCTAAAACGAATAGTTGTGTCTCGCATACCCGAGAAACCGGATATTTCCGGTTTCTCGGGTATAAACTGAATTCCACAAAAACCAAACTGGACACCGGTAATCAATTTTGTTTAAATGAAAAAAGATGGCGTCGAAAAAAAATGTCGCCATTTCTGAGAAGCAGAGTTGTAACAGCTCCCCTGAGGTGAACATGTCAAAAAGAAAACGTGATAAAAATGAGCCGCCGATACTGGCGTTTGACAGCAGCGTTCACGCAGTCCCCCCGAATGTTGCTGTTGACTTCCTCAAGACAACAATGCCTTTTAAAGAACTGGCTGACAATGTTCTACTTTCCCTTGCCCAGCATTGCAGAATTGACTTTTTCCCCAAAGGCACTCGACTGTTAACCTATAACGAGTCCGAGATCACCCACTTGTATTTGATCCAGCGGGGGGGAGTCAAGGCATTCATCACCGACGAAGAGGACAAGATCGTACTCAAAGATTATCGTGGTGTTGGGGCAAATATCGGTGCACTTGGCATCATCAGAGGCACCCGCGCTAACCTCAATATCGAAACGATTGAAGATACTTTTTGCTTTCTACTGGATCGGGATATTTTTTTGAAACTGGTACGGGAAAACTCAGTGGTGGCACACTTTTATTTGAAAAGTTTTTCTGACAATATTGTGGCCACAGCATACAGCGAACTGCGTCGCAAACGGATGACCCGGCGAAACACTGAGGCTTTGTACCTTTTCCGCGTTACTGCCGGTGAATTGATTAAATCGCTTCACGCTATTTCAGACACGACATCAATTCAGAAAGCAGCCGCCATCATGTCAAAACATACTATCGGCTCATTGCTGGTACATGCTGATGGGAAACCTGACTCGATTGTCGGCATTATCACCGACACCGATTTTAGAACGAAAGTGATCGCCGCCGGGCTTGATTATCAGGCCCCAGTGACGACTATTATGAGTTGGCCGCTGAAAACAGTCCAGTCTCAGACGCTCTGTTTTGATATATTACTGAAAATGATGTCAACAGGAATCCATCATCTTGGTGTTGAGCAAAGGGGCCGGGTAATCGGTGTTGTCACATCTCACGACGTTATGATTCAGCAGGGCAATTCTCCCTACTATCTCTTTAAAGAAATCGTCGCACAACCTGATTTTCAGGGACTTTATCCCATTGGCCTGAAAATATCAGGCATTATCAGAAATATCATCAACGAGGGTGCCAAGGCAGGCAACATCACCCGCATGATTGCCATTCTCAACGACCAGATAGTTCATCGAATTTTAGGCCTTCTCCTGGATCAAATGGGTCCTCCCCCTGTGAAATTCTGCTGGCTGCTGATGGGCAGTGAAGGACGAAGAGAGCAGACCTTCAAGACCGATCAGGATAATGCTCTTATTTATGCAGATCCTGAAAATGACGAACAGCGTCGACGAGCCGAGGACTATTTCAGCACCTTCACCAAACAGGCCATTGACCACCTGGTGCGTTGTGGTTACCCCCTGTGCAAGGGAGATGTAATGGCACGAAATCCCAAATGGTGTCAGCCTTTGTCGGTATGGAAATCATATTTTTTCCATTGGATCAACGCACCGGATCCCGAGGAATTACTCAATTCCACTATATTTTTCGATTTTCGCTATGGCTTTGGCACAGAACAACTTGCCGTCGACCTGAAGGAATATCTGATTGCACAATCAAACAAAAAGCCGATCTTAACTTTTCATCTGGCGCGACAGTGCATTACCAGCAGGGCACCACTGTCATTCTTCAACAATTTTGTTGTTGAAAAAAACGGCGATCACAGGGACAAATTAGATATCAAGACCAGAGGACTCACCCCATTTGTCAATTTTGCCCGTACTCTCTCCTTACAATATGGTATCAGGGAGACAAACACCCTCACCCGCCTGAAGATTCTGATGACTGAAGGAAAAATTCCAAAGGATCTCTATCAGGCAACAGCCGATGCATACGAATTCCAGATGCAGTTGCGCCTGATTCACCAGTTGAGCCAGATAGAAAATGGCAAGGTTCCAGATAACTTTATTCACCCGGAACAGCTGACTGATATCGAAAAGCGTATGCTCAGGGATGCCTTTACAGTGATTGAGAGGACCCAGAGTTTTTTGGAGAATATTTTCCCGGCGACTTAACCACTCGAGGACTTCGCAATGACCTACCAGGAGCATACATATGATTGGTCGGTTTTTTAAAAAACCCCGGTTTCGAACTCAGCATGAACTGATTGTTAAAAGTAGAGCATTTTTTAAAAATTTTGACCAGACCCGACCGCTGGAGGAATACAATTTTGTTGTATTAGATACAGAACTAACCGGTATGAATAGGAAAAAAGATGAGATTATTTCGATTGGCGCGGTCAAAATCAGAAATCTGCAGATTGATCTTGGGCAGACATTTCACTATTACATACGACCACGGAAACTTAACCATACAGAAGCAACACTGGTACACAGGATCACACCGGATCAACTATGGGAAGCACCACCCCTTTCAGA
>MAXH01000046.1 GCA_001750925.1 Desulfobulbaceae bacterium S3730MH12
ACTGTAATGACCGATGTTTTCTCGGGTCCGCTTAGTGCTGTTTCTGTTCTTTTTTCGTCAGATGTCGGAGGAGAGACATAGAGATAGCCTGTTATTGAAAGGAGCAATAGAACAGCACATAAAATGATAATTGATCTGGTTTTCTTGTCCATGAAGCCTCTTTTTATGATTTTTGCCTTTTTTTGCCTTCCTTGAACTACACACACACAAGACGTGATGTGACAAATAATCATAGCCGCATGCGCATGCGGCTATGATTATTTGTCGGATGTCCAATATTTGAAAATTTGTTTCAGATATTGGATTTTGTGTAATCACCACAAGCGGTAGGGTATTAAACACATGCTACGCAATAATAGTGGAGACGCTGAATGCGTCTCCACTGTTATTGTTTTATAGGACTCCGCCGCAATATTCGTCGTACATGTAGTTTCCTACAACCCCGATGTATTTCAGGATCACACTGTCTGTACCATAACGGACATCGCAACTATTGGTGCCTGGAATGCTAATCGTTACTCTGATCTGGTCACCCTGCTTTAGAGTTTTCATGTTCTCTCCGCTCGTATTGACATTACCGGTTTTGGGCATTACCATGACAATACCTTCATCAAACAGCGCTTTCGAGGTATAGCGTACGTTTTTCAGAGCAACGTCTTCAAGTCCCGGAAGTTTGCGGGCATCCATTATAAAAGCTTTAAAGGCATTGAAAGGACCTTTAACAGCTCTTACAGTAATAGTGGGATTGGCGTTCGGATCAAAGATCGGTTCACCATAATATGTTCTGTATCGGCCGGTTTGTTGAGCGTCTGTCCAGATATTTGTCAGATTATGTTTCAAGACGCAGTCATAGATATTTACGTTGATATCGCTTTCGGGCTGCATCTGAAGAATGATCCACCATTTGTATGTAGCGGATGTCCAGACAGGTGTCATAGCCGACATGTACCCGGGAAAGCAATGGTCATTGGACAACATACCAGCGGTTTGCACAAACTTTTCACCCCACACCTCCTCCTCATCAAGGGGAAAAGCACTGTACTCGTTAATCGGAAGCATAGTACCCCCTAGGTCCCCTATATTCCCGTCGCTCACCATCCCCAACGGCACATAGGCATTAAGGGCAAAATAATTCATGCTATCGCATCCGACAGCATCATACTCCGGGCAGTTGCCAGCAAATGCCGGTACTGCTATCAACATAGCGGTTAACACAACCATAATCATTTTTGTTAATTTCATCTTTGTTCCTCCTTAATTCTTAAAGTTTTTAAAGTCATTGTTCAGAAAACAACTTCGCAAATTGCATCAAAATATTCTGTGTTTCTCACCCCCTTTCTTTTTAATTTTAAACTCTTTATTATTCCCCAAAGTATCTACGGCGGAGACAAACCAAAGAGCCCAGACCGGAAAAAAGCAGAACCAGAGAACCGGGTACGGGTACTTGTGAGATCGAAGCACTCACCTCAAACGGTAAGTCAGCAGTTCCAACATCGAAAGGTCCCATACCGGTCAGGTCACCCATAAGACCCTGTTGCGGATTAAAGTTCTGCAGATTGGTCTCCATTTCCAAATAAACCGTCAGCCCATACATGACGTCATCGCCATCTACAGTCTTCCTAATAAGGTCAACCGGGGTGTTACCGTCTCTATCGGAATTATTAAACTCAAAGGTTGCAACATTATCAAGGCTTGAGACTATCATACCGTTTTCATCAAGCACAAAACCATCGAGTGTTGCATGGCCGCTGAGGTCCCATGAGGCTCCATAGAAGTCGCCGCCCAAAAAGGAGTTGAAAGTATCATTAACATCTGCTGGACCACTCAGGTGACCGTCAAGAACATATTGTCCCGGACCGGTAACCATAAATCTTCTGTTGACTAATGTACTTACATTCTGCTCCACGCTAACACCATGATCCGAATTGAACTGGTCGCTAAGGGTAATGTTGGCATACCCTTTAACCTCCGCACCATTTGCTGGGGTTATACCATTGTCAGGACCTTGAGCATATGCATCCATTTGGATCTTCCCTTGGAGCGGATATGGGCTATTGCTACTTGATGCGGGAATTTCATAGGCACCCGCCATTCCCGGAATGTTGGTTTTGATATCCGAAGCAGGAACATTCTTTGCCGTAGGGATGCTGTCATCACAAAACCATCCCCCATTTTTGTTCACAGAATAAGCGAATTGATAATAGTCGCCTCCACCGTGTGCCTCCTGCCAAATAATTGCCGCATGGGTTTGTGTGAACATCAACAAAACAAAGCCCACGGCCAGAACTATTGTAATTTTTTTCATAAAAATCTCCTCCTTTAAAGATAAATCGGTTGTAAAACCAAAAGCAAAGTCTGCGCTCACCGGATAATTCTTATTACCGACACCTCCCTTAGTTTTTAAAAGATTTAGTTAAACGTATTTGACCAATTATTACCCAACCCGGCATTGGCTACACCTGCTATTTTGGGGATGCCTTGCAGCCATGATTCGTTCAGTCTCAACCAGGGCAGTTCACTTTCAATAAATCGGCTTTGGCCATTCGACAACCACACCTCAAATGACCGATGGTCTGACGTTGTTTCTAACCGGGTCACTATCAGGTCGCC
>MAXH01000047.1 GCA_001750925.1 Desulfobulbaceae bacterium S3730MH12
AATAACAAACATAACAGATCACAGGATACTATTATGAAACAGTTTGCACTCTTTATAACTCTGCTGCTTTTCGTCGCCGGTTGCGTCAAATCAGATTCACAAAACAGTTTAAAGCAGGATCAATCGACAAAACTTCTCAGGGTCGGCATATCAACAAATTCTCCACCGATTGCATATAAACAACTTAACAAAATTATTGGGTTGGAGGTAGATTTTGCCAGGGGACTGGCGGAATTCACAGGACGGCAACTCAAACTGGTTCAACTTAAGTGGAAAGACCAGATTCCCTCACTTCTCAGTGGCAAAACAGATATAATCATGTCGGGAATGTCAATAACCAACTCCCGCAAATACCGCATCACCTTTGCTGCTCCCTATATGGTTTCCGGTCAGATATCCCTGATAAGGCGTGTTGACAGAAGTAAATTTGTCTCAGGCGCAACCGACCTTTTAAGCCCAACTGTCAGAGTAGGCACTATAACAGGAACTACAGGTGATTTTTTCATCCAGGACATAAAGGCCAGAGGAGCAAGGACACAATTTTCTACATCAGCAGAGGCAGTAAAAGCTCTTCTGGCCGACAAGCTTGATGCATTTGTTTACGATCTGCCGGGGAATCTATATCTCGCCTCCAAGCACACAGACAAGGGCCTCATTCCGGTTACCATTCCATTAACCAGAGAATACCTCGCTTGGGGGATTCGCCCCGATGACCAGGAACTGCTTGATGGTGCCAACAACTATCTCGGAACTTTATCCAATGAAGATATGCTTACAAAAATGATCCAGCGCTGGATCCCTTACTATAAGCCCTAGAAACCCGTCCAAGAATTCTTTTCAATCCCCCACCCCGGTTTCAGAACAGCTCAATATAATACAGGAATGGGGGGAAAGCAGTCAGATCTCAACGCTCTCCCCAGATAACATAACCTTTAGCCTGGTACTCTTTCACACACTGCTCATTAGCCTCGTAAGAGTTTTTCATGCCCCGCCAATCCACTTCGCAATTAACAAACTCCATCGTTTCGGGATTCTGCAGAATTACATTTTTAGGCTTGTCACTAAATGACGCACACCCCCCGATCAACAGAATAAAACAAAAACTACACATTACAACAGTATGTTTCTTCAACAGATTTCGATTCATTCATAGACCTCGGCATCTTTCAATAAAAGCCCTTTGACGTCTTTTTCCGAAAGTCTCGGGGCAAAATCTATCGGCCAGTTAATATCTAATTCCGGATCATTCCAGATAATACAGCGCTCATGTTCAGGGGCCCAGTAATCAGTCGTCCTGTAAAGAAATTCAGCACTCTCTGAAAGGACGACAAAAGCATGGCCAAATCCCTCGGGAACCCAAAACTGTTTAAAGTTTTCAGCACTCAAATACTCACCGACCCACCTGCCGAATGTGGGAGAGTTTTTGCGTAAATCCACAGCCACATCGAAGACTTCACCGGCTACAACCCTTACCAGCTTTCCTTGAATCTGTTGTACCTGGTAGTGAATGCCACGCAATACCCCTTTAGCAGAGCGGGAATGGTTATCCTGAACAAATGCCCGATCCAGGCCGGTATTACGTTGCCAGCTTTTCTGATTAAAGCTTTCGAAAAAAAACCCTCTCTCGTCGCCAAATACTTCAGGTTCTATGACAAGGACGTCCGGGATTGTTGTTTGGGTAACTTTCATTTTCAGCACAATTCCAATTTTAGCAACAATTCACTCACTTTTTGCAGAGCTATATCCATTATTTTGAATACATTTCCTCATAATATTGCTCATAAGATCCATCAACAATCTCCGCAACCCACTTCTGATTAGCCAGATACCAGTCCACTGTTTTCTCAATACCCTGCTCAAAACTGACCTGAGGCTCCCAGCCGAGATGCTCTTTAATCTTTGCTGCATCAATGGCATATCTTCGATCATGTCCAAGCCTGTCCTTTACAAAGGTAATCTGAGACCTGCGTGGCTCTCCACTTTCCGGCAGCCCAAGTTTTCTATCGAGAGTATCACAGATAAGATTCACCACCTCGATATTCTGTTTTTCATTATTACCACCGATATTATAACAGTGCCCTGATCTCCCCTTGTTCACTACCTCTACAATTGCCTGGCAATGATCTTTCACATACAGCCAGTCGCGAACATTTTTACCGTCACCATAGACAGGGAGCGACTTCCCTTTCATACTATTATTGAACACCAGAGGAATAAGTTTCTCCGGAAATTGATATGGGCCGTAATTATTGGAGCAGTTGGTTATCCGAACCGGCAGACCATAGGTATGAAAATAGGCATTCACCAGATGATCCGAAGAGGCCTTTGAGGCAGAATATGGCGAACGGGGGTCAAAAGGTGTCGTTTCGGTAAAATATCCGGTCTCCCCGAGAGACCCGTACACTTCATCCGTACTCACGTGCAGAAAACATGGCTCCTTAACCTGCGAATTGCCCTCGATCCAGAATTTTCTAGCCGCCTCGAGCAGGGTGAAGGTACCTACAATATTTGTCTGAACGAAATCTGCCGGACCGGTGATCGACCTGTCTACATGGGATTCGGCTGCAAAATGGATAACCGTATCTATTTTTTCAGCGGAGAAAATCCTATTGACAGTGGCAGCATCACAGATATCACCCCTGATAAAGGAATAATTTTCGTCCTCGGAGATGCTCTGCAGGTTCTTTAAATTACCGGCATATGTCAATTTATCAAGGTTGATTACCCGCCAGTCAGGATATTTATTGCGCAGCAGGTGAATGAAGTTTGCACCAATAAAACCACATCCACCGGTTACAAGTACTGTTCGTCTATTTTTCATCTCTTTCGTTTTCTATTTGCTTTATAATGAAAAGAGCCTATCTTATTTGGGTTTTCTCTGTCTGTCCTTATAATAAGGTTCAACACATAAATCAAAGCCAATTTTTATCATGCCATGAGCAAACAACTCAACAGAGAAATAGCCAGACGACGAACCTTCGGTATTATCAGTCACCCCGACGCCGGCAAAACAACACTTACTGAAAAACTGCTCCTTTTTGGTGGTGCCATCAATATGGCAGGTGCAGTCAAGTCGAGAAAAGTGGAACGGCACGCCACAAGTGATTGGATGGCCATTGAACAGGAACGTGGTATTTCCGTCACCACTTCCGTAATGAAATTTACCTACAAAGATTTCGAAGTGAACCTGCTCGATACTCCCGGTCACCAGGATTTTTCGGAAGACACCTACAGGGTTCTTACTGCCGTCGACTCTGCCATCATGGTAATCGACAGCGCAAAAGGTGTCGAAAAACAGACCGAAAAGCTGATGGAAGTATGTAGAATGCGCAATACTCCAATCATCACCTTTATCAACAAACTTGACAGGGAGGGTTTATCTCCCCTCGATCTTATGGAGGAAGTTGAGGATAAACTGCAAATAGAATGCACCCCGCTCTCCTGGCCGATAGGCATGGGTAAAACTTTTAAAGGGGTGTACAACCTCTACCACAAAACCCTGCATCTCTTCACTCCGGGGCAGGCGACCCTGAATCAGAAAGGTATCCTGATAGATGATCTCGATGACCCGAAGGTTGACGAATTGCTGGGCTCCCAGGCAACAGAATTGCGGGAAGATATCGAATTGCTTGAAGGAGCTGCCAACCCCTTTGAATATGACCACTACCTGGGTGCAAGTCAAACACCGGTATTTTTTGGCAGTGCAATCAACAACTTTGGAGTTCAGGAGATGCTGGACTGTTTTGTAGAGATGGCGCCGCCCCCAGGTGTGCGGCTGGCTACGACCAGGGAAGTTGACCCTGGAGAGGACTCTTTTTCCGGTTTCGTTTTTAAAATCCAGGCAAACATGAACCCTGCCCACCGCGACCGAATTGCTTTTTTTCGTATATGTTCCGGAAAATTCACCCGAGGAATGAAGGTTAAACACCATCGCCTTGGTAAAGATATTGCCCTTTCAAACGCCACGATATTCATGGCCCAGGAAAGGGAAAACGTCGAGGAAGCATGGCCGGGTGACATCATAGGATTGCACAATCACGGTACAATTAAAATAGGTGATACCTTTACGCCAAAAGAAGAACTGAAATTCACCGGTGTTCCTAATTTTGCTCCCGAGCATTTCCGCCGGGTTCTACTAAAGAATCCCCTGAAAATGAAACAGTTGCAGAAGGGATTGACCCAACTGGCAGAAGAAGGTGCAATTCAGGTATTCCGCCCGCTTATAGGCTCAGATTACATTATGGGTGCTGTGGGTGTCTTGCAGTTTGAGGTGACAATGGCTCGCCTGAAAAATGAGTATGGTGTAGATGCCATTTATGAGGGGGTAGACTACCAGGCCGCCCGCTGGGTGCATTGTGATGACAAGAACGCAATGGCGGAATTTGAACGAAAAAATCAGAGCTCCCTTGCCAGGGACTCCGAAGGTTTTTTAACCTACCTGGCACAAAGCGAATGGATGCTCAACTATTTCATGGAAAAATGGCCAGACATTATTTTTGACAAAACACGGGAAAATATATAACGGGGGAGGGATAGTTCAGACTTTTTCACTCTCGTCAACAAACACCAGAGCATGCCCTTCCGTCAAGGCCTGGGCGGTCTTGCGCCTGGCAACAGTAATTATACGCTGAATCGTCCCTCTGGAAACTCCCATACTCCTGCCGGCCTCTTCCTGGGTCATTGCTTCGCTGTCACATAGCCGCAAAGCTTCCAGCTCATCCCGATGCAGGTTGATCTGCTTGAGTTCAGGTAACGGAGTACCCGTGGGCTTAAATGCACGTCCACAGAACTCCCCCCGACACCTTCTGATTTTCTTTGGTCTTGGTGACATGATCTCCAGATGTAAAAAAAGAATATTGAGTGCATATGCTCAATAATCTAAATTACA
>MAXH01000048.1 GCA_001750925.1 Desulfobulbaceae bacterium S3730MH12
CACCAGAGAACAATTGGCGCATCGCTCAGCGAATTGTACCTCACTCTTCACTTCCACCAACGTAAAAACCAGAGTGTTGAAGGTGTCACATTTTTCATTCTCTCAGATTCACAATACCATATTATGGTATGCCTGCATGAAATGTTAAATTTTATTGAGAAGAGGTGAGGGGCGATTCTTGAAGTAAGTCAGAATACAATCGCTTTATTCGTGCCTCACCCTGACATCCAACAGCTAAAGATATTGACTTGTACCTCAAACCAGGACGATAGTTGGAAACCTGGGGTGTTTTGATTGCTGGTTTTGATTTAACTCGACAGTCAGCGTGGAGGTTATCGATCAAAGATTATCTGGAAGAACTGAACCCCTACGCGGAAAAAACGCCCCATCTGCATTCATTGCATTCGTGCGCTTAGGGCTTGGCCCAAAACACAGATTTTTCAGATATGAGGAGGACAACGAATAGAGTTTAGCAAGAAACAACGAGAGTATTTTCTATCTCCATCTGAAGCTCCCTTTTTCAACTGGTTGATGGCAATTTGAAGCATACATCATGTAATGTTGCATGGCAGTGATTTGCTGTTGTGCAAATATTAGCATTCAACCACATTGACCGCCAGACCGCCCTGTGAAGTTTCTTTGTATTTGCTGTTCATATCAAGCCCTGTATCATACATAGTCTTAATGCAGTTATCCAAGGAGACAAAATGGCCGCCGTCACCCCTCAGGGCGAGGGCGGCAGCGGTGACAGCTTTTACAGCTCCAAAACCGTTTCGTTCGATACAGGGGATTTGTACTAGTCCGTTTATCGGATCGCAGGTCATTCCAAGATGATGTTCCAGAGCGATTTCCGCTGCATTTTCTATCTGCTCATTGGTGCCACCCAAAACGGAGCAGAGGCCAGCAGCAGCCATGGCTGAAGCGGAGCCGATTTCTCCCTGGCATCCTACTTCAGCACCTGAAATTGAGCCGTTATGTTTGATAATGCCACCAATGGCAGCAGCGACAAGAAGAAATTCTCTGACATCTTGTACGACAGCACCGGTACAGAATCTAAGATAATATTTGATAACAGCGGGTATGACCCCTGCAGCCCCGTTGGTGGGTGCGGTGACGATTTTTCCTCCCGCAGCATTTTCCTCGTTTACAGCAATAGCATAGAGTGCCAGCCACTCATTGACGAAATGGGGTGGCCGGTCTGGAGATGAAAATTCTGCATCCAGTTTTTTGTAGAGCGGCTTTGCCCTCCGTTTCAGCAGAAGGGTTCCCGGCAGTGAGCCGTCTTGCGATAAACCGCGATCAATACAGTCTGCCATTACAGTCCAGATTTGATCGAGACGAGTTTCGAGGTTGCTCTCTCCGGCAAGACTTATTTCATTTGCATATTTCATCTCTGCAATGGACAGGTTGGCCTGTTTTCCCATGGCAATCATTCTGGTCGCTGTATTAAAGGGATAGGGGAAGTCCGTAGGTTTCACCGAATCACAGTCTATTGACTGTGATTCGGATAATAAGTCTTCTTCAAGGACAACGAATCCCCCGCCGATGGAGTAGTAGGTCTGCTTGAGTAAGAGTTTCCCATCGCCTGCATAGCCAAAAAAACGCATACCATTAGCATGTCCCGTAAGAGGGGGGCCATAATCAAAGATCAGATCGGTTGCAGGATCAAAACGAAGTTGGGAGAAACCGGTAGAGGAGACAAACTTCTGTTCGTGTATTGTTTTGATAATATCGTCAATCTTATCGGCTTCAATGGTTTGTGGTGAATGACCAGCAAGACCAAGTACAATGGCTCTGTCAGTTGCATGGCCTTTGCCTGTGTAGGCGAGGGAACCGTGCAGGCTGGCCCGAAGATGCCGTACTTCGTTGTCGTGTATTTTTTTTATGGCTTTAAGAAAGAGGCCCGCTGCAGTCATGGGGCCCATGGTGTGTGAACTGGAGGGGCCAATACCTATTTTGAATATATCAAAGGTACTAATGAACATTTGCTGCAACCTGGGAGAAATTTGATCTGATTTTTCTTGGGTTATACCAGTCACATTTTTTTGATGCAACGTGCTCCTGCTCTTTTTTTCTGGATAGACACCAGTTACAGTGCGATTGTATTGATAGCCTGAATAGCTCTACTCTGAAATTTCAAACAAACATCCCTAATAGTAGTAATGATATTAGTATTATATGCTCCACGATATTCTGCATTATACTCCACGCCCTGTATTTTTAGACGGCTTGTCCGTCATAGGAGGGGGAGAAGGGGGAAGGCATGACAAGAGTGACACGGCAGGCACTAAAATTATTATAAAACAGTCGAGTACTTTTGTGCTGTGTGTAAATATGTCACCGAGTACTCTGTTTGAAGAAGTCCCGTTGAACCTTGTCCTTTACTATCTTATCTGCAAGGTGGGGTGTTTTTTCCGCCCACCTCACCACGGCCCGATTGACATAACGATTATGCCGCAAATAGACCCTTGAAAATCACCGATTTATTAAAACGGCTCCTCAAGTATTCAATTAGATGTCACTCTCTTCAAATGCCCCTCTTTTTAGCGTTAAAAATGTTCCATTGCTACGGGAAGGTCTTATTGAGAAGGCTTTGAGTTTTATAAAAACGCATTACTTTTTTAGCTGACATCAATGGAGGGAAGTATGACACCTTTGAAGACGATACGATCGAATCCGCTAAGTGTGTTCTTGACCAGACCTAAAAACCTTTTATAAGTTTTTTCATGAGCCCTTCCCTTGTGTGTTGTTGAGATTTTTCGATATTTCTCATTATACACAATAGGAACGGCTCATTTCATTTCGGGGATTGGGTTGCGGGTGTTCTGCCCGCCTTAGCATAGTTTTTCATTCCAATCCAACACAACAACGTATATATTTGGAGATAGAAATGTTTTTTCTTTATCCAGGAGCATTACATTGGAAAGTAGCGCTTTCTGTCATGGGGATTCGTTTGGGAGCAAAGCGTTTTAACGGGATTCAGAGTGAAACATACGCGGCCTATTGGCTCTGACAACTCTAATGGGAAATAGGTGAAAAGGTATGAAGCAAGAAGCGGTACTGGACTATTTTATCCTGAATCATCAATTGCGATCAACCCGGGATATGAGCATTTTTGACCGGATCACGCAGCAGTCAGTTTATGAAGTGGTCAAGGTCGTTGCGGGTCTACCTGTTTTTTTTGAGGAACACATGCAGCGTATGCGACGTTCCGCAGCGCTGCTGAAGGTTTCCCTGCCTAAATCGGATGAGGAGGTATTAGAGGAAATCTGTCTTCTGCTGGAAAAGAACCGCTGTAAAAATATCAATGTCAAACTTATCCGGACCCGGATCGGGGGCGAAGATTATTTCCTGACCTATTTTATTGAACCTGAATCTTTGAGCCGGGGAGAATATGCCCGGGGAATTCACGCTATTTTGTTTCAGGGCGAAAGGCCCAAACCCCATCTTAAAACAGTGGGGAGTGCTTTTCGTGACCGGGTAGAGGCCGCCCGGGCCCGGACGGGTGCCTATGAAGCCTTGTTGGTGGATGATCAGGGCAACATAACCGAAGGCAGCCGATCCAATATCTTCTTTCTCAAAAACGGCCTGCTCTTGACCCCGCCAGCCCGGACCGTTCTGCTGGGGGTTACCCGTAAACATGTCATAAACCTGTGTAAATCTATGAAACTGCAAGTGCTGGAAGAGCTTCTGCACCGCGGGGAAATCAGTGAGATCAGCGGTGCCTTTATTACGGGTACCACGGTTGATATCGCGCCCATCCGCTCCATTGACGATTACACAATTTCTTCGGTGGAAAACCCGCATATTCAAAATATCATGCGGCTTTACTCAGGCGAGGTAAACGCTTATATAGAACAGCATAAACCCCACACCAAAAGCTAAAGTTTTGATCTTCAGTTTAGGTGTCGAAGGTCCCTAATAAAAAGCCGACCCAAAAGGAAATAGATCGAATCAACCGCATCCAGCGGAAGTACTTCAATAAGCTTTATCATTTGTTTGAGCCGCCCTTGCCGCAAGGCGTTCCCGAGTGTCTGGCAAAAATCGTAGCGGACAGGTAGTTCCGTAGTTCCGGGGACAGGATACCCATCGTTGTTATTTAACCTTATCACTACCAATCTTCAACTGCTACCAGTAAGCATAGGTTAAGATTTTTCCTGTTCTCTTTGAGGAAAGCGAGCTAGTCATCCAGTAGAGATTACCCTTGCCAAGGTTTATTCTACGCAGTATTGGACAACATAACCTTATTCCTGATTCTTCACGGTAATTAAACTGACTTATATCCAAGGTACTGTAGCAACCTGGGATGCCATTACCCACATATGTGTCATTTAGAATGTTGGAAATTTTATATCAGTGAACCAATTTGTTGATCTCCAGCGGTTCTCCCCTGGAAGGGTCACGATCGAGCCAACGAGCTTTTTGTTTGCATTTTGCCACACAGACTCCACAGCCCAAGCAGCGTTTTTCATCAATCACTATCGTGTTATTTTCCTTTTTCAATGCTTTGAACTGACAAAATACAACACAGATTCCACATGTTGTGCACTTCTCCTGATCGACTCTGCTGATATAGCCGGACGAAGCCAACATGGGTGTGCCGTTTCGCCAAGCCTGTATGGCACCGCAACAGCAGCTGCAGCAGTTGCAGATTGCATAGAAACGGCCAAATAGATCCGACTTGAAAAAAGCGTGATGAACATGACCGCGTTTATGCTCTGCCTCAAGAATTTCAACAGCTTCAGTCTGGGTGATTTTTCGACTGTTACTAGGGTGGTGTTCTAAAATAAATTGGGTGAAGAGTTCTCCAATAACAAGACAAACATCAAGCGGTTTACATGGATTAGGACGTATTTTGCGGCAAGGACAGTCCATTACAGCTATATGTTTTGGATTTTCTAGAATAATTGATCGGGCACGCTTATACGGAATAACCTGCTCCAAATCTTGGACTTCGATTTTCCTGTTCAATGTAATAATTTCTTTTGCCCCATCAAGGCTGAGCACTTTGCCATGGTAAGTGTCTGCAAAGGTGATACAATTTTTTCGGGAGGCACATCTTTTGGATGGCGTAAAAAGTCGGAGAAGGACTTTAACCAAGGGTTTGAACTTGCGAGTAAGGACATGCTCACCAGTGCCAATGCTAATATAGAGGTAAATCCATCGGGTGTAAATATAGCCATGTAACCAGTTCTTCAGTGAATAGCCATCAGAACAGTATCCTTCCTTAATATAAGCCCAGGTAGATGGAAGGAAGATGGAGAATTTTTTTTTCATGATCACGCCAACAAGTTGAGATCCACATTCCTTACTATTTCTGAATATACCATTGAAGCATGTACAACATCAATGGCTTAACAGTGATTCTGGCAATGCTGATATATGGCGTTTGTCTTGTGTTAATAATCTGTACACTTGGGCTGCTAAGTGTAGCTTAGGCAAGAAAAGATGTCCCTTGGCAAAGTCAAGAATGGAAGGACAAAAGTAAAGTTAAGATGTTTCCTGAATCTATGAACCAACTCCAGCCATCAACTTTGCAAAAAAACAGAATAAGGTGGCACACTAACCAGCTACACCTGAGCGGAAAGAAACCCATCCTTCACTTGATTCTGAGCAACAAGAATTGTGTCGATCATTCCTTTTGGCAAAACAGTCAATTGAGTTCTGAATGAGTCCACGAAGGGGTACCAATAATATTAAGCAGTTAGCTCACTTTGAGTTAGCTGCTTTTTCTTTTAACTAGTTGTTTGTACAACCCCTGTACAACCTTTTCAATTTTCACAGAATAAAAAACTTGGTATAGAATAGTCCGAGCAAGTAAGATTTTCAGTTGGTACAGAGGAGATCCTTTGCAACCCAAGTAACAGTTGGTGCATCTCAGGAGATAAAGAACACGGAGCAAAGACGCTGCAGGATTCTGTACTGGTTGAGGTGTTTTCACCTGTGCGGGAGGATTATTTGCCGGGGTAATGGCACTTGATGCCAGGCATGTTGTCACCTTTAGCCCATCTGGAATCCCCAGAGGTAGGATAAACGGTGCCTGATCTCTTTCTTTTTTGCAATTAGACGCTCCACCTCTCATCAAATTGGGGAAGATCATCCTCTATTTGATAAAAACCAGGTAGTTGGCTACACCAGATATGACCTCTTGTTTTTAAGTTCGTTGGAGAGTCTAATGAACCTGCAGCTATCGCTATGGTTGGTCTGTCTTTTGGGTGCCAGAAAAGAGATGAACCACATTCTGAACAAAAACCGCGACGCACATTGGCTGTTTCATCTGTGGAAGATTCATACCATTTCAAACTTTTCTGCTCTGTAATTTTTAAATTTTCAACCTTAACGCTTGTGTATGCGCCATAATTACCATGGAACTTTCTGCATTTTGAACAGTGGCAATTTACAACATCCCTCAGCTCCCCATGAATTTCGAATTTAACTTGTCCACACAGACATCTACCTTTAGTTTTTTTGTGATCATCGTTATTTGTCATTTGTTTACTCCCTACAGATAAAAAATGTTGGATGAATTATTTTTCCACACAGAACGATTAGCTATCCGAAGAGGTTAAGCTGTTGTAGGGGAAATAACCCCCCGGTTGCCCGATTGGGTAAAAAATCATTTATTTTATTTCTCGGCAAGCCAATAAATAACGGTACCCATATTCTACAATAGTCTCTCTCTTTTGGTTGTTGACCTTGCATTTAATCGAAGCAAAACCTCTATCCGGCCTGCTCTTTGACCGTTTGAGCTCACACCACCAAGCTTCAACATGGAGAACATCCTCTGGTCTGACAGGATTAAACATTTTGGCTTCATCCATACCAACCCCACTTACAATCGCTACGTCTCCCTGTGCCTCCACAACCACACGAGTACAGGCAGAAAGTGTGTGAAGCGAGGAGGCAATCAGACCACCGAAAATGGATTGTTGTGCTAAATTTTCATCAATATGAAATGGCTGTGGATCAAATTTAATGGCGAAATCAATGATGTCTTCACGGGTAATGGTAAGCTCTTGGCATTGGAGGGGCTCACCCTCAGTGATGTCTTCAAAATATCTTCTTGTCATTTTTGCCTGCTTATTGCTCTTTACGAATAACGATTACTTATCTTGTGGCCTACCAACCTTTCAGGTGGCATGACGATCTTGACACCATAGACGGTCGGGTTGGACGGAGGAGAACCCCGGCTACCCAATTATGAGGAAGAATGATTGTTTTCACAGTGATGTCTGAATGCATTACTCATAATATCGCGCTCTTCTTGAGTTGCACCTTTTTCAGCTTCCTCTCGGTTTGACTCCAGATCATCATATTTTATTGTCTTTTCCTCGGGTTTAATACCCCGCCCCTTGGGGCGTTATTATTGCTTACTCTCTGTAAGAATACCTCGCTTGAGTGAAACGAAAGGC
>MAXH01000049.1 GCA_001750925.1 Desulfobulbaceae bacterium S3730MH12
CAGCCGGGGCAGAAAGATATTTCCCTTGGCGGGACTCCTTTGCCGACAATGGCCTGGGTTTTCTGGGTATAGGAAGCTGGAACCGCTTCATACTCCAGGTCAAACAGGGATAACAGGGCATCAACCACCAGATCCGGATTCAATTCGCCGATCATGGGAATATGGTTGGTCTGTTTCCCAAAAAACTGTGTTCTGGAAAGACTATTGCCAAGTCCTGCGGCAAACGCTTTTACATTGTCCTCCACAAAGGGTTGAACTTCTTCAACAAACAGAATCTTCTCTGTCTTATTCAAAATAGTCTCAACCAGGGCTGTTGGAAGCGGCCAGGTCGTTCCAAGCTTGAAGACGCCGACCCTGTCTGTCAGGCCAATAAGGTCCACCGCCTCTTTACTGTAAAGATCACAGATGGAACTTGTGATAATGATCAATTCCGGATTGTCAGGGCCTTCATAGGTGTTAAATGGTGATGTTTCAAACAGAGTTGCAGCTTTTTTCAGTTTTTCCTGCTGGGCAGAGTGTTTAACACTAACCGGAGGAGTCATGATCAATCCTTCCATAGGGTCAAGCATGTCGCCGTCATGTTTGAAAAAGGCGGTTTTGTTTTGCGGGATAATCTCCCCTAAGATCACGTTTCCGCTTGCATGGGACAATCTGGTTACCGTGCGGACAAGAACGATAATGCCAAGTTCTTCAGATAATTCAAACGCCCATTTGGTCATGTCCTTAGCTTCCTGAAAATTCCCCGGCTCCAGCATGGGAATTTCCATAAGGCGGGAGTAAAGACGGGTTTCACCCTCGTTAATGCTTGACAAGGCCCCTGGATCATCTGCCGCTAACAGAACCATCCCGGCCCTGATTCCTGATAAGGCAAGGTGCATGAGAAAATCAGCAGCAACATTCAGTCCCGGCTGTTTCATCACTGCCATGGACCTTAAGCCTGCAAACGATCCGGCAGCTGCAACTTCCATGGCTACTTTTTCATTCACGGACCATTCTGAATAGATGTCTGTGGAAATTTTTGAAAACGTATCAATGATTTCTGATGATGGTGTACCCGGATATCCTGCTGCAACACTGATGCCGGCTTCGATTGCACCGCGGACAATGGCTTCATTGCCCATCATCAGGTGGCTTGAGCCTTCCTGGCTCTGTGTCAGAATTGACATGGTTTCTCCTTATCTGAATCCCATAATGGTCTGCTTTTGAGTTTTTTTGGCAGGGTGTTGAAATTCTTCACAATTCAATCCAAGGGCGTCACTTGCTTCCCTGGCCCGTTTCTTTTTATTTGCTGCAGCATGAGTCAGGTTTTTTTGGCTTTCCTCCGGCAGTTCAGCAAGTTCAAGAAATCCCTGGTTCACCGCATCATTCACCAGATCTTCACCTTTTTCAGTGCGGATTATCAGAGTATTCCAACTGTTTTGCCCTTCAAGAACCCCTATAGACAGATCTGTCCATTCCGATGTCAAGTCCGGGCAGATAGTGCAGCCTTTGGGCACCAGTTCACGGATTTCGTTCAATGGAAATTCAACCACTGAGTCCTCAAGAGTCAGGACAAAAATTTCAGCCGGCGGTGGCGGAATATCCATGGCTTTGATGGCAGCAACATTGATCTCTTTGGCTTCAAGAAATTCAATAAATCTTGAGGTATCGATGGCCCAGGAGCAGAACAGTCCCAGGACAAGACCTGTAATATCGTTAAAATCTTTCCTGTAAAGCGGATTGCATCTCAGTTGTGCCAGACCAGTCATCTGGCAGGGAGTCCCAACAACCCCGAGGCTTTTATATCCTTTCTCCCCGGCAGTATTGACACAGGCAATGGTTGGCGCCAGCATATATTTTGAAGTAGCACATTCGAGTATTTCCCGGGGGCTATCTACCAGCCGGGGTTTGGGGATTATCCCGTTTCTGTCTGTGAGTACGGCAGCGTCAATCAGTCCCTGCTGCAAAGCAAAAATGGTTAGAGCTGATACGGTTCCTCCATTTTGAAAGGTTCCTTCAGGAGCGTTGACCCCTTTTTTTGACATGCAGATCTTCCTGACCTCTCCAAAGGGGCTTTCTTTGTAGGGTTTGTTGAAAAATGTTTCTGATAGCCTGTTAAAATCTACATCTATTTTAGGGCAATGTGCATAACAGCGTCCCTGGGATCGATCACAGGAAAAAATCGGAGATATTTTCCCTTTGTGTGTTTTAAAATAGGGGCAAAGATCAACACATGCTCCGCATGCCGTGCATAGATCCTGCCCGTGGATGCGCTGCAATAATTCTTCAGGTCCAAATATCTGCATCAAGAGCTCTCCTGTTTTTTGTTCAACACTATTCATCTACCATAAACGACGAACCACCCTCACGTTTGGTAAACAGCAATTAAATTCTTTATCACAATTATGAATGCAAATGAACTGAAATTTTATTCAATGGATGTCTGATTCCGTGTATGGCGAAGATATGTTGGTTGGATCAATCGATAAAGACTGATTGGAAATGGATTAGCAGGAGATATTTCCGCTTAAATTTTTTATTGTCTTAATCTGGAACTACTCTGGATAGCTTGGTACAAGCGTTTAACCAGAGCCTGATTATAACCATGAGAGGTCATGTTGGCGGTAATGCGTCCTCTGACAGAAAAACCGAGCAGATAGAGGTCTCCGATCAAGTCCAATATCTTATGGCGCACGAATTCGTCGGGATAACGGAGTTCCGTATTGATGACTTTGCCTCCATGCATAATGATATGGGAATTGAGATATCCACTACCGACCTTTCCAAGCCTCTGGGCCATTTCGATATTTTCAAAGGTATTGAATGATCGAGCAGGGGCTATCTCCTTGGCAAACGATTTTTTTTCAGGATTGAAAGTGAAAATCTGTTCGCCTATAGGTGAAGGATAATCAACCCTCATCAATATTTCGAACCCTTCAAAAGGCTCCGCATAGAGATGCTTTTCATGCCTCTCTTCGATTCCCACTCCGATCTTCTGGCGTATAACAGCAACCCTGGTAAAAGCTGGCTGTTCCTTTATCCCAGCCTGTGCTATGAGGTCACAGAAGTCCTTGGCGGAACCATCTATGTTCGGCACCTCGTCGTTGACCTTTATGAGCACGTTGGTTATGCCGTATATTGAAAAGATGGCCATCAGGTGTTCAACAGTGCGTACCTGCTGCCTGCCGTTATCCAGCGTGGTGGAGTTGGCAGAGAATGTCTTCGATGAGATAGTTTTGGAAAAATTTTCTAAAGAGGTGATATGTCCACGGATGGTTTGACCGTCGAGAGTTTGAAAGATGATACCTTCGTTGACCCCCAGAGGGCTTAAAATGATACCTGTTTTCCTGCCGCTCAGAAGCCCAACACCATTAAGGACAACATTCTCTTTGAGGGTACGTTGAGGTACGGGAGAATCTTCTACCTCCACCATGCCAGGGGGCATTAAAAGGTCGGTACTGAAAATTTCAAGTTCCGGATCCGAAGGAAGGGCCAAGTCGCTCCTCGAGGGTCGGTGCTCAATTGCAGATTTAACCTTGTCGAGTAAAACCTCCAGATGCAGCGGTTTTTCCATAAAATCGTAGGCCCCGGCTTTTATGGCGGCAACCGCTGTGTCGATGCCGGCATGTCCACTCATCATAATGATGGGGAGTGTGGGGAATCGATTTTGTAAACGTTTCAGAAGTTGCAAACCGTCTAAGCCCGGGAGCCAGATATCCAGCATAACGAGTGAGGGATTCAGAGTGTCGAGACTCTGCCAGAAGCTCTCAGCATCAGGAAATACGATGGCCTGATATCCCTCGTCCTTCAGAATATTTGAAATTGTGGAACATATGTAAGGTTGATCGTCTACTATACAAATAGGGTTCATGTCACTCTTGTCCCAAAATACGATAAAAATAGAAACTAAAAGTATCTATGATAAGCGATTACACGAAAGTGAGTCATGAGGCTCGTCATCATGGTGAACATCTTTCCAAAAGAACATAACCGATGAAGCGAAAATCAGACAGAAGATAATTCCAGACCATTCCGGATATTGTCAGAAATACGATTAAGTGTCATCGTTGTGAAATGTATTTCATGGGTGTTAGTGGAAACTAGCTGGATGACGCATCAAACCACCACTTCAAATTTGACTTATGACCTGTTTTTGTCATACAATTAAGTATACCCAATGGTTTATATGCATCTTTATAGAAAATTTTAATACTCTAATTTTATATACATTTTCAGTTAGTTACAAATTACTTTAAGCAGCGGCGGGATACTCTCGACTATTCGAACCATGTCTCCTTAAAGAGATAAGCCAGACGCAGCTCCCCTATCTTGAAACGAGATGTCAACTATTTACGGAGGTAGTGTCATGATCAAATACAAAAAAATCTTACTTCCTGTCGACGGTTCCGAAAATTCCAAATTGGCTAAGAGAACTGCTATTGGCCTTTCAACAACTATGGACGCGGAGATATTGCTCCTCTATGTTACCGGCGCAATTCCGGCAATTATCACAGGAAGGCCACGAGAAGAAGCAGTAAAGGCACAGCAGGAAGAGGCAGATGTGATACTTGCACCATATCGTAAGATTCTCATTGAGCATAAGGTTGATTATAACGAAATGATCGTACCAAGCTTCAATGTCGGGGATATGATCTGTCAAATCGCCCTGGATGAAGGGTGTGACCTCGTGGTCATGGGATCACGAGGCCTGGGAGATTGGAAAGGCCTGATGCTGGGCAGTGTCACTCATCGAGTTCTTGCGCATTGCAATCTTCCGGTGCTGGTTGTACGCTAAAAATGGAGAATTGTCTCCTACACATGCCCCTCGGTATTCTCTTAGGCACCCGGTCTAGCGTGACAGGTTGATGTCAACCTGCAACTCATCCTCGATGATGCTTAGATCATCTTCCACTTGATCCAACGAGATATCTTCCGGGGCCTGGATATGAATATCCATGCTGTAAATCGTGGCACCACTCTCCGGGGAGGCCTTGGGTGTGGAATTGAGATGGACAATATTCAACTTGTTATCGGCCAGAAACTGGCAGATTTTATAGACAATTCCGGCTTGATCCACACCCTCGATATTCAGGGTGCAGGTTTTGTAGTCCTTTTGGGCTTTTCTTTGCGGAACCGTTAGCGGTCGAACAAAGGCCGAAATCCCCTTCTCTAATTCAAGGTGCCGGCATTCACGTGACAACTGCTCTTCAATGTTGCTCTGCTTACAGGAAAAGAGCAGATTCAAGGTGAACTCGTCGGCCAGCGTATTCATGGTGGTGTCTTCGAGGTTACAGTTATTTTCATAGAGCAGGCGGGTAACGTCGGCGACTATGCCAACCCTGTCTCTGCCGAAGGCGGTCATTATAAATCGATTACTCATAATCATCTCCTAAAACTGTTTAAGGTATGGTTTTAGTTGTAAAATGCCTCCTCCTGAATAATTTCGGAAGGAGGTATTTTCTTTTCCAGGCCTTACAGGAGTACCTTTTCTGGTTAACCACTTTGCAAGGAAGGAACGTACTCAGCTATCTTTTTTATTGTCAAAATACTTTTTCGTTTCCGAGACAACAACCGGAGTCAGCAATAATAGACCGATAAGATTTGGAATAGCCATCAAGCCATTCAGAGTATCGGAAATATTCCAGACCAGGCTGAGTTTAGCAACAGCACCAACTCCTACAAAACAGATAAAAATGAGCCGGTACGGTAGTACAGCCTTGATACCGAACAGATATTCAATTGACTTCTCTCCGTAATAACACCAACCGAGAATGGTCGAATAGGCGAAGAGAATTATGCCGATGGTTACAACATGCGCTCCCCCCGGCATACCGGCAGCAAAGGCTATTGTTGTCAATTCTGCGCCGGTTTCACCATTTGACCAGACACCGGTAAGGATTAAGACGAGACCCGTCATTGTACAAACGACGATGGTATCGATAAAAGTCTGGGTCATGGACACCAGCGCCTGAGAGATCGGGCTTTTGGTTTGTGCAGCCGCCGCAGCAATAGGTGCGCTGCCGAGACCGGATTCGTTGGAGAACACACCCCGGGCCACGCCCATTCTAATGGCCAGCATAATGGACGCACCGGCAAAACCACCAACTGCCGCGGTAGGATTAAACGCCTGTTTGACGATAAAAATCAGAGCCCCTGGAACTTCCGCGATGTTGGCAAGAATGATATAGGCTGCTCCTGTCATATAAAAAGCAATCATGATAGGTACCAGGACACCGGTTACCCTGCCAATTTTCTTGATCCCACCCAGAATAACCGCGGCTGTGGAGACCATTAGAATTATCCCGGTTACCATTGGGGGAATATGATAGGTCGCTTCCACTGCATCGGCAACGGAATTTGACTGTACCATGTTGCCGATACCAAAAGCGGCAAAAGAGGCAAAGACTGCAAAGATGGTTCCAAGCCAGGGCATATTCAACCCTTTGGATATATAGTACATCGGTCCACCGCTCATCTCACCGTTTTCGTCAACAGTCCGGTATTTAACAGCCAGTACTGCCTCAGCATATTTGGTTGCCATTCCCACAAGACCGGTAATCCACATCCAGAACAGTGCGCCCGGGCCACCCATGGCAATAGCTGTGGCGACACCGGCTATGTTACCCGTACCTACTGTTGCCGACAGAGCGGTCATCAAGGCCTGGAAATGGGTAATATCTCCTGGTTGATCGGTATCTTCCTTGCGTTTAATCAGGGCAAGATAGAGAGCGTGGCCTAATTTTCTAAACTGGAGTCCCCGCAGTGCGAAGGTTAACCAGAAGCCGGTACCAACAAGCAGAATCAACATTGGTGGTCCCCAGGCGAACGCACCTATTTTTCCAACTATTCCATCCAGTGTACTTACAAAGTCCATAATTTCTCTCCTTAAATTTTGTTTTGTATATCACCCCTGATGGAGGGATTGAGTACTTAGTTCAACTCTTTCATACGGACGTGACAACCTCATTATAAAGACTACTGGCTTCAAAGGAGCTGCGAACAGTGGGACTGCTGGCAACCCCTTTGAAGCCAAGCTCCATGGCCTCTTTTTTCAAGCTGTCAAACTCCTCGGGTGGAACGAAACGCTCCACAGGGAGATGTGATCGTGATGGCTGCAAATATTGTCCAAGGGTAAGGATGTCGCACCCATTTTTCAGCAGATCACGCATGGTATCCCGCAACTCGTCCACTGTCTCACCAAGTCCCAGCATGACACCGCTTTTCGTGGGAGTTTTAGAACTTATTATTTTGGACTGCCTCAACAGCTCAAGGGAGCGTTCATACACAGCCTCAGGACGTACTCGTGAGTAGAGGCGCGGTACAGTCTCCAGATTATGGTTGAGAACATCAGGACCGGCCTGCAGAATTTTAGCGAGTGCTGTCCAGTTGCCCTGGAGATCAGGGATCAGGATTTCAATACGGGTTCCAGGCGATTGCCTGTGAACCTCTTGGATTGTTTTAATAAAATGGGGTGCACCTCCATCGGGCAGATCGTCACGTGTCACCGAGGTGATGACCGCATATTTTAGATGCAGCGAGGCAACAGCTTCAGCAACCCTGGAAGGTTCCTCGGGGTCAGGCAGGCCCAGCGGCTTGTGGGAGACCGCACAGAAACCGCAATTCCTGGTGCACCTCTCCCCCAGGATCATAAAGGTCGCAGTGCCCTTGGAAAAACACTCGAACTGGTTGGGGCATTTGGCCTCCTGACAGACGGTGGTGAGGCTATTATTTTTGATGAGCTTTTTCATACGCTCATACTCCGGACCGGTTGGCAGCCTGCGTTTTAACCATTTAGGTTTACGAACCTGAATGTTGCCTTTGTCTACTATATTCATACAGTACCACCTGTTACAAGAGTTTTTTCAACAGCTGTAAATTGTCGATTAAATACCCGACCAAGCTGATTAATAACATTCTGCTTCACAACTGAAAAATCAACCGGTTCACTGGATTCATTAGCAACAGAAGTAACCCCTACCCCGGAGAGACCGCAGGGCTGGATCCAGCTGAAATGTTCAAAGTCCAGGATTACATTAAATGCGAGACCATGAAAAGCCACACCGTGTCTGACACGAATGCCTATGGAGCCGATCTTATTATCGCCTACCCATATGCCTCTGTTTCTCTCATCACGACCGGCAGTTACACCGGAATCAGCAGCGCTCGAAATCATCACTTCTTCCAGCATATCCACATAGGCTTTCACCGACAGTCTTGCTTCACGCAGGTGCATGATAGGATAGATAACAATCTGGCCAGGGCCGTGATAAGTGATATCGCCTCCCCTTTCAGTTTGGACGATATCCACACCCCGGTTTTTGATAAACTCTTCGCCAACGGTAAGGCTTCCCCGGCCACCTCTCTTGCCAAGAGTAAAGACAGGCGGGTGTTCAGTGATAAGAAAGATATCAGGCCTATCTTTTTCGAGAAGACGCCACTGGACACAATCCACCTGAAACTGATGTGCATCCCGGTAGTCCACCTTCCCCAAATCAATAAGATAGGCCTTCACAAGTCTCTCCTGCTCCTGCTGCTCAGAGATTAACCTAACCGCAGAGGCACGGATTTCGAGCAGCCTGGGTTTCATCCAATCGTTTCACCTTAAAGCGACTGGGGGAATTATGCAGTAACTCCGGATCAGTTTCGGCCTCCTTGACGACCTTCTTGACAACTTCAATGAAGGTGTCGAGCTCTTCAAGGCTCTCGGTTTCTGTCGGCTCGATCATAATAGCTCCAGGCACCACCAGAGGAAAGTAGATGGTTGGAGGATGGTAACCGCAATCCATGAGGCGTTTGGCGATATCAAGGGTACTGACATTATTTTCCTGCTGATTTTTGTCAGAAAAGACAGCCTCATGCATACATGGTCGATCATAGGCCAGATACAGGTGGTCCTTGAGCTTCACCTTGACATAGCTGGCATTAAGTACAGCATATTGACTGGCCTTTTTCAGGTATTCAGCACCCATGGTCAGGATATAGCAAAAAGCCCTGACCAGGACACCGTAATTCCCGTGGAACCCATGCATGCGACCAATAGATGCCGTATCTACCATCTGCCTATAGCTTGAGCCGTCAAACTCAACCCTTGGAGAAGGCAGGTATTTTTTTAATTCTTCCACCACGCACACCGGACCTGCACCAGGACCGCCACCTCCATGCGGGGTTGAAAAGGTCTTGTGCAGATTAAGATGAAGAACATCTACACCGCACTCTTTCAAGTCGACAATTCCCATAATGGCGTTCATGTTGGCACCATCACCATAGACAAGGCCGCCCTTTTCATGGACAATTTCAGCAATCTCACGAATATTCTCCTCAAAGAGCCCCAGGGTGTTTGGATTGGTAATCATGATACCGGCAGTTTCTTCGTCCATCAGCTCACGGATTTGCTCAACGTCCAGGATCCCCCGCGGACCAGATTTTATTCCTACAGGTTTGTATCCACAGAGGGCTGCACTGGCAGGATTGGTACCATGGGCTGTATCGGGCATAAGGATTTTGGTTCGTTTTTCCCCTTTGTCCTGGTGGTAGGCATCAAAGATCAGCATACCAGCCAATTCTCCATGGGCACCGGCTGCAGGTTGTAGAGAGACTGCATCAAGTCCAGTGATCTCGGCAAGGAAATTCTGTAGTTCATAGATTATCCGTAGTGTTCCCTGGCAGTATTTATCATCAAGCAGCGGATGCGCTGAGGTGATCTCCCCTGCTGCAGCATGTTGTTCATTGATCTTCGGATTATACTTCATGGTGCAGGAGCCCAGGGGATACATGCCGGTATCAACACCAAAATTCCACTGGGAAAGCCTGGTGTAGTGCCGTACGACTTCTACTTCACTCAGATCGGGAAAATCAGGGCCTTTGCCGCACAGTTCATCAGCAAGCGGTGCCGCAGGGACATCACTCTCAGGGATGCTCATCCCGTTTCTACCTTTTTTCCCTTTTTCCCAGAGCAGGGGTTCTTCCATAATCAGTCCGCTTCTTCCTGGTCCATTTTTCATTTTTTCACCTCACTGATAACTGTATCCAGAATTTCCTTTGATGCGGTTTCGGTAACGCAGAAGAGATATCGGTTGTCAAAGCCCGGATAATATTTGGCAAGGTCCAGCCCGGCCACGATTTTCTGCTCCATAAGCCGTCCTTGAACAGGTCTGAAATCGTCTTTAAACTCAACGACAAACTCATTAAAAGTCGGTGATGAAAAACAGACACTGGCACCGGCCTCTTCCAGCCCTTGTTTAAGGTACTCCGACTTGTCATAGTTCAATCTGGCGAGTTTTCTCAGCCCGGTTCCACCGAGGGATGCCATATACATGGCTGCCGTGAGGGTGCATATTCCCTGATTGGAGCAGATATTTGACGTTGCCTTCTCACGCCTTATGTGCTGCTCCCGGGTAGCAAGGGTCAGAACATACCCGCGATTTCCATCAAGATCGGTAGTCTCTCCAACAAGACGACCAGGGAGATTGCGAACATATTTTTGTTTACAGCCAAACATACCAAGCCCTGGTCCACCAAAAGATTCCGGCATCCCGAAGCTCTGCCCTTCACCGCAGACGATATCGGCACCTGCCTCACCCGGGCTTTTCAATAGACCAAAAGCCAGGGGTTCGGAGAAACCGGCCACAAACAGCGCGCCCGCCTGGTGAATTGCCTCAGCAGCTGCCTCCATCTCCTCAACGACACCAAAGAAATTAGGTGACTGAAGCGCTACTGCAGCAAAGTCATCCCCGTTGGAAAGAGATGCAAAATCCGTTCGGCCATTCTCCAGGAAAGGCAATTCAACAATTTCAAACTCAGTCGGATGAAAATAGGTGCGTACCACCTCGCGAAAATGAGGGTGAATGGCCGCCGACATGGCAACACGCTTTTTCTTTTTGCCAACACGCAGGCCCATGAGCAACGCCTCGGCCAGGGCAGAGGCACCATCATACATAGAGGCATTAGCCACATCTACCCCAAGAAGCCTGGCTGTCAGGGTCTGGTATTCAAAAAGGCCTTGCAAGGTGCCCTGCGCCATTTCGGGTTGATAGGGTGTGTACGCAGTCAATAATTCGGACCGCCCCATGATACTGGGAATGGTGCTTGGAATGTTATGTTGGTATCTCCCGGCACCAATGAGCACAGTGTGCTCCGGGGTCACCTTCATCATTTTCCGGATTTCGGCCATATATTCGTTCAGGCCCCATTCAGTTTTTGGATCAGGCAGAGCCATTTCCTTATCATAACGACACGATTCAGGGACAGTACTGAAGAGTTCTTCAAAATCCTTTACCCCGATAGCGTCAAACATATTCCGAATATCTTCATCGGTATGTGGCAGGTAACGCATGGTATATCCTCACTCGTA
>MAXH01000050.1 GCA_001750925.1 Desulfobulbaceae bacterium S3730MH12
ATCTTGATGTTGATAAACTACAGCGTGCGGTGGAGCTTTCCCAGGAAAAATATTGCGGTGTATCCATAATGTACAAAAGAATCATGGATATTACATGGGAGATTAAATATCAAACTTGACTCTACCTTCCCGATAAAAAAAGGACTAACCCGACTAGTCGGAAAACTTTCAGTCTCGCTGGATAAGTGCCTTGATGCTGATATTAACCAATTGAGTTAAATAGTACTTTAGTTTTCTTGTTTTTTATTACAGCTTTTATGGAGTAAGGCACTAAGGGGAGGAATGGAATTGTTATTCCTCCCCTTATCTTTAATACTTCTGAAGAACAACACTCTGTCTGCTACGGAAGTGTAAAATCAACACCAGCAAACTGAACATTCTCAGCAACAGGATTCATCGGCGCAACAGCATGAACACCATCACACTCCGGGCATTTTCCCACATAGGTTTCTAGAGTAAAGGAGGTCTTGCATCCTTGACACACAATATCTATAGCCCCTTGAGAGATAGGTTGATCACGCACCGTACCACCATGAGCATTGTAGACAAATTCAACCAACTCTTTTCCCTTGGAAAAAGGCCCGCCTGCTCCACCAGCCTCATTATTACATCCGCATCCTGTCATGATAATTCTCCTCTAATTTTATAATTTATAATCGTTTCTTATACGAAAACGTCAACATCGTTATAACAGCGAGAATACAAGATTCGAGGAATACTCGATATGACTTAGATCAATTTACACGCCTCGTATATGAAGCTTTTTACTTAACCATCAAATCTGATAGCGGTACAAATATAATTTTATAGACAAAATTGAATTATCCCGTAGACTGGATATGTCTGCTTTTTAAAGCTGGACAAGGGAAGGCTAACAAACCGTTTTAACAAACAGCTTGCTTGCTCCTGATGGTACAACTCAGCAGGAGAGGAGTGGAATATGAAATCAAGAGCATCTATTGTTCTGGCGCTGTCAGCTGTTGTGGTAGCGGTCGTTTTCGTCTGGTATGGACAACGGCCCACTATACCAGCGCAAGCCACATGGGATGAGGTTCTGATTGAAGCCGAGGTGGGTGGTTACCGTATTATCACCACCGAAGAGCTTGCTGACCGGTATCGAAAAGACTCTTCGGCTCAGTTGCTGGTGGATACTCGTCAGGAGTGGGAATACCGCACCGGTCATATGGAGAGTGCACTCAATTTTCCAATGGAGCCCACCTGGTGGTCACGTTGGCGGAAGGCTGGTGATCTGGAAGACCTTTTAGGGTCAGACAAGGAGCGGTATCTCGTATTTTACTGAGCGGGCCTGACATGAGTTAGGAGTGACTCGGCTGCCCGTGTGGCGGTATCTCTTGGTTATAAAAACGTCTATCGTGACCCTTACGGTTTTCCGAAATGGCAGGACAAGGGGCTGCCCATTAACAGTGCTCCGGCTGGGCTTACAGCATCTTTGGAGGCAGCAGCATCTGTACCATCTGCGCAATCTCTTCAGGGTTGGGCAATGCTCTGGACACTTCTGGGTATTTTCGCAGGAGGCCTGGCCCTGAACCTGACTCCCTGCGTGTATCCTATGATCCCCATCACCGTTTCGTTTTTCGGTGGGCGCGCAGCCCAGGAGAAACCCAACCAGTTGAAACTCGTTGCGCATGGGCTTTGCTACCTGATGGGCCTTGCTCTGACAAACTCTATTCTAGGCGTTGTGGCCGCGCTCACCGGCGGCTTAATGGGAGCTATCCTTCAGAGTCCACTTGTGTTGACCATTATTGCAGTCGTCCTTGTCTTGTTCGCTACCAGCCTCTTCGGGCTTTGGGAGTTGCGACTGCCCGGTTCTTTGAACCAGATGGCTGCTAAATCCTACACCGGGTACTTCGGAAGTCTATTTATGGGGCTAACCCTGGGGGTCGTGGCTGCCCCTTGTATCGGGCCCTTTGTCCTGGGTTTGCTTACCTGGGTGGCAAGTATGGGCGATCCCTGGCTTGGATTTCTGATTTTTTTCATTCTCAGTCTGGGCATGGGTCTTCCTCTTTTTGTGCTGGCAATTTTTTCAGGCCAGCTGCAACGCATGCCTCAGGCCGGTGGCTGGATGATATGGGTGCGTAAGCTTATGGGCTGGGTTTTGGTGGGAATGGCGGTTTATTTCATCCGACCGATCATACCTGGTGCAATGAAAGTTATCATGCCGATCGGTGTTGCCTTAGCCGCTGGTCTTCATCTGGGATGGATTGATAAGAACCAGGCGAGTTTTAAACTTTTTCCATGGCTGAAAGCCATCGTGGGGACGGTTTGTCTTGTTTTTGCAGCCATTTGGATCACCGCCTGGATCATACGCGGCCCCGGGGTCGAGTGGCACACGTATTCTGAGAAGATCCTTCAAGAGGCTATAGTTCAGAATAAAGTGGTGATCATCGATTTCTACGCCGAATGGTGTACGCCTTGCCGGGAGTTTGAAGAGATTGTATTCCATGACCCTGATATAGTCAGCCTGGCTGAGGCTGGTTTTATCTTGGTAAAAGTTGATGTAACCCAGGGAGGTAACCCACTCCATGAACAGCTGTTGAAGAAGTACGATATAAAGGGTGTACCCACCATCGTGTTTCTTGATACGCTGGGAATAGAACGTCTCGATCTCCGGCTGGTGGACTTTTTACCGCCAAAACAATTTCTAGTTCATATGGGCCGTGTGCAAAAACCTCTGTAAAATCTTTTGTCCAGGCACTCTTCAAGGAGAATGTTATGCTCAAAATCCATTTTTTCCTCAACGAACCGAACGGTAAGCCCTGAAAACATTTCAAACAGATGATGCCCAGGCTGGGCAAGAAATATCAGATTGAATTCAATGTTACCTCAAAACCCAATGCCGATTATATAACTGATGAATATTTTGAGTTGGACCTTCCTGTAGCCCCGGCGGTAATGGTTGGGGATGAGATTGTTGTTGAAGGAACCGATATATCAGAGCACGAATTGGAGATTTTTATCTGCCGTCATTTGGGTCTACCGGAACCTGAACAACCGAAAAAGGGGATGCTGAACCGACTTCTTGGGAAATAAATATTATGCCACAGATATTCGAAATTCTAAGTTATCTTAACTGCGGCAATGACAGATATCTCCACGAGAAGCTCTGGTCGCGCCATCCGTGCTTCAACACATGCACGGGCAGGGGCATGACCTTCCGGGATCCAGTTGTCCCAAATTTCGTTCATCTGGCTGAATAAGGCCATGTCTTTAATATAGATTGTGGCTGACAGGATATGTTCTTTATCACTTCCCGCCTGTTGGAGTAAAGATTCCACCTTGTCAAGCATTGTACTTGTCTGATCCCGGATACCTTTGTCGGCATCCTCTGCAACCTGACCACAAAGATAGATGGTATCATTGTGGATTACGATCCTGCTCATACGCTGTTTGGTTTCCATTCTATTAATGGTCATACTCTCTCCTTTTATCAATTATACTTTACAGGCTGGATTTTGTGTTGGGGAGTTGTCATTGTTCCGGTTTGTTAAAGCGATTCATTGAGAATGCAGCAAGAGACGGTTCGTGTGTTTCATGTATAGAACGTTTGTTTCAGTTTGGCAACAGGGCGCTGAAAAAAGATCATTGTCGAGAAACAGAGAGGAGGGGGAGATCCTGTCGATTAGAGTCCTCTGATCAATTGCTGAGATCAGTTAACGAAGCTGAGCAGCAGCCACATATAGACGGCAAGCAGTACAGCAACCCACATGACCATATTACCGGTGGGACGTACCTGTGAGGCCTTGCTCCCGGGATAGTGAAGCCGGGCAAGGTAGTTGTAAAAATTATCCAGCTGTTCAAGTACTCTACTGCGCAACATCGCATCTTGAGACCATATCCAGGAAAAAGATGCTTTCAATGTCCGTGGCAAAAAGCGACGGTATATCCAATCCACATCGAGATTGACCGAGTGCAGTTCGGGTGGGTACAAACCTCTGAGGTTGAGCCAGACAAAAGCAAGAGCTGAGAAGAACAGAATCTGGGTCTGCGCCAGGACATGGGTTGCATCATAGGGGTTATAGCCTGTGTCAAAGGGCAGCAGACTGTAAAGCCATCCTGGATAGACACCTATGGTAATGCAGAGTATTGCCGAAATGGTCATGGCGACAAGCATGTTCTTTGGTGGTTCGGATACACGAAGGCCGGAGTCATGGGCAAAAAAGGCAAAGTAGGGGATCTTGATACCTGCGTGATGAAACACACCAGCGGATGCAAAAAGCAGCATTAACCAGACCCAGTGATAGCCTTCCTCCAGAGCGGCGGACATCACCATTGATTTGGAGACAAATCCACTGAAGAGGGGAAATGCAGAGATGGAAGCAGCGCCAACGATACAAAGCATTGCCGTTTTCGGCATAGATTTGTAGAGCCCGCCAAGGTCGGAGCCGTTTATTCGTCCGGTCACATGCAACACAGCGCCCATGGACATGAAGAGCAGACCCTTGAAGATGATATCGTTGAAGGCATGGGAAACTGCCCCGTTAACAGCAAGTGCCGTACCGATACCTATGCCGCAGATCATGAACCCGATCTGGTTGATCATGCTATAGGCAAGTACCCGGCGAAGATCGTTTTCAATAACAGCGAAGAATATTGGAAAACAGGTCATAGCCGCCCCAATAAAGACAAGCAGTTCGGTGCCGGGAAAGCTTCTGGCCAAAGCGTATACCGCAACCTTGGTAGTGAATGCGCTGAGAAAGACGGTCCCCGTGGGGGTGGCTTCAGGATAGGAATCCGTTGCCCAGTTATGCAACAGAGGGAAGCAGGCCTTTATGCCAAAGGCGAGAAAAATGCACCAGCTGCCGATGCCGTCAAGTCCGATATAGCCAAAGTCGAGCGAACCGGTTTTGCCATAATATATAATTAATCCGCCTAGGAGAATGACACCGGACATAACCTGCACAATGAGGTAGCGGATTCCGGCCTGGTAGGCTCTTTCCGTCCGCCTCGCCCAGATCAGAAAGACCGAAGTGATGGCCAGCAGTTCCCAGAAAACAAAAAGGGTAAGCAGGTCTCCCGCAAAAATTGCACCAAGCGCACTGCCTGCGTATAGCGGGGCGGCAACCTGCTGCATTGTGTCTTTGACGTGCAGGGAATAGATGACCCCGATAAGTGCAGCTATATGAAAAATATAGCCGAACATCAGGCTGAGCTTGTCGACCTTATATGGAGTTAACTCATATCCAAGAAACGATAAGCTGACACTGGTCCCTGCTGGAACATTCCACAGGTGGATCCCGCTGAGAGCAATAACACCGAGTAGAATGGCTCCTCTGAGATTGCCCTTTGTGAACAGGGCAAGGACTGAGACGAGAAAGAGAGGGATAAAGGCTGGAGTATCAATGGCCCACATGTTCACCTCCATCGATTTCCTTTGGGTCAAGTTCTGTTCTGTCGTAGTACGATTCTTCCCGCATCAGAAAGGTCCTCATCCATTTGGCAACGAGCACGAGCACCACGCAGCTGACAAAGCCATACACCGCATAGAAACCGAGCAAGCCTTCCCAGGGGTGGACCAGATGCCGATGAATAACGAAGTCGAGGATAAACAGGACAGTGCAGCAAAAATAGAGGAGATAAAGGACTCTCTGAACATTTTTGGGATTGTCAAAAAGATGTTGTTTTTCAGTCGCCATTACCAATGCCTCTATTGAAGAATAGCCGATGCCAGCTCATAGAGTGGCTGAGTATAGAAGAACAGAAAAATACAGCCAAGGGCGGTAAAGCTTAAGGCCAAAAGAGATGGAAGGGGAGCCTCCTTGATCTGTACCGGTTTTCCGTAAGCTTGCTTTGAGAAAAAAGCCCGCAGCGGAATCGGCAGCAGATAGGCAATGTTCAATAAAGAACTGAGCATAAGCACTATCATTATTGTCCATTTACCGGCATCGAAGGCTCCGGTCATGATGAACCATTTTCCCCAGGTACCTCCGGTGGGGGGCAGTCCGATGATTGAGAGGCTGCCGATAAAAAACGCGATCATGGTAATTGGCATGCTTTTGCCAAGACCACGCATGTCGCTTATTTCCGTCTTATGGGCGGCAACCATAATAGCACCGGCACAGAAGAACAGGGTGATCTTACCGAAGGCGTGCATGGCAATATGCATGGCCCCCCCGACAATCCCTGCATTGGTAGCCAGCAGTGCACCGATGGTGATGTAGCCAAGCTGGCTGACAGTTGAATAGGCCAGCCTCGCTTTGAGATTATCCTGGCGCATGGCCACAATGGAGGCCAGAAGAACGGTTGCTGCTGCAAGATAGAGCATAAAGTCCGCACTGGGGAGCGTTCTCAACAGGTCGAGTCCGAAAATATATACACAGACCTTCAGCACGCTGAAAACCCCGGCCTTTACCACCGCGACAGCATGTAAAAGAGCACTTACCGGGGTTGGTGCCACCATGGCGGCGGGCAACCAGCGGTGAAATGGCATGATAGCCGCCTTACCAATACCGAAAATATAGAGTACCAGCAGAGTGCCGGTGATAATCGGTGCAGTTTCTGGTGGAAACACCCCACCTTTTTGAAATTCGACGGTCCCCGCCGTATACCAGGTAGCAACGATGGCAAGCAGGAGGAACAGGACAGATGTGGAAAGAAGGACACCAAGATATACCCGACCGCCCTCTTTGGCCTTGGGAGTTCCACTGTGGGTGACCAGAGGATAGGTGGAAAGGGTCAGTACCTCGTAAAATATAAACAGAGTGAGCAGGTTACCTGCATAGGAGATACCCATGACCGATGATATGGCAATGGCAAAACAACTGTAAAACCTGGTCTGATTTTTCTCATGGTGCCCACGCATATAGCCGATTGCATAGACAGTTGTCACCAGCCAGAGAAATCCGGCAACGAGCGAAAAAAGCATGCCGAGCGGTTCAATTTCAAAACTTAAATGCAGGCCGGGAAAAAGAGCCGGACCTTTTATAGCGATGGATGTTCCATCCTGAACAAGTCCATACAGGGTAGTGACAAGGTAAATGAGGATAATACTTGCCGTTATTGTGACCCCTTCCCGCCGGTTTGGGAACCGGTTGGCAGCAATTATGCCGGGTACGGCGAAAAGTGGTACCAGTATGGTCAAGATGAGCAGTGTTTCAGGAGCTAACCACATGATCAATTCACTCCAAAAAGGCTCTGCGCTGCGAGTTTGCTCACACCCACAGTGAGTCGGGTGTCAACGCCGAAGTAGATGTTAGCCAGAACCAGTATCCAGATGGGAATCAATTGGCTCATAGGTGCCTCTTTTATTTCATCGGTGATTATCCGGGGCGGTGTTAAGTATATCCATTCAACGACCCGCCAGACATAGATTACCGCTATGAGTGAGCTGATAAGTACAAGAACAGCTACCGGCCACCAGCCTTTATCTAGAAGGGCAACAACCAGGTACCATTTAGAGACGAATCCCACGGTGAGCGGTACCCCAATAAGACTTAATCCACCGGCGACAATCGCTGCCATGGTCCATGGCATTTTCTTTCCGAGTCCTGCGTAGTGGGAGAGCTGAGCACTACCAATACGATAGACAACGGCTCCGATCGCCAGGAAAATTGCTGCTTTCATTAGCGCATGATTGAAGAGATGAAGCAGGGTCGCAGTTAAGCCAAGCTCAGTTTCTATTGCCAGGCCAAGAATAATGTAGCCAATCTGGGCAACACTTGAGTAGGCAAAAAGCCTTTTGATGTTCAACTGATAAATGGCGGCAACAGAGGCGACAAAAATACCGGTAAGCCCGAGGAAGAGGAAAATATCACCCAGTGGCAGCGACATATCGACAAACTCAATACCAAAGATGCTGAAAATATAACGAATCAGCACATAAACAGCTACTTTAGTCGAAGTGGCAGCGAGAAAAGCTGTGGTAATCGACGGGGCGTAGGCATACGCGTTGGGCAGCCAGAGATGCAGGGGGAAAAGCGCCAGCTTGAGACAGACACCCACGATGAAAAAGCCGAAAGCACTGAGCACAGTTTTCGATTCATACACGGCCGGCAGCCTCTCGGCCAGGTCATACATATTGAGGGTACCGGTCATCATGTACATGAGACCAACCCCGATGATAATAAAAGTCGCCCCAATGGTCCCCATGACCAGGTACTGGTATGATGCTGTTAAGGCTCTTCGATCTGTACCTATAGCAATGAGGGTATAGGAGGAGAGTGCGGAAATTTCCAGGAAGACAAAAAGGTTAAAGGCATCTGCGGTGGCAAGGATGCCGAGAAGACCTGTTAAACAGAGCAGGTAAGCAGTGTAAAAAAAGGTATGACGGTTTTCCGGTAACTCCTTGCTGATACTTGTTTGTGCTGCCACAAGCACAATGGTACTTATCCCAGAGACGAGGAGCAGGAGGTAGCCATTGAGTTTATCTATGCGATACTCAATACCCCATGGTGCGGCCCATCCCCCCAACTGATAGGATAGGGTGCCACCCGTGACAACTTCTTGAAGCAGACTGCAACTGATGAAAAAGGCTGTGGCGCTTACCAAAATTGCAAATATTCCTACAATTCGCGGTATACGGATGAAAAGGCATAACGGGGCCGCCAACAGGGGAATAATAACCTGTAATATGGGAAAATGTGCTGTCACTCGTCTTTGTCCTGATTAAAAAGGTGAGTATCGTTTTTACGGCCGTAAGCCTCAAGATAATCTTCGAGCCGATCGTTATTATCCTGCACCTGGATATCACTTTCTTCTATGGATCCATAGGCCTCATAGATCCGCACAACCAGGGCGAGACCCATTGCAGTTGTGGCAATACCGACAACAATAGCCGTGAGAATAAGAACATGCGGAAGTGGATTTGAGTAGAGCTGATAGTTTTCATCAAGAATGGGTGCCGTGGCTCCGGCCACCTTGCCCATACTGATGTAGAGGAAAAAGACAGAAGTCTGGAAAATTGACAGCCCGACCAATTTCTTGATCAAATTTTCATGGGCAATGACAATGAAGAATCCTATGAGCATCAGGACAACAACAATCCAGTAATTATAGAGACCGATTATATTCATTGGTTATATTTATGTTTGACGGTTCTCCAGGTGAACTTGAAAAAAAGTGTTACCATTACTGCAGCAACAGTGATTCCGACACCCAGTTCAACCAGGAGAATCCCAAGGTGTTGGCCGTGTACAGGATCATGCCTAAGCACGTTGTAATCAAGGAAGTTACCGCCGAGCAACATGCAGGCGATGCCGACTCCTGCATAGAGAAGGACTCCGAAGGCAGTGAGCCGCTCGACAACCTCGGTTTTGATGACTTTCTGGGTAAGGCTGAGGCCGAAAAGCATGGTATATAAAATAATGCCGGCAGCAAAAATAACGCCGGCCTGAAAGCCTCCTCCGGGGCCATAATCGCCATGAAACTGGACATAGAGAGCAAATATAAGAATAAGTGGGAGCATCATCTTGGCTACCACGCGAAGAATGATCTGGTTCTGCATATCGGCCGGTACCTTTTGCAAGGCCTTTTCCTTGGTACGCCTGGAAACCATGAGAAGCGATAGCACACCAATACCGGCAGTGAAAACAACCAGAGTTTCGCCCAGGGTGTCATAGCCTCGATAGCTTGCAAGTACAGAGGTCACCACATTGGGTATTCCGACTTCATTCATTGAGTCGTTTAAATATCTTGGGGCTACATGCTGGTGCACAGGGGCGTCGGCCTCACCAAAGTGTGGCATATCCAACGTTCCATAAATCAAGAGGGCACCGGTGGCGATGACCACCCCAAGGGCTAGCGTTGGCTTGTAGCGCGATTTTTTTTCATATCGGGGAACAAGTTTCAGTGTCGCTAAAAAGAGTAAAGTTGAGATTCCAGCGCCGACTGAGGCCTCGGTAAAGGCAACATCAACGGCATCCAGATCTAAAAACAAGCTGGCAGACAGCAGGCTGTATATACCTGAGAGCATCACCACGGCAAACAGATCACTCATGCGGGCAATTGCAATTGCAGTCACCACCAGAAAACTGAGTAGGACAAAGTCAATTAAGGTTTCGATGACGTCTCCTCCTCGCTGTTACTATTGTCATTTACAGTTTGCGGCTTCAAACCACTTTTCAAGGCTGCTTTCGCCATAGCGTGACAGGCTGTGGTGCTGGCAAGCAGGGAAAACAGTAAGATGAGCAGAAGCTTTGCCAACACAAGTCCCCATCCGGCCTGAAGCATCAAACCGGTTAAAATAAGCCCGGCACCGGCCGTGTCAGTGACACCGGCAGCATGGGTTCGTGTAAAGAAATCGGGAAAACGAAATAAACCAAGCGCACCTGTCAATGTGAAAAAGCTGCCGCTTATAAGCAATATCCAGCTGACTATGTCAAGAAGGAGTTCCATTAATCTTCCTCCGCCAGGGCTGTTTTTGATGAATACTCAAAAAAACGCAAAATCCCGATTACGCTGATAAAGTTTATCAACGCATAGACGATGGCGATATCCAGAAATGCCTGTCTACCGGAGAGAAAGTCAATAACTGCTATAAACAGAACTGTTTTCGTGCCAAAGGTGTTGACGGCCAAAATACGATCATAAAGGGTGGGTCCCATGAACGCACGGCACAGGGCGATTCCCATGACTATGAGCAAAATAACTGCCGGAATAATATACATCAGGGTTCCACCTTGCATACTCTGCGATCCATCTCTCCCGTAAGCAGATCCTTTGCTGTTTCACGAGTTAGGGCGTGTACCGTGATTTCATTGTCTTCCAGATCTATGCTGACCGTACCCGGCGTCAATGTTATGGAGTTTGCATAAATAACAATACCGAGATCGGTTTTCTGGTTGGCCTTGACCTTGATGACTGAAGGGCTGATTGAATCGGCACCTTTCCAAACGCAGCGTGCCACCGCGATATTTGCCACTGTAACTTCCTTTATCAGCCAGAGCCAGTACACTGGGATAGTAAAGGTGAGCTCAAGCGGCTGCGACTCACCATCAACCACGTCCATTCGGTGACACAGTACCGCAACAAATAGCACCGATACCACCATAAAGAAAAGAAGAAGTGATGTATAGTGTCCGGAATTAATTAACCAGAATGCAGAGAGCAATACAGACAGTGCAAGAACGTGCTTCATTCAATCCTTAGTACGTGAAATTTGTGAAATGAGAAGTTTGCGTGTTGCTTAGCCGGGTGCGGTCTAATAAAGTGTCCCCTTCCACCTACTTATGCCGTGTAGGTGGTAAAACAGATAACATTTTTAATACAGTTCTGTCAAGTATTAGCTCGTGGTCGCAGCTGTGACGCTTAAACTTTTTTTCACCCATGTTGGGTGCTGTTTTTTGGTCGTAAAACTGTAAAAAGACGCGCCGCTTTCTTCTCAGTGTGCTCTAACTTATGGTAACATTTGTTCCCGTGTAGAACATATATTTCAGCATTGCAACAATGCAGGTGTCCTGCACGAAGAGGTAAAATAGAGGAGGTGGTGAAGCATGGAATGTCCCAGAGCAGTAGGGAAGGTTGGATTCTCTTGATTCAGCGGTTAAAAAAGATCGTTGTCGAGAATCAATGAGGAGAGGGAGATCATACCAATAAGTTTTCCACCATCCTCAACCGGGGCCCGCCGGATGTCGGCCCGATAAATGAGACGGGCTGCGTAGCGAATGTCCATATCGGCCGGGACGGTGATAATTGGTTTTGTCATGATTTCGTAGACATGTACTTCGCTCGGGGAAAGTCCAGGTATTATCACACCTTTTATGAAGTCCTGAATGACCAGTATGGCCCATGCATCATCAGGGCTCCTTTTGTTGATCAGCAGTGAGGAAGTTTTTTCAGCACGCATCATGGCGGCGGCCTCACTGGCTGTTGCCATGCCGTCAATAGATACAATCCTCTTATGCATCACGTCTCTTGCTCGTACTATTCTGATACTGTCTGATCCCATATTTTTCTCCTATGTAATAGCGGTCTGTGTTTAACCCCGGCAGGCGGGATACCAAAGAGTTTGGTTTTTTATAGTGGTGCTAAAAGTAACTATCACGCACCTCTTCTTTAAATTTTTCCATCTGGCTCTCAAGTCCTACTACCTGCTCAACCGGAACTGCAAAAGCAATTCCGGTCCCGGGTTTATGGAACTCGCCCACTTCTCTTATGGCGTCCAGAATCTTAACAACAATGTGTTCTTCTACGAGAAGCAGGATAATATCGGTCTGTGCTTCGAGTGAAAGGCCAAAAAAAGTTTTCGCCTCTCTAATGCCTGTGCCTCTGGCCGGTATGATTGTCGCTCCCGTGGCACCTGCATTTTTTGCTGCATCTACAACCTTATCAGTAATATCAGCCTTAACAGATGAGAAAATAAGTTTAAAGCGCATTATTCTTCTCCATGGATTTTGTTTTGCGTTGATTAGACCACTGCATAAACTGGGCATAGCCCATAACGGTAATAATTGGGACAAGGCTGGCAAAAGCAATAAGACCAAAACCATCAAGGGCAGGGTTTCGTCCGGGTACTGTGGCGGCCAGGCCAAGACCAAGTGATGCCACCAGCGGTACTGTCACTGTAGAGGTGGTAACTCCGCCTGAATCATATGCCAGTGCAATAATAGATTTAGGGGCAAAGATAGTCTGCACAATCACAATCAGGTAGCCTGCAAGAATATATATATATAGCGGCGTGCCGGTAATTATTCGAAATGTCCCCAGGCTTATGCCGAAGGCGACTCCAAGTGCAACAGTGAGTCTCAGTCCCCATTGGCTGATTGTTCCCGCTGACACCTCACTGGCTTTATAAGCAACTGCGATGAGAGATGGTTCGGCGATGGTTGTTGCAAAGCCGATCATGGCTGCAAAAAGATACACCCAGCCGTAAGCAGTCCAGTCGACCTGAGCAACAACCTGTTTCGTGCCATAAATAAAGGCAGGATCAGAAAGCTGGGTCGCCATAATTTTTCCCAGGGGGAAAAGTGCTTTTTCAAGTCCCGCCAGAAACAAAGCCAGGCCAATGATAACATAGACACCGCCGATAATGAGACGACGTAGTTTGGGAAAGGGTTGACGCAGAACAAGGAGTTGAAAAACGGTAATGAGGATAATGATCGGCGCCACATCCCGGCAGGTTGAAAGTAACGTCCTGCTTATATCATATATGTATTCCATAGAAATACCCGCCTCTTCTTTACCTGAAAACCAGAAGCCCGTAACCCATCACAAAGATCATGGGGAGGAGGGAGGCAAAGGCGATAAGCCCAAAGCCGTCCACAAGGGGATTTCGGCCTCTGATGGTTGAGGCTAATCCCACACCCAGGGCGGCAACCAGAGGTACAGTGATGGTGGATGTGGTGACTCCGCCGGCATCGTAAGCGATACCGATGATCTCTTTTGGTGCAATGATGGTCATCAACATAACAACGACATAGCCACCGATGATCAGGTAATGGACAGGCCAGCCAAGGATGATACGCATAACTCCGATAAGGATGGCAAGTCCTACGGAAAAAGCGACAGACATACGAAGGCCAAAGGCATATCCTTTCAAGGAGGCTGGGTCTGACTCAATAAGCCCCCCCTGACCTGCAATTTTTGCTGCCTCCGCGGCTACTGCAATGAGAGCAGGTTCGGCCACCGTAGTTGAGAAGCCAAGGGCAAAAGCAAAGAAGAGGAGCCAGAAGAGGCTGCCTTTTCTGGCCAGGGCACGGGCCATTGCTTCACCAATAGGAAATAATCCCATTTCCAGTCCCTGGATAAAGAGACTGAGACCAACCACAACAAGAAGGGCGCCAAAAAGAACTTCTCCCATTTGTGGTAATGGCTGCTTCAGGACAACAATCTGAAAAAAAGCGATAACCAGGATAATGGGCAGCAGGTCAGTAAATGCATCTTTAATTTTTTTCAGAATAATGACGATGATCATTGCTTGCCCGGCTGGAGTAGGATTTCTTCGATTTTCTTGTTCGTCATTGTCTTGTAATTCATTTAATTTTGCAACTCTTTCTTTAGTACCTTACTCCTAAAACCCTGTCATAGAAACAAGAAATCAGGAGTGTATTTTGAAATTATGTGGTCACATTTACTTTCAAGGTACTTATCCAGCGTAGCTAAAAAGTTTTCCAACTTGTCGGGTTAACTTTGCAATTTTTATCTGTGTTTCGTCTGGTGTTCCTCGGTCGAATATGTTTCATTACCTGGAGAACAAAATGAAACATAATGGGACGCACACTCAGTCTGTGTTTCTAATTGTTTCGTTTCGTCCTGTCGGTGGTTCCGCCGCCCAATGAGGTGGCCAATCAACTCACTGTATTTACGGCAAAATTATGTTTCAGTACGGTTGGCATGTAAGTTGCTAACTAATTAGCAAAGGTTCCGATTTGTTCAGGTTAGAACTTTTGTTAAAATTATCAATGTGGATAAGCAATTTAACCTACAATTCAAAAGGAGTAACAAAATGCCATCCATAGCCCTGTTTTTCAGCAGTTTTACAAATGAAGACGAAATTAGACAAAAGATGTCTTCATCACTCAATCTGGCAGTCGTGGATGATGATGCTATAATTGATAATGTCTGCCAAAAAAGACAAACAACTCAAAATAAACTGGAACAATCTATTTATAAGAAAACCTCTGTTTTTAATCAATTTACCATGGAGAGAGAGCGAAATGTCGCATACTTAAAATCTGCTCTCGCGGAGAACCTGGCAGAAAAACAGAACGCCATGTACTGCGGTTATACTGCTTTACTCATACCCCATGATATAACCCATGTTTTAAAGGTACTTGTTATTGACAGTGCTGAGATGAGGCAGGCAAGGGCGATTAAGGAGGGCATGTCTGAGAAAGCTGGTCTGAAGCGTATCCACGATGAGGATAGAAGCGTTTTTGACTGGACCGAGTTCCTGTTCCACAAAGAACCCTTTGACCAGTCTCTGTATGATATTGTCATTCCTCTGGGAAAAAAGAGTGCTGATGATGTAGTTGCTCTCATCAAGAAAAATTATAACAAGACGGCTGTGCTGGAAACAGAAGACTCTGTCAGGGCTGTAAGGGATTTCGGTCTTGCCGCCAAGGTAGAACTCGCTCTGCTTTTTAAAGGGCAGAAGGTGGATGTTGAAGTGAGAGACAAGCGTGTTTCGCTTAAAGTCAATAAAAGCTCCTTCAGTTTCAGTAATTTGACCTCAAAACTTTCAGAAATTGCACATTCGGTCCACGGAGTTGAGAGTGTTGAGGTCTTGCAGGGTAAGGGTTACAGGGCATCAATTTACAGGGATCAGCATTTTGAACTGCCCCCTAAGGTTCTGCTTGTTGATGATGAAAAAGAATATGTGCAGACATTGTCTGAGAGGCTGGTGAACCGTAACGTTGGTTCGTATGCTGTGTTCGATGGCCGGGAAGCGCTTGATTTCATAGATGATGATCAGCCAGATGTTATGGTGCTTGATCTGAAGATGCCGGGTATCAATGGTATTGAAGTGTTGAAACAGACCAAAAAGACAAACCCCGATATTGAGGTGATTATTTTAACAGGTCATGGATCTGAGGCTGATCGTGAGACATGCATGAACCTGGGTGCATATGCTTATCTGCAGAAACCGACAGATGTTCAAAAGCTGTCTGCAACCATTGAAGAGGCTTACAAAAAAATAGCTGCTGCCCGGGCGGTTGCCTGAGAACGGTTGTTGCAATTGGAAAAACGTGACGAACCATTACCATAGGAGAGAAAAATGGCAGAGAAAATGGAAGCCAATGTACTGTTAGTTGATGACGAAGAGCAGTTTCTGGAAGTTCTTTCCGAACGCCTTGAAACCCGTGGCCTGCATGTGAATTCAGTGACAAGTGGAGAAGATGCCGTCGCTCAGGTAGAGGATACAAATTTTGATGCAATTGTGGTGGATCTGGCCATGCCGGGTATCAACGGCATTGAAACGATGAAACAGATAAAGGAGAAACGTCCGGATCTTGAAATTATCATATTGACCGGTCAGGCTACTGTGAAAACAGGTATTGAGGCAATGAAGCTTGGTGCCGAGGATTTTCTGGAAAAACCGGTCGACCTCAATGTACTTCTCGAAAAAATCAGCAATGCCAAACATAAGAGGATGCTGGTTCTGGAAAAGAAATCCCAGGATGAAATGAAAGAAATTCTCAAGAGCAAAAGCTGGTAGATGCCTAACTTCTAATTTTAACTATGACGTAAATAAAAGGGCTACTTCCTTCTGTCGGGTTTTAAAAAGCCTTGCAAACAGGTGGGGTGTGTCCGGTAACTTTTTGCAACGCCATCAACCATAAAAGAGGAGAGAAGGCGTGACTTCAGAAAACCCGGTTGTAAGAGATTTTATAGTTCCAATTGACAGTTATCCACACTTAAGGGAGACACAGACATTGAGTGATGCAGTTCAGATGTTGTTGTCTTTTCCCGGTGCTGAGAATGATCGTATTCGATATGGAGGAATGCTGGTTGTCAATGAAAAAAAACAACTTGTCGGCTGTCTTAACCTGCAAGCTATCCTCCGAGCTCTTGATAAACGTATGGCCGATTTACCAAAGAGGTATGAGGGGAAGGAGGGGGAATATCCGAATCTTGCTATTTTATGGGAAGACTCTTTCTTTAGCAAATGTTCAGAAAAAAGAGACACACTCATCTCCGGTTGTATGATGCCGACTCACCACATTGTCAAGGGAGAAGACCCTTTGCTGAAGGCCTTGTCGATCATGTTGTATAGCGATGAGGTTGTTTTGCCGGTTGTGGAAGATGGTGCAATTATCGGAGTTATCCGTCTGGAAGAGATATTTACGGCTATCTGCGGAGTCTGCAGGCTGTAATTGAGCTGAACAGCAACAAAAAGGAAAGGGTTATGACTCATTCAACAATAGCAGCGGCTTTAACCGAAAGAAGAAAACCTTTTGACTGGAAGCGGCTCATCTTTATGTTTACGGGTATCGGTTTGTTTACCTTTATTTATTTCTGCCCCCCCTGGCCTGACGCTATTGATCCCATGGGGGAACATTTTGTTTTAAGCACACAGGCCAAAGGTGCCTTGGCCGTTTTTGCACTGGCAGCAACATGGTGGGTTTTTGAGGTGGTGCCTATTGGTGTCACCAGTCTCACTATCGGTCTTC
>MAXH01000051.1 GCA_001750925.1 Desulfobulbaceae bacterium S3730MH12
GATTATTGCGGGAGTTGATTCTGACTCTGGATTTTGCATATGACCTTCCGCTGATTATAGTTCATGGTTGCGATTCAACCATAATCGAAAGGCATGCTTTTGTCCCGTAAAAAATTAGTCCCTAAATCCGTTATAACCAGCAAATCTCTATAGCTTCACCCTATGTAAGCCGTCATACCAATAGTATTTTCCATTCACTTGCACCGCCAGCTTTTGAGCGACTTGCTGCAATGGAAAGTATAGCCAGTAGTGGAATAGCCGTACGGCTTCGACTTGATCCCGTCATTCCTCTCCTGGATGAAAATGGTCCAGGGCAGACAGAGGAAGATATTAGATTCTTGGTCCGGCATGCAGTCGATGCAGGTGCTTCGATGGTGATTTCCAAAACATTGGTGTTTACCCCCGAAATGGCTTCATCTGTCGTTGACAGGTTACGCAATTACTACAAGATGAACAGTACAATTAAGAATACAGCCGTTCTCGTTCTCAATCGCGATCTTCAGAAGCGTTTATTGGCACCCGTGTGGCAGGCATGTCAGGAGCATAAAGTTCCCTTCTGCTCGTGTACTTCACCAATTATATTTCCAGATGAAGTTATTTGCCAATTTCCTTAGATCAAGAAGCAATTACATGATATATTGAAATCGGGGAAGAAAAATTATGGATTCTGAAGTTTACAAATATATAAGAGAACTTTGTGCCAAAATAGAAGAAGTGGATCTTCTCGTAAGATATGATCACAACTTCGGCACCGACTTCTCCACTGCAGTGCAAGATAAAAGCACGCCCGGTCTTGATGAATATCTTAGGGATAACGCTGGCGATAAGACTGATGATAGGTGCTTAACATCTCGGGTGTTAGATAACATGTTTGCCTTTCTCAACGCTAAACTAAAAGCAAACATCAGGATGTATATCGGCAATTATTGGTTGCGCATGGGACTCTCACAATTTCATGTTGATATTCCTGCCGTTTGGAAGCAAGAAAAGTTCATGCATCCTGAGAAGGAAAAATCTTGTTGTAAAAGGCAAGCAACAGATAGCTCTAAGTGCCTCTACTTGAATCATTGTAGGGTATTTGGAACAAGTAAGGAAAAAGGCATCTTTGAAACTGCAAAGGACGGAGAATCGAATAAGCCATTAGGGGAACAGTTGTTCCAAACTTTTGGTGAACTGATCTTTCACCGTGCAAAAAAGAAAAAGCAGATTGTGTTTTGTTGCAGTGAAGAGGGTCTTGACGATGACGAGGTTATTGATCTTAAAAAAGAACTGGAAAGAGGTAAGGAGTATACCAGACTTATTTTTAAGGTTCCCGAGATTCAAGAATTGCGTCAGCAGTTTAATAAGAACAAGAACGAACTTAAAGATCTTTGTAATAATTACAACGAACTTTTATCAAAACTTCATGAAATAGCTGAGGGGATTTGGCCAAAAGATAAGTGTACTTTGCAGAACTGGCTTAATCGCTTTCAGACAGTACTTTCCGAGCAACTTGGAGTGACCAAGGATAACATTTCACCGAAGGGTCTCTTCAACAATCTGTTGCTTTTAATCTATGCAGATCTTTGTTCTAAGGATGCATGGAAACTTCTCTGGTTTATCCCCGCGCGGTTTCATGACAAAACATCAGCAGGAGGCTTAGCTGTATTTTTCAGCAATCTCCCTAGTAAACCCGATAGCGTGGAAGAACGGCCTAAGATAGTTTCGCTACTGCAGGTAATTGTGAACGCCGTTATGCTATATCCGACTGCTATTCAAACTGACGCAGAGAGATTGAATTACGCTATTAACCCTGCCATTGCCTCCATCATGTCCCGCAACATGTCCCATCATATCGGGAGTCATGTCATTCCGCGGACGACCTTGGATGCGCTAAAAAAGAGGCTTGTTGAATTCTTTTTCAATGAACTGGGTCCGGATAGCCTGAAAGAGTGGAGCATGCTCTACGAGATGACCAGGGATTTGAAGGATCCGCTGGATGATTACATGCGTCGCAAGGCGGAGTTTATCGCCGAAGCCACTACGGAACCACTCCTGTCGACACGCAGTGCCCACTTTTTTCAGGAAATAGTGTTTCCCTTCATACGGAATACAGCGCTGATGGATACCCTGGCGGCTAACGAGGGTTTTAGATACTCTTCATTTGATTCCTCTTCCTTAGTCATCCGCTGTTTCAAGAAAGAGGAGGAAAACGTTCGCGGCGAATTTATTCCACGGTTCCGGCATCCGGTTTACGATAACGAGGTGAAAATCGGAAGTGGGATCCTTCCCTGTATACCTTACGCTGGAAGAAGTGCAAGGGATCGTGGCACGGCACTGGTCTCATTCATTGAGGAAGAACATCAGGATGTTCGCGTTGCCCTCCCAGGACCGGTGGGCGAAATGGCGTTTTATGGCATCCTCGAGAACATCATTCGCAATGCAGCAAAACACTCAGGTGTCCAAAAAGACAGGGAAAATACTAAGAACCTTGAAGTACATATTGTAATTTGCGATCCAACGGAAGATTCAGACCATTATACCGTGGAAATCTATGAGAATTTGACTGGACCTGATCAAGAGTTCGAGTGGAAGCAGGATGGACAAAATAAAACGGGCACGCTCAAAGAAATGGTTCAGCACTATATTAAGGCGTCTATTATCGATGATCAGGGAAAGTTACGTGAGAAAGCTTGGGGCATCGCGGAAATGGCCATCAGCGCTTCCCTCCTCAAGGGCTGCCTTGACTTAAAATCGACATCTTTGCAAGTCGAAGCCGGTCCGCCGGTTGCAAAATTTTCTACAACAGCTATTGGCCCTTCGGAATGCCTCGTCTATACCATACGCATGATGAAAGCGCGAACGGCTTTGCTGCTCGGGTTTAACGACTCCCAAAACAGGAAGGAACTGGAGAGGAAGGGGTTTTCTTTTGTCAAAAAGCCGGATGAATTTTTTGAATCAAAAGGCAATGCAGAAAAGGCTCCCACGTCATTCCAGTTTGCGGTCATTTTAGCAGATGCCCTGCTGAAAGAGGGTGAGGACCAGTATCCTCTGGACAAAATTCGGCACCGTCTTCCATTTCGCATCATAATTGCAGGGACCAATGATACCTATGAACGGTTCTCTAAATATCCCTGCGATGCTTTGGCATCCGAAACCCCTCCTATAGATGACGGTGAGGACACTCTTTCGAAATGGCTTTGGAAAACCTGGCTGCGTCGTTGGGAGGTAAAAAACGAAACAGATGATCCTTGTTGCTATGGTATCGACCTGTACCTGGGGCAGGAAAGTGGTGTTAAGCCAACCAGGTCATGGATTGAGAATGCTAACAAGTTCAATGAAGAGTGCGACAAGACGCATCGGCCTTACGGTATGCGTATTTGGGGCAAAGAGGCATCAAGTTATGTTAAACGATTCACGGATTGGGAAAAACCTCCGTTGAACCATCGGCTGGTTCTTGATCGGCATGGGCTCTTAGCACAGTATTCAAACGAGCCGCTAAGGGACAAGGGCTGTTATGTCGTGATCGACAAGTCAAATGCCGATTTCGATGCGATCTTTAATCCATCCTTTTCCGATCCATTTGTCCTGCCGTATGAGTTGCTGGAGGCCGGA
>MAXH01000052.1 GCA_001750925.1 Desulfobulbaceae bacterium S3730MH12
TGTGGAGGGGGCTGGGGTGGGAGGAGGAGGAGGAGGATCAGCATTAACGTCAATTATACAATCAGTTATTTCAAACAATACCGGGTTTTCCACTGTGATATCGGTGTCTATTGTCGTTGCCCAGAGGGCACTACCGTCGAGCCATTCAACCTTTAGGTGTATAGTTCCAGGCCCATATTGGAACTGTGTAGTTAAACAAACTTTTTTATCTGCAGTAGAAAAAGGACTGCCTATTATATTACCGTTGGAATCTATACCCTGCATGGCGGAATCAACTCCTGTCACCTTTTTCAAAAGCAGTAACTGTACCAGGGGGACAATGTTCACCTGGGGTGCAGCCTGTACCGGCAAGATCATACAACTTAAAACAGCAATAGAAGTCAGCAACTGAACGATTCTTTTTCTACTCACGATTCAATCTCCTGCATATATAGTTTTGAAATCAAAAACGATTTATATTCTTCACGATTATAGCACAATAGTTTCAAAAACGAAGATGATAATTCAAATACTATCAACATTCAAGCCAAAACCAAGTATGGCAGGCTTGTGCACCAATAATCTCTACAAAACAAACTACTGAATGTTATAGTTTTTCAGCTTTTCCCAGAGATTTTTTCTGCTTATGCCAAGGAGTTTTGCGGTTCTGGTGCGGTTGCCATTGCTCTGACTGAGAGCCCGTTTCAGGCAGTTTTGTTCGGCAATGGCCATATTGTCACTGAGATTAAAGCCTATATCATCCGGTTTTGAAAGTTGGCGAAGGTCGGTGGGCAGGTCAGCGGGTGTAATTTCAGGCCCGCGGCATAGTACAGAGGCACGTTCCATCAGGTTGCGCAACTCCCTGGCGTTGCCTGGGAAATCGTAGCCTTTCAGGCAGTCAATTGCTTCAGAGGTTATGGCAACCGACTTGCCATGCAGAGAGTTGAACTCCTGCAGGAAAATATTACATAAAATTTCGATATCTTCTTTATGCTCGCGAAGAGGCGGCATTTTTAGAGGTATTACCTGGAGGCGGTAAAGGAGATCCTGGCGAAATCTTCCCGCCTCAACCTCTTTTTGCAGATCTTTTGAGGTGCAGGCAAGAATACGGACATCAACACTGATGCTCTTACTCCCCCCCACCCGTTCAAACTGGCTTTCCTGCAGCACACGGAGCAGCTTTGCCTGCAGTGGCCCGGGGAGGTCGCCGAGCTCATCGAGCAGAAGGGTTCCCTTGTCAGCCAGTTCAAATTTACCTTTTCGTTTCTGATCTGCACCTGTGAAAGCCCCACGTTCATGACCAAAAAGCTGGGATTCCATTAATCCATCGGGAATGGCCGCGCAATTTAAGGAGACGAATGGCTGGTTTTGCCGGTCGCTGGCATCATGGATCGATCTGGCTGCGAGTTCCTTGCCGGTTCCCGATTCCCCGGTGACCAGGATAGTTGCCTTGGTGGGAGCAACCTGCTCAATAAGGGTATACACCCGTTGCATTGGCGGAGAGTCTCCAAACAGTTTACGGCCCGATTCCCGTCTGCAGTTTTCTTCCAGGATTTCACATTTTGTTTTAAGTGCCTGGGCCTCGAGGAGACGATTGACGCGGATAATCAGGTCATCCAGATCAAAGGGTTTAAGTATATAATCTGCAGCGCCTTTCCTTAAGCAGTCAATTGCATTATCCACTGAGCCATAAGCTGTCATGATAATAACATCAGTTTCGGGACTTTGTGTATGAACGTGCTGAAGCAGGGAGAGACCGTCAAGACCGGGCATGCGAATATCGGAAATGATGAGATTATACTGGTGTTTTTCACAGAAATTCATCGCCATGAGACCATCTACAGCCTCATCAACCTGCCATTCATTCCTATTTAATCTGTCATAAACTGAGATCCGCATGATCTCATCATCTTCAGCGAGAAGAATTCTTGGCATTGGTATTCCCCGTCAGAACATATAGTATTGTTTGTACTGGTGATGGTGTTATAAAAAAACAAAATTCTTCGTTGTTCCGTCATTCCTGCGCAGGAATGACGGAACAGGAGGGTTTTTAAGGATTCATCACCAATTGCACCATTTAAGCAGGTTGTTTGTTTATGGGTAAGCTAATTGTAAAAACAGTGCCCTCTCCCTCTCTGCTATCCACAGAAATTTTTCCTCCCATTCGCTCTACAAGAGAAAAGGTGACTGCAAGGCCAAGGCCGGTACCTTCTCCCACATCTTTGGTGGTAAAAAAAGGATCAAAGATATGGGACAGGTCTTTCTCGGAAATACCGCTGCCTGAATCCTGAAAGAGTAATATTAGTTCATTATTAATTTCTTTACATTCAACAAGAAATCTGCCCCCATTCACCATTGCCTGGATACCATTGAGCCCTATGTTAATGATAATCTGTTTAAGTGCTTCCGCGTCAAGGAGAAGGTGTGTGGGAACCGAAACGTCAATATCAAACTGTATGTTTTTATGTTTAAAAGAGAGAAGCTCCATACATTCGTTCATCAGGGTCTCTATATCGACTTCTCTTAAGGTGAGAGGTTCTGTGCGGCCAAAATTCAAGAGTTGCCGCATGGTCAGTTCAATCTGTCTTAGACCTTTATCAATAAGGGGCAGGTACCGTTGCATCACCTCTTTGTCTTCCGGGTTTTCACGCATTGATTTTACACAGTTGAGCATGCCGCCCAGGGGGTTATTCACTTCATGGGCAATTCCGGCTGTGAGGATACCCAGGGACGCCATTTTTTCACTGAGGTGGGCCTGGCTTCGTGCTTTTATCAGTTCATTCTGGGACTTCTTTAAGCGATCGCAAAAAAGAACAAAACTGTCATTTACACTGTCAAGTTCATCTTTGAACAGTGGGGGCAATAGATGCTGTTCCGGAAGATCTTCCGGGAAAGCCTCCATTGCCAGGGATAAGCGGTTAATTCGGTGGACAATAAGGGATTCGAACATAAGAAAAAGAACCACTGTGACCAGAAAAATTGTTACTACTCCAATGAAAATAAGAGAATGCGTGTTTCTTCTTATAAGATCATCTGCCCAGTTTATCGGGATGGTGATTGACAGTCCCCCCCGAATATTCCCCAATTTATAACCGTGTTGGGCATGACAGTTAAGGCAGGAATCTGTAACTCTTAAAGGTGCAATGAATCGAACTACTCTGCCAAGGCCACTTTTTTCTACGGAAATAACCTCCTCAGCACCCTCTTTAAATGAAAGCAGTGAGTCTTTTTCAAAAGCGTCAGGAACGTTCAGGGGGTTGATCGGATTGAGACTTGTCACCCGAAGATTGCCTAAACCGTCGTGCTTTGCATAGAGGGAAAGTTCCCTGGTTATCATTGCCGGGTTGCGCATGAAATAGGTATGGCCGGAATTGTCTTCCACGATTGGAAGATCAAGATAAGGATTTGCTTCAATACCTTCTCTCTTTAAAACAAATAGTCCATTATGGTCGGACGCCCACTGTCTGGTAAGCAGAATCTGTTTATAGAGCATGCGGGCCTGCTGCTCAGCCTGACGAAGAATCATAGATTCATCAAACACTGAGGTGCGGTAGAGCATAAAGAGATATGATGCTGATATGATTGCACCTATGAAAATTATAAATTTGGTGCGCAGTGAAATGTGTGGTGAGAAGTTCCTGTGCATATGACCTTTTAAAATAAGTGTTATCTGATACTATCGCAAAATTCGCTCCAGTCATGCCTGCTGGCATAAAAAAAATACTATTCTGGTAAATTGTACCTGATTACAGAGAGCGAGAAAACGTTATTTTGAATTGAACCATTACCAATCGGTGTCGTTTATAAGGCAGTGTGTTACCGTTTGGTATCGTTTCAGTTTGTAAAAACGGTTAACTCATTAACAATACGATAAAAGATAAAATGGAATACTACTTGCTAAAACTACTTAGATGAAAAGGTAAATTGCGAGTTTTTACAGACTGGGGCTAGTGTTGTGTCAACCTTGAAATGTCTCATTTAAGTCATTCCCGTGCAGGCGTGGATGACGGTTGGTTAAACGTCATTTCAGATGTGACAAGACACTAGGAAAAATTAAAAAAAAAGGGGTGTCAATATGGAGCGAAGTTTATTGAGCATCGTTGGGAGAACGACATTCGCCGCGGTGGTTTTGGGATTTACCGTCTCATGGGGATCGTCGCTGGCCATAGCGGGGGATCGTCCTATAGTTGAAGAGTGCATGCGATGTCATGATGTAAAGGGCTATGAGTATGAGATCAGCCATTCGTCGCATGCAAAAGATAAGGATGGCAAGGCTATAACCTGTGATCAGTGCCATGACCCGCATTTTAATCCGGTTACCAGCTATTATGCCCGTGACGAGTACTACGACAAAAAAATCTTTCAGCCTGAAGACTTTGACAGAAAATCAATGCAGAAAAATGTACAGAAGTCTGTTCCGGCGAAAAAATGTCAGGTCTGTCATGCCGATTTATCTAAAGATGTTAAAGGAAAGAAAATATCCGAGATTGGTCAACTCTCCCATGATGCTTTTGAGGGAAAGAATGGATCAACAAGGAAAAATTGCGCAGGCTGTCATGGCAATATTGCCCACCTTCCCGACTTCGATCGGGATTTGACGAAAAATGCTGAGTTTGCAAAAAAACTTGCTGATAACCCAATGGTCAAAGAGCAGAAGGAGGGCAGCTGATGAACCGAAAAAATCTTAAAATATCAAGGGCACAACTCGTTGGCTTTGCACTCTTCTCTGTTCTAATATTGAGCGTAGTTTCTCTATCCCAGGCAAAGGGAATAAAACATTTGAAGGCAACGGATTCTGCTGCAGACTGCTATGAGTGCCATAAATATGTAACTCCCAGGGTTGCACAGAATTGGCTGGAGAGCAAACATGGTGTGCAGTTGATGAAATGTTTCGTATGCCATGGTCAGCCTGACGGCAAGGGTTCTATCCCGTTTTCAGTTAAACCCGACCCGGTGGCTGTCTGCGCCAAATGCCATGATCCGGCTATGCAGAGGATGAATGAGAAGTTCGGCAACGAAAAAGGATGTTATGAATGCCACCCATTTCATCAGAACTCTCTGCATCACGATGCGTATAAAAAATCGGCCAGCAAAAAACAGTAGACAGATGCAGCTCAAAACCTTTGGAGGGAAAACATAATGAAATTATCCAGGCGTCAAATTTTAAAGGCAGCGGCAGCTAGTTCTGCGATGATGGCCATCGGCGGGCCTTTTGGCATAATGAATGAAGCTGTTGCAGCGAATGAACCTGATGAATGGGTCAAGTCCGTATGTCGTTTCTGCGGCACCGGTTGCGGGGTAATGGTGGGTATAAAAGATGGGAAATGCGTCACGGTGAAAGGTGATCCCAACAATCATAATGCAGGTTTTCTCTGTCTTAAGGGTGCACTGATGCCGCCGATTGTCTATTCAAAAGATCGCGTCACCAGGCCATATATCCGTCAAAATGGAAAACTGGTGCCTGCAAGTTGGGAAGATGCCATGAACCTGGTAGAGAAGAAATTCAAGGAGGCTCTGGCAGAAGGCGGGCCGAATGCCATTGGTTATTACGGCTCAGGTCAGGCACTTACCGAGGAAACATATCTCGCCTCAAAGATTTTTAAGGCAGGGCTGGGATCCAATAATGTTGAGGGTAATCCGCGACTCTGTATGGCCTCCGCCGTGGGAGGGTATGTGACTACTTTTGGTAAGGATGAGCCATGCGGCAGTTACAGTGATATTGACGCTGCAACCTGCATGATGATCATCGGCTCAAATATGTCTGAATGTCATCCGGTTCTCTTTAAGCGTGTAGCAGCCCGTAAGCAGGCTGATCCCAATGTAAAAATTATTGTTATTGATCCTCGAAAAACCAATACTGCCCGCATTGCCGATGAGCATGTATCTTTTAAGCCCGGTACCGATCTTGCGATCCTCAACAGCATGGCCTGGGTGATCATTAATGAGGAGTTTGATAATCAGCGTTTTCACTCCAAATATGTCACCTTTATGACCAATGAAAAAGAGAAGGTTGATTTTGCTGCTTATATGAAGTTTTTGGAGGATTATACACCTGATAAAGTTGAGAAGATGTCGGGTGTTCCTGCAGCCCAGATCAAAAAAATTGCTATGATGTTTGCCGAGGCTTCAGCAACAACCTCCTTTTGGTGCATGGGTTTAAATCAGCGTATCCGGGGGGTATGGGCAAATAATCTGGTGAGCAATCTCCATCTTTTGACCGGACATATTGGAAAAACCGGTGCAACGCCATTTTCTCTTACTGGACAGCCTAATGCCTGCGGAGGGGTAAGAGATACCGGCGGACTTTGCCATCTGCTTCCGGCGGGACGTCTTATTAAAAAAGAGGCCCACCGCAATGCAGTGGAAAAACAGTGGGGAATACCGCTCGGTACCATTAACCCGAAACCGGGTCTCCATACTATAGCTCTTTGGAATGCATTCTCAGAGGCTAAGGTAAAGGCGATGTTTGTACTCTGTACTAATCCCGCTCATTCCCTGCCCAATGTAAATATTTATACAGAAGGTATGAAACGCACAGATAACTTTATGGTGCTCAGTGAACCCTTTATGGATGCAGAGACCGTCAAGTATTGTGATGTCCTTCTGCCGCCGGCTTTCTGGTGCGAGAAGAGAGGCACCTACGGATGTTCGGAGAGGAGATACTCTCTTTTGATGAAAGCCACGGAGCCTCTTGGCGAATGTAAATCGGACTTTGAAATTCTTATGGATTTTGCTCAGCGTATGGGGGTTGATCCGAAAATCGTACCGTATAAGGATGTGGATGATGTGTGGAATGAATGGCGCCAGGTGAGTGCTCCAACTCCATATAATTTTTCCGGTATTACCCGAGAGAGAATGGAGAAAGAGTCAGGAATCCTCTGGCCTTGTCCTACAGAAGATCACCCGGGGACGAAAATCCGTTATGTCCGTGGAGAAGACCCAAACATCCCTGACGATTATCCTAAAAAATATAATTTTTACGGTAAGCCCGACGGCCGGGCGGTGATCTGGTTCAGGCCTTATAAGGGGGCTGCAGAAGAGCCGAATGAAGAATTTCCCATTGTGCTCACCACCGGCAGGGTCATTGATCACTGGCATACCGGCACAATGACCATGAAGGTTCCTGAGCTTCGCCGCTCCTTCCCTGTTGCCTATGTGGAGGTGAATATCGATGATGCAAAGGCAAAAGGGATTCAGAATGGTGATGACGTATTGCTTGAAACCAAGCGGGACAAGATGGTGTTCAAGGCAAGGGTGAGTGATGTATGTCGTCCCGGTCTTGTCTTTGTCCCCTGGTATGATGCCAATTTGATGATTAACAAGCTGACCCTGAACGCCATCGATAAAGGCTCTAAGCAACCTGAGTTTAAGATCTGTGCCGTAAGGATCAGCAAGGCTTAGGGTTTAGTTATGGCTATTACAGGGCTTCTGGTCCATGCGTTGAAAAAGGATGTGGTGAGTGTTGAAAAGGCTGTCAGTTTAATCTCCGAGATGACAAGCTATGGCATTCATCAGGATCAGTATGTGGTGGTCGTTGTAGAAGCTCCATCGGACAGGCTTGAGAAAGTGGTGGAGCAACTTGACAATATTGACGGAGTTCTTGCTGTTTACACCACCTACCTAACTGTTGAGGATGAAATTGATGAGGATGGTAATCTGCAAACCAACCTCTCATTAAAAGAGGTCTGTAAGCAGACGCCAGAGAATTAAAGTAACTGAAATTTATGGCCGACCGGTAGAAATGCCGGTCGGTTTTTGCGTCTGGATTGTTTGCATATGCCCACAACGTAGGAGTCAGTTAGTGTCTGGAAACAGGTTCTTAAGGCCACCCGGAGCCCGGACAGAAAAGGAGTTTCTCTCTCGCTGCCTGCAGTGCGGCCAATGTGCCCAGGTCTGTATTTTTGATTGTATTGTGATGCACACCGGATTTAATCCGTTTGTCGCCGGTACTCCTGAAATAAATCCGAAGATTGCAGCCTGTCATCTCTGTATGCGCTGCAGTGCAATCTGCCCCTCCGATGCTCTCCACGATATACCCATTGAACAGGTTCGTATGGGATTTGCCGAGATTGACAGGAAAAAATGCTATCAATGGGCCGAATTTCTGCTTTGCCGCAGCTGCTATGAGCGTTGCCCGATTAAATGGGTGGCAATGGAGCTTGAACGTGGGGAATACCCTGTTATTACGGATAAATGTGCAGGATGCGGCCTATGCGAGCATGTCTGTCCCGCCAAGGCTATTATTGTAACACCCACGCGATACGTTGACGCCGGCAGGAAAAACGACGGAGGAAAATGATGAAAAAGCCGTCCATAAAGACCTGTAGGCGGTTGTGTCAGCTACTCATTATTGTGATGTTTATCGTCATTCCAATTTTAAATAAAAATCGTTATAGCCTGCTATATGGAAATCTACTGTCCTTTCATTTCTGGGTCATTCCACTGGCTGACCCTCTGGCAGTTTTGCAGCTCACTCTGAAAAACCTGTCAATCACTTTTGACAGTTTTGTTGGTGCTTTCATAAGTTTATTTGTTGCCTTCAGTCTAGGTACAGTCTTTTGCTCGTGGATGTGTCCCTTTGGATTTTTATCGGAACTTGCTGTCAATTCCAGCAAAAAGATTCTTCCACGCAGTTATAAAGGATTTGCATTAGTCGCTCCTGGTTTTAAATTGAAATTTTCTATATTTATTGCCGGAATTGGATTTTTTCTCATCTTTTCCACTACCCCTGTTCTTAACCAGTTATCTTTGCCGGCATGGTATACACGTTTTTTTCAATATTTATTCGGTCAGGGGTATTTTTCTTTGTCAATACTCGTTATTGCAGCACTTCTTTTAATTGAATTTATAGCTAAAAAACGGATCTGGTGTCGTTATATCTGTCCCCAGTCTGTACTCCTCTCTTTAACAAAAAGATTGAATAAAAAGAGACTGATTGTCGGTTTTAATCCTCAAAAGTGTCGCTGTAAAGGTGAGCGGGAGCATTGTACCGAGTCTTGCAGTTTGTCTCTGAAACCCAAAAAAGTTTGGAATCTGGAAGATATGGAGTGCACCAATTGTGGGGATTGTATTGTAGCCTGTAAACAGGTTGGGAAAGCACTGACCTTCCAGATGGGAGGAGAGAAGTGTGATTCCCAGGAGGAACCATTATGAAAAATCTCAAGATAGTATCTTTGATAATTCTTTTTCTTGTGTTTGGGTGTTCAACAGACAACCCAAAGACGGAAAATCCATTGCTTAAAAATAAAAAGATATCCTGGAGTGGAAGCGGAGCTGATTATTTCGAATTTTTACCCGATGGATCTTTTATCGCCTGTGGCGGTGATTTCCCTTTGGAGGGATATTTAATGGGAGAATGGGAGAACATGGGAGAAAATGGTGATTTTAAAGTTATGGAGAAAAACAGTGAGGCGGGTGCGTATTTCCTCGCATCAGTTGAAACCACAATAGCGAAAGGCAGCAATCTCCTTTTAAAGCACTATACAGAGACAGGTGAAGTTAAAGATGTTCGTGATGACAGAGGGGAAGAAGTGACAACCTATGATGAAATCACAAAACCACACGAAAATTCTGCTGTTTCCAGTAGGGCAACAGTGAAAGTAACCCGATTTAAAGACGATGTTTTTATTCTGGAATTGAAAGTGGAAGATCCTGGAGGAAAAATAAAGAAGGTGTCCACAAAAGGGGATGCAATAACAATCGAAGTTATGGTGACCAATGGTAAGAGATGGACCAATAACCCCCCTATAATGCTTTCTCAACAATGGGATGGATCAAAAGCTGTTCGTTCAGAGATGACAATTTTGTACCAGGACGGGAGAAAGGAGACCGCTACTTTTCAGACGAATGGATATGTGGATAATTCAGAGAAAGTTTATGAAGATGCCTGGTTTTAAAA
>MAXH01000053.1 GCA_001750925.1 Desulfobulbaceae bacterium S3730MH12
CAGCCCTGATTTCAGTGGCGACCTTGAAGAGCGACTGCAGCAGTTTGAAAAAATATGTTCGGGAGAAAGTGACCTGAGTCTCATCGGCTCAAGTTTCGGTGGCCTGATGGCTACCTGCTTTGCCCTCAAATATCCTGAGAGGGTCGCCAGACTCACTCTCCTGGCCCCGGCTCTCAATTATGGAAACTATCGCGCTCCAGAGGTGATGCTGTCCATACCAACCATCCTTATTATAGGGCAGAAAGACACGGTAACTCCAGCCGAGAAGGTTATTCCCCTTGCAGAAAAAACTTTTTCCAATCTGGAAATACGAATAGAAGATGATGACCATATGCTGCATAACAGCTTTAAGCAAATGGACTGGAACAAACTCCTGGGAGGTGAGTGAGGGGAGGTTAATTGAGTAAAAGGGAGTCCAGGGCTAACTCTTCACCCTGAGTTTTATAAAACTGAGCCAGAAGATCTTTGACGGTAAGATTTTTCTTCTCCTCACCCTTCAGATCAAGCAGTATTCCTCCCTGATGAAGCATAATCAGCCGATTGCCGAAACTGATTGCATGTTTCATATTATGGGTAATCATCAGAGTGGTAAGTTTGCTCTGTTTTACAATTTCCTGCGTCAATAAAAGAATCTGGTTTGCTGTCTTCGGGTCAAGGGCTGCAATATGTTCATCAAGCAGGAGCACATCCGGTCTGAGCATAGTAGCCATAAGCATTGTCAGGGCCTGTCGCTGCCCTCCCGAAAGCAGGCCGACCTTATCAAGGAGACGCTTATCAAGCCCCAGCCCGAGCTGCTTCAACTCCTCACGAAACCGATCTCTATCCCGGCTTTTTACACCCCTGGCAAGCCCTCGTTTTTTACCACGGAGAGAAGCCAATGCCATATTTTGCTCAATCGTTGCCGAAGGACAGGTACCGAGAAGCGGATCCTGAAACACCCTCGAGATCAACTTGGCTCTTTTATATTCAGGCCAAGCAGTAACGTCCTGACTATTTATTAAAATCTTACCGGAATCAGGAAAAAACCCGCCGGCGATACAGTTGAGCAGGGTCGATTTTCCTGCACCATTGGAACCGATAACCGTGACAAAATCGCCCTCTTCAATCTGCAGATCGATATTATCCAGAGCAAAAACCTCATTCACGCTTCCCCTATGGAAGTATTTTACAATTCCATTTAAACCAATCACCTTTGCATTAACCTCTTCTTAAGGTTAGGTGCAATCAGAGCACTGATAACCAAAACCGCGGTTATCAGGTTAAGATCGCTTGGATTAAACCTGAATCCACCAAACTCAAGCCCTAAGGCAAGAGCAATAGCCAGTCGATACACCACAGAGCCAAGCAGGGCCGCAATAAAGGCCCTGGCAATGGTATTACAGCCAAAGAGTGTCTCTCCTATAATAACCGAGGCAAGTCCTGCCACAATGGTGCCAATCCCCATTCCGACATCAGCGGCCCCCTGGTTCTGTGCAACCAGTGCACCACTCAGGGCAACCAGCCCGTTAGACAGCCCTACTCCAAGGATAATAATGGTATGGGTGTTTACGCCAAGACTTCGTATCATCTGCGGGTTATCACCCACTGCAAGAATTGCCTGGCCAATCTCAGACCCCAGGAACCAGATAATAAAACTGAGAACAATAAGAGCAAAGATGCCAAAAATTATCAGCCCTGCCAGATGCGCCGGGACTCCAAAACCAATAACCGCATCGAACACCGTTTCCTGTCCCAGAAGGGCAACATTTGGACCGGACATAATACGAATATTAATGGAGTACAATGCGATCATTGTCAGGATGGAGGCCAGCAGATGCAATATCTTGAATTTGGTATTCAGGATTGCCGTTATCATTCCTGCCAGGAAACCTCCGGCCAGAGCAATAACCAGAGAGAGGTAGGGATTGACGCCATGGGTAATTGCCACAGCAGAGATGGAAGCCCCTAATGGAAGGCTTCCATCCACTGTAAGATCAGGGAAATCGAGAATCCGAAAGGTCAGGTAGACCCCGATCACCATTATGCCATAGACGAGTCCCTGCTCTACTGCACCAAGTGCTGCGTACCAAGTCATAAAGCTACCATCAATATAACCGCTGCCTATTTATAAACCTTGGCAGCTTTTTTCAAAAGTTCCTCGGGAGGAGTAAGACCCATCTTTTCAGAAAAGCCCGCATTAATATAAAGCTGAAGATCTTTCTGAAATGAGACGGGAATATTTTCAGGTTTTTCGCCATTCAAAATTCTCTCGGCCACTGCCCCTGTCTGATATCCATGCTTGTAGTAGTCAAATCCCATGGCTGCAACAGCACCTCTCTTTACAGAGTCCACATCTGCAGCAAAGATAGGTAATTTATTCTGAACCCCGACTTTCAGAACCGATTCAAGGGCAGAGATAATGGTATTATCCGTTGGGATAAAAACAGCATCGGCACGACCGACCAGAGATTTTGCCGCCTGGTAAACATCAGCAGTTTTTGAGGCGGTTGCCTCAACAGTTTTAAAGCCCAGCTTTTCACTCAATGCCTTCACTGCAGCTATGGTTGACTTGGAGTTTGCCTCACCACTGTTATACAACAGACCAAGGGTTTTAATATTCTCGTCGTAAGAGAGCACCATTTTGATATGCTTCTCAATTGGCAGAAGATCAGAAACCCCGGTTATACCTTTTGGCGGATGCTGCAGATCTTTTACAAGACCTGCCGCAACAGGATCAGTAACAGCTGAAAAAAGAAACGGGCGCTTAAGATCTGCAGGCGCCTTGCTTACAGCCTGAGCGGTGGCTTGCGCCGAGGGAGTTGCAATGGCAAGCAGCAAATCCGGTTTTTCCCCGATCATCTGTTGTCCAATCTGGGTGGCGGTTCCCATATTTGCCTGGGCGTTATGCACATTATATTTAACTTCAACTCCTTTTTCCTTCAGATAATCCTGAAATCCTTTCAATACCGCATCCAATGCCGGATGCTCTACAAACTGATTCACAGAAATTGTGGCCGCCCCTGCAGTAAAACTTTGCAGGGTCATAAGGGCTGCTGCTACTAAAACCAATCTTTTCATTATAAAATCCTCCGATATTCTCAATATAATTGCCGATACTCAAACACGTAATTGTTGCTGTGATATCTATCCTATTGTCAGGAGAAGGTCAACAATGCTATTAAAGAGAATTGATAACTCAGAAATTATCTTTCATTCCCCGAAGTGCTGTAAAGACAGAAAGAACATCAAACGGGTCGACACCACATTTCCCAGCAACCATTTTTGACACCCCCACCTCTTGACACCTGAGAAACGGATTTGTCGCGCACTCAAGCTGCAGGGTCGACGGCGAAGTAACCGGAGATATTCCCTGCTTCCTCCCTATCTCTTCAAGTCTCTCTTTTATCGCCATATTGTCAGGCTCGACGAATTCGGCAAACTTGAGGTTCTGAAGGGTATACTCATGACCAAAGTAGATCTTTGTCCCCATTGGCAACTTTTTGAGTTTTACATTCAGAGAATCGTACATTTCCCCTGGCGTTCCTTCAAATATCCTTCCACAGCCACCACCAAACAGCGTATCTCCGGTAAAGAGGTGCTCATTGAAAATGTAACAGACCGATCCCTCAGTATGGCCAGGGGTAGAAATAACCCGACCACGAATCATCCCTGCGCTGAACCTGCTGCTCTCTGTAAGAAGGCAGATCATGCCCGGGATTCTCCCCGCATCTTTTTCAGATCCACAGATTGTAAGTCCGTCAAATTCATCCCTCAATTCTTCCAGGCCGCCAATATGATCTGCATGATGATGAGTGCAGTAAACTGCAGCCAAACGAACTTTACGTTTTTCAAGCTCAAGATAGACAGGATAGAACTCGGACGGATCTACAACAACCGCCTCTCCCGTCTCTTCGCAGATAACAAGATACGCATAGTTGTCAAAGGAGCATGGGATAGTGATAACTTTCATAATCCTCCTTTATCGAGCTGGAAACACGCCAAACAATTCAAAAACCAAGTGAATATTTTGATTGTAATCATTTTAACCACCTGGCAGATTTATATGAAAACCATATGCTTCACAAAAAGAGGCAGGAATCGGAGAGATCAGCGAAGCGAAGTTATCGTTGTAAAACATTTTATGGGTGTTAGAACACATTGATACTATAACAATATATAACTGGAGATCACAATGGCTAGAAAAGATGCCCCAGCCGGGTTCAATAAATTTTCGGGTCTAGGGTTGACCCTTTTTTCTGACCAGGAACTGGAAGCAATTCATTTCGCAACTCTACAAGTTTTACATCGCACTGGAATTAAAGTTGAGTCAGAAGAAGCGCTGGAAATGTTTCATGGTGCCGGTGCTGACGTGTCTCACTACGATGGCTTCGGAATTGTAAAAATACCGGACCATCTAGTATCCGACTGTCTAGCGTCGACTCCGCATACAGGAACATATTACGGGAGACGCCCGGAGGATGATTACCGAACAGATGAAAACCGGACATCCTTCTCTGCAGGATTTGGTGAACATGTGAAAATCATTGATCTTGAAACAGGTCAACTGAGAGACACTGTCAAACAGGATCTGGCTCAGATCACAAGAATTCAGGACAGCATTGACGTAATCTCAATAGTTGAGCGGGCAGCCTGCTCTGGTGACAAAAACCCTGCGTCTCAATCCGTACATAACTATGAAGCTATGGTGAACAACACCAGTAAACACTGTTTTCTTGGTTTTAATGGTGGCAGAAACGCACGTAAAATCATTGAGGTTGCCAAGGTTGCTGCCGGGGGTGAAAAAGCATTTATAGATCGGCCAATTGTAACAGTCTTTGTCTGTCCCACAAGCCCCCTGAGTCTAGTTCAAGAGTGTTGTGAATCGATTATCGAGTGCGCAAAAGGTGGCGTGGGTATAGCTTCTATGCCTATGTCTCTTTCTGGAGCAACAGCTCCTGCAACATTGGGAGGTGTTATCGTTCAACATAATGCAGAGGTCTTAAGCTCACTTATTCTGACTCAGATGGTAAGAAAAGGAACTCCTTTTACCTACTGCGGCTGTAGCACAATCATGGATATGCGATTAGCCACCTCTCCGGTGGGTATACCAGAGATGGCAATACTCAGTGCGGCGTGGGCCAAACTGGCTCAATACTATCAACTGCCTTGTCTGGTTGGAGGCTGTGCTTCAGACAGCAAACTCCCTGACTCGCAACAGGCTTACGACTTTTCTCTCACTGCGACTACAGCAGCATTTGCCGGAGCAGATATCATTTTTGGCATAGGTGCAATCGAATCGGTTATCACTTTTGATTATGCGGCAATGATCACAGGAGCAGAACAGGCTGAAAGAATACTTAACACAATGAAAGGATTAGACCTGTCAGGTAATATGATGGCGTTGAATGTTATTCATGAAGCAGGGCCAGGGGGTGAATACCTGACCAAAAAGCACACCTTTGATCACTGTAGAAACATGTCACAGTCAAAATTGTTTGATCGACAGACCCGTGAAGGTTGGCAAAGATCAACTGCAGGCAGAGATCTGAGTGAACGAGCTTATGAAAAAGCCCGGAAGATAATAGCAAACCACAAACCGATTGCTTTACCTGAAAATGTTTCAGAAGAAATCAGTCACATAGTGGACGAGTACGATCTTGAGCTTTTATCTGGTGAATAACGAATGACAATCTCGTAAAAACTCAAATTTTGCTCCATCCCGTCATTCCCGCGCAGGCGGGAATCTAGTTATTTCAGTATGTTCTGGATTCCCGCCTGCGCGGGAATGACGAAGCAGGGAACTTTTTACGACGCCATCAACGAATAACATAGTAAACAAAAAAAACCCAATGCAACTTCATGTCAGCTGAAGGCCCAGCTGACATGAAATACATTGGGGGCAAGCAGGAAAAAATTGAGCGTTTTTAACCGGCAGGATTAGGAGCGGCCACCTCCCTGGCAATTACCATGTCCACGACCCATCGATCCGGAGCCCATCCCCTGCTGGCCGGGCCCCATGCCAAAGCGTCCCATATACTTGTCAACACCTGCGGCTGCCGCCTTTTCTCTCATTGCTGCACGGAGATCAAAAAGTTCTCCGGCAACTTTTGCAGCCGCAGCCGGATCAGGATTAGTACTGTTCAGTATTGCACGTTTTTCAGCACGTTTCATCACTATTTCTTTACGTAATCCCTGGTTATCATTTCTGAATTTGGTGAGTGTGTCCTTAGTTTCCTGGTCCAGCTGCTGGTACATCATGCCGCCCTGCATTTTACCTGGATGGCCATATCCGCCGCCACCTTTTCCACATTTCGCTGAAACTGTACCTGCTAATGCCAGACCCGCTACCATAACCATTACTATTATTTTCTTTTTCATTTTATCACTCCAATTATGATGGATTTTACCGAAAGAGCTTTACTGCCTCTTTCAGTTACAACGTACAATATGATTTCTACTTTGAACTTGGCGCCAGCCCGATTACCTCTTGTTGTAAAAAGTAAAGCAACTGGTGTGCCAAAACAGACACTTTAATATAACTATTTGATTTTTCAATAATTACCGTAAATAGATAAAATCAGCATGACTGAAAGCAACAGGGTCATCAGGTAAAATTTACCCACCTTATAAGTCAGGTAGGTAAAAAGTTCTCACCCCATCCTGTTGTTTTCAAATTATTTGCCCCTGCTGTCCCGTTCAATATCCCGGTGATAGATAGTGTGTTCTATGGACAACCCTTCAAGAAAATCCGACAAAGCCTCCGTCACCGCAACCGACCGGTGGCGCCCTCCGGTACAGCCGATACCCATATGCAGGTTCTTTTTTTCTGCCGCACTGTTCTGCTCTATAAGAAACGTTGTCATAGGCTTGAGGAGGGAGAGAAAACCTCTGCCCTCATCGCTTTCAAGGACATAGGCCGCCACCTTATCAACACGCCCTGTCTTCGGCCGTAGTTCTTCCACCCAATATGGATTGGGAAGAAAACGGACATCCCAGATCACATTCACATCAACAGGGGCACCATACTTAAAACCAAATGAAAATAATACAACCTCCAATACTTCCTTCGACTTCATCGTTATCTCCAAAAACTATTCAGTCTTTTCTGCATCCTCAGCACCAAATTTGAGAATTCTCGGCACCACCGATTTACGATTTGCAACTCTATGATATATTACATCGGGGTAACCAAGGGCAATAACACTATATATTTCCTCACCTTCTCCAATTTCCATTTTCCGTTTCATTTCAGGATTACGCCGCATTGCCTCAACGGTAAAACCGATAAGACAGCTGCCAAGACCCATCACATGTGCAGCCAGCAGGATATTCTGAGTCGCCAGAAGGGCATCTTCCGCCGGACAGCTTGCATCCTGCCGGGCTGTTACAAGGATTGCAGCAACAGCCCCGTGAAAAAGACGATCCTTTCCCTCTCTGTCCCACTCCCGAAGAGAATCTTCCACTGAATCATGATATCTTCGGTAGTACCTGCCAAGGCTGTCTCCGCCAAACAGCTTTACCAGCAACCGTAAAATTCCGTTTCGCGCCTGCCTGTTAAGGTTTCGGTAGTACTCTGCGGTCAAGCCTCCAAGTACCAGGACATCTTCCCGTTCCGGCAGAATTGAAAAATTCCACGGCTGGCTATTCGTCCCGGAAGGTGCAGTAGTTCCAATTTTTACGAGATCTTCCAGGAGTGGCAAAGGAACGGGTTGGGTGCGATACCTGCGACAGGATCTTCTGGAGCGCATCAGTGCAGCTATCTCCGCCACCCCTCCAGTTCCGGGTTGTACTACTCCCTCCAATTCATTAAAAGTGGAGAATTTAATGTCAGAAGCCAGCCCGCTCACCATAACTGCACCCACAGAACACACTGCCTGACAATGGCCGCAGGAAAAACATTCCTCCAGCTGAAACTCAGCCTTGTTATCCACCAGCTCAATAGCCTTATAAGGACAGATGGTGATGCAGATACCACATCCGGTGCACACATCTTTATCAATACTTACCGCTTTCACTTATATTCTACTCAATGGGTTTCAACTTTTTGGCAGCTCACAGGCAACTTTCTGCTACTCAAGAACAACCAGCTGGTGTAAAACCTGACTTTGACCCTCGTTGTCAAAAATTAACCTGAAACTATACCTCAAACTAATCACTATTCCAAAATATGTATAAGCATTTCCGGCAACGGTATAAAAACAGTAGTTACCACGAGGTTATCGCAGTCTGCCTGCCCCTGGTACTCAGCATGTCCGCAGCCACACTGATGACATTTACCGACCGGATATTTCTGGCAAATTACAGTTTAAATGCAATATCCGCCGCTCTCCCTGCAGGCATTACTTCATATCTTTTTGTAGCTTTTTTCGGTGGTGTCGGCGGTTATGCAGGAGTATTTATTGCCCAATATACCGGCAGGGGCTATCACTCAAAAGTGGGCAGGGTTCTCTGGCAGGGCATCTATTTCACCCTTGGCTCGGGAATATGCTTCTGGCTGCTCGCTCTCTTTGCAGCCGAGCCTCTTTTCACCTTCGCCGGACATCCTCAGGATGTCCAGGAACTTGAGCGAATCTATTTTTCCATACTCTGTAAAGGTGCTGTTTTCAGTGTGGCAACGGTAACTCTTTCGACTTTTTTTACAGGCCGGGGCCTCACCCGACCGGTAATGCTCATCACTTTTTTAGGTGTCATAATTAATATTCCCCTCGACTATGCCCTGATTTTCGGCTACGGAATCTTTCCGGAACTTGGTATAAAAGGTGCAGCCATTGCAACAGTCAATGCATGGGTAATCGAGGTTGTATGCCTGGCTTTTTTGATCTTTACCCGCAAGAATGACCAGCGTTTCGGAGTCTTTTCCGCATATCAGTTTGACCGTAAAATATTCGCCGGATTAATGCGATTTGGTATTCCCGGATCACTCCAGTTCACCCTCGATATCTTGGCCTTCACCCTCTTTGTTCTTATTGTCGGACGGATAGGTAAGCTCGAGTTGGCTGCAACAAACATTGTGATTTCTATTAATTCTCTGGCCTTTATGCCATCCATGGGGGTCTCACAGGGGATCAGTGTTCTGGTAGGCCAGGCACTGGGAAGAAAAGAACCACAACAGGCAGCCCGTTACGTCTGGAGTAGCGTTCAGTTGCTCGCAGCATATATTATCTGCCTCGATCTGCTCTTCATCTTTGCCCCTGAATTTATCCTCGGCCCCTTTCTTTCCGCCCAACAGAGCAGTGCTGACCAGGCAATCGTTCTGGAACTGTGCAGAAAACTTCTCTATATTATCGCAGCATACCTGCTGTTCGATGGTTTATATATGGTGTTCAGTGGTGCACTCAGAGGAGCCGGTGACACCCGCTTTATGATGAAAGCTATTGCACTGATTTCCATGAGTTGTTTTGTGCTGCCGGTATATATCGGAGTCCAGTTTTTTCAGATAGATATCATTTCTGCGTGGTTATGGGTGGTGCTGTTCATCGTTCTTCTTTTCTGTGTCTCATGCTGGCGATATAGAGTGGGACTCTGGAAAAAAATGCTGGTAATAGAGAGTGAAGAAACTAGCTGACCACAGCCCTCTTAAGCTGCCTGACAAAGAAAAATGCCATACACAGCATCATAAGAAGCGAAAGGAGAAACATCTGCCAGCCAAATTGAAAAAAAACCACACCCGGTAACACGGAACCAAGAGTGCCCCCGGTATAATAGGATGAGATATAGAAACCGTTTGCTATGGCCTTGTTCTCTTCTGCAAGCTTATTGGCAAACCCTGACAAAAGTGAATGGGCCATAAAGAGGCCGGTACAAAAGATAAACATTCCAACAAACATAACCGCGTAGTGTTCAACCATAAAAATTAACGTTCCCAGGGTAAAAATTCCAATTCCTGCGCGTATGGCGTCCGGCTCATTGCCAAAAAATCGGATTATGGCCCGGCTGTTTAAAGAGACAAAAATACCCATACTGTAGCCGAGGTACAGCAGACCAATTCCCGATTCACCGGATGCCGGGTTCATCTGTTTTAATTCAAAGGGTAAAAAATTCATCAGGGCCGCAAAAACAAAAAACAGACAGAAAATCGCTGAATAAAGCCAGAAAAACTCTTTTGACCGCAGCAAACCGACAATCTCAACAAACGTTGGTTTTGCATATTTCATCTTGATGTCTCTTGCCATATCCCGCAAAAAATAGGAGGTCAGCAACAGGAGAAAGCCAAGAAGAATAAAGAAAAACCTCCAGCCAAAGAGATCGGTAAAAAAAGCTGACAAAAATCGACCAAGAAAACCACCCACGATTGTGGCGGCAATATAGCTGGCAATGGCATACTGAACTTTTTCCCTGCTGGAGGTATATGATATATAACTCATCAAGGAGGTGAGAATTGCAGGAATCATCAATCCCTGAAAAGCCCGGATAGCAAGGAGCAACAGATAGTTATCTGCCATTGCAAAGAACAGTTCCAATATACCAAGACTGAAAAGGGCCCACCTGACCATAATCTTTGCTGAAAAAGACTCCAGCAGATAGCCGTAAAAGAGCGGCGCAAAGCCAAGAGGTGCCATCATCAGGGTTGTAAAAAGGATGGCCTGGAAGTTACTGAGTTGAAATTCGCTTTGAAATACAGGCTGAATGGGTTGAGCGGCGTATAGCGAGCAAATGGTGATACCGGTCGCAAAGTAGATTATCTTAATTGAGGGAGTTGTCATAGTTGCTCAAATAATTCAGATATCTTAAATATAAATCTTGTACAAGTACCATTATCCACCGCAAGTATGCCAGAAACAGTATACAACATTCAAGCTCCTAGAGAATACAGATGTCACAACAGCCGGGAGTATTAATTCATAAAGATTACTTCAATGACCACTTGGTGGAAATCAGAGACAGTGGTGATTATCGCACTCTTTACTATCCCCCGGGTACAGTGCAGAGCAGGATATCGCTTTCCAACCCCCACAGGTTGGTTCTGCGATATACCCAGTATATGCTTCTTGCATTGCTGATCCAACCGAAACCGGAGAATATCCTGATCATTGGTATTGGCTCAGGCTCATTTGTTCGTTTCTTCCAGCACCACTTTCCCCGATGCCATATAGACGCTGTTGACTATTCCAAGCATATAATAAATATGGCGAGAGGCTATTTCCAGTTGCCGGAAAACAGTAAGATAATCGTCCACTGTGACGATGGCTATCGATTTTTAAAAAATTACAGCGATACTCCCTATGACATTATCCTTATCGATGCCTTCGACGATCAGGGGATGGCACCGACAATCTACTCAGACCAGTTCTTCCGTTTATGTGCAGACAATCTGAGCCAAAATGGCGTGGTCAGTTGCAACATCTGGAGCAATGATAAAAAGCAGCTTCAACAGATAAAAACTCTGCTTGCAACCCATTTTACAGACCAACTTTTCCTGGCAGTACCTGATCGGGGCAACAGAGTCGTCCTCTCCCTCCCGGGCCGGGTTCCCTGGCCAGATATCTGCCTGAAGAAAAAAGATTTGAAACAGTTGAGCAGACAGTTCGATCTCAACTTTAAGGAAATTGTCAGGGTAACGAGGCAGAATAATATGACATTTGCAAAAAGGATTGCATCACTTATGTCATAGGTCCTCGGCGTTATATTGTAAAAAACACACTGGGAAATTAAATGAAAACAATTGGTCTTTTGGGTGGCATGAGTTGGGAAAGTACGGTTGGTTATTATCGTGCAATTAACGCGGGAGTTAAAAATAGACTTGGAGGTTTACATTCCGCCAAGATCGCTATGTACAGTGTCGATTTCGAACCCATAGAAAAACTACAACATGCAGGCGATTGGAAAGGGACAGCAAGAATACTCTGTGAGGCGGCTCGAAGTGTAGAGTCTGCTGGTGCCGATTTTTTACTTATCTGCACAAACACAATGCACAAGGTTGCCCCGGAAATCGAAAAATCAATAAAAATCCCCTTGCTTCATATTGCAGATGCAACGGCGGAAGTACTTGTAAATGAGGGTATTAAAACTGTAGGTTTGCTGGGCACAGCCTTCACGATGGAAGAGGACTTCTACAAGGGTCGGTTAAAAGAAAACTATGACCTCAATGTCCTTGTTCCAGAAAATGAAGACAGGCAAATAGTCCACAATATTATTTACCAGGAACTCTGTTTAGGGAAAACTGAATCCAATTCGAAAACAGAATACCTGCGTATCATTGATTCTCTAGCCAATCGAGGTGCTGAGGTTGTCATTCTCGGCTGCACCGAAATTGGCATGTTGGTAAATCAAGATGACACAAAGGTAAGGCTGTTAGATACCACGGCAATTCATGCAGAAAAGGCAGTGGAATATGCAATATAAATAGTTAGGGTGAGAAGGCTATTTATGGACAGACACTAAGTTATGGCCTCCTTGAGAGGATCCACATTAAAAGCTTCAGCAAGCTCCCGGAGTTGACCTGCGGAGATGGCCTGCTTCTTACCACCGGCTGCCATGACCTTCAGGAGCATTTCGGCAGCCTTATCTGCAGTTTCAATAAGGCCGAAAACCTGCTCCATATTCGGGCCGGTCCCTAAAATGCCATGATGGGCCCATAATATCAGGCGGTGTTTTTCCATAAGATGGGATGTAGCAAGACCAATATCAAGACTTCCCGGCACCATCCAGTCCATCACCCCGATTCCATCTGGAAACAGCATCAGGCATTCGCTCATCATCTCCCAGAGTTCACGAGTGATCACGGCGGTATCCAGTGGCAGGACAAAAGAGAGGGCGATAAGGTTAGTTGTGTGAGTATGGATGATAACCCGATCCCTGCCGCTGCTCACTTTTTTTCGCACCGCATGGGAAAGCAGATGGGCGCTCATCTCACTGGTCGGCCGGCCACCTGCACTGTAGCCCCACATCGTGCTGTATCCGTCGCCTCGGGAATTGATACGGACAATGCCCAGACTTTCTTGCGGAAATGCACTGATGTTACGAAAGAAAACTCCGGTCCCCGTAACCAGAAAAGACTCTCCGGCCAGTTCAGGAATTGCAAAGGGCAAGGAGGTCTCCTCATCTGCGGATTGCAGTTCCTGAAAAGGAGCCTGTTCCTCGCCGGTCAAGCGAATTGAGATATTACCACCATTGGCTTCCCCCCACCCCTTATTGCATATTTCCCTGGAGATCCGTTTCAGGTCATCGATAGAAGAAAAATCAAGAATATTCATCAGATAGTGTCCTAGTTGCGATAAGCGAGTGTTGTCGGGTCAATATAACCCATTCTGTTCAGCGGTGGGTCTTTTTAACCCGTTTGGTTCTACCAACTTACTATACAGGTTCCAATAGATGTTTTTTTGTTTATATCTTCAAAGATATGATAACCTACTCTCTCTCTTGAGTCAATATGACCCATTCTTGCCCGCTGTATTATATGTATGTCTTTGATATGATAGTTTATAACCGTTAGGTATAAAACATGCAGTACAGGATAATTGAAGGATGTGACAGTCTCGTACATCCCGTATCATATTATGCTAAAAAACAGCTACTTAATCTTTCAGTAGTTTGTTATTTATGAGGTAAGATGCTTTGAGGTGAAAAAAAATTGTTTAACTCGTTTGTATCCTTCTATTTTTAATTGAAAATATGGAGCATTGTAAATGGATGTAACCAAATTTGCTATTCCCGAAATAATTTTTGGACGGGGAAGTTTGAATCACGTCGGCCAATGCGTACTGAGGCTTGGTGCAAAGAAAGTTCTTCTTGTAAGTGATTCAGGTATTGAAGAAGCCGGATGGGTGCAACAGCTTACTGATATCTTGAAGAAAGAAGGTGTTGAGTGGGTCTATTATTCAGGTGTTTCGCCAAATCCACGGGATCATCAAGTCAAGTTGGGGGCTGAATTTTATCTTAATAACGATGCTGACGTTATCATTGCCATTGGCGGTGGCAGCGCCCTGGATACAGCTAAAGGGATTGCAATTATTGCCGGCAACGGTGGAAAAATACAAGATTATGAAGGTGCCAACAGGGTACAGCGTCCTCTGCCTCCCATGGTGTTTATCACAACCACAGCAGGAAGCGGCTCCGACATTTCTCAGTTCTGTATTATTACTGATGTTGAGAGGGGTGTAAAAATGTCCATTATCACCCGCACTCTGGTACCGAATATCGCCATTGTCGACCCACTTATATTAACTACAAAAACAGAAAAGCTCATTATCCAATCGGCCGTCGACGCACTGGCACATGCTATTGAGTCCTATGTTTCCCGAATTGCATCACCATTTACAGAAATGCAATCACTAAAAGCCATTGACCTGATCCTGCGTAACTTACAACATGCCGTCCAGACCAGATCCCTTGATTCGCTGGAACTGTTAAGTGTAGCCTCTATATCAGCTTCCATGGCCTTTAGTAACGCCGGTCTCGGTGCGGAACATGCTCTAGCCCATTCTCTTGGTGGCCACTACGATATGCCCCACGGCACTGTTCATCCAATTTTGTTAACTGCTGTTATGCGTTTCAACCTCGCTTCTTCCGTTCAAAAGTATGCCGCAATCGGCCGGGTTATCCTAGATAAAAACCTCGGTTCTGATCTTGAAACAGCCAAGGGGGGCATAGAAAAATTGGATGCTTTCTTTGCTTCCTTTGATGTGTCTCTCAAGCTGCGCCAGGAAATTAAAGAAAAGGATAAACAGTACCTTGAACAAATTTGTAAAATGGCAGTCAACGATGCCTGTAATTTGACAAACCCGCGATCAGCGTCATGGAGAGAACTTCTGGAAATTTGTCACGAGGTATGGTGATGAAACCTGTTACAACACTTGAAGACCTGGTTGGTATTGAGCATTGCAAGTTAGGTTTTTACCAGGAGTTGCAACAAAAGGTAGAACAGCTAAAAACATCCAATCTGAAGCTTGAGAAAAAGCGCCGGGAAGTACAGGCTGTATTGGACGGGATTACTGACTTGATGGTTGTACTGTCAGAAGATCTTAAAATACAGCGGGTGAACCATGTTTTTATTGACTGGTTCCCCGGGGTCGATCCGATAGGCCACCACTGTTATGAGATTTTCCGTGGTCGGGATAGTGTTTGTGATGATTGTCCCGTTATCCAATCCCTGGATTGTGACGGTATTGTCAAAGATCTTGCGATTTATAAAGTAGACGGCAAATTCAAACATTTTAGAATAATCGCTTCTCCGCTTAAATCCTCTCTGAACGGGGAGCGTCAAACTCTGCTCTCTAAGCGGGATATTACTCTGGAAAAAGAATTCCAGGCTCAGTATTATCAGGCAGAAAAAATGGCCACTATTGGTACCCTGGCTGCTGGAGTGGCTCACGAAATCAACAATCCCCTTGCAGCAATCAGAGGTTTTGCCGAAGGGCTGCAGCGCAGGATTAGTCGCATCCAGACTCAGGTTGACCAGGATGTTCTCGAAGATTTTCAGGAGTATACAGAAACCATCGTAAATGAATGTTTGCGCTGTCGTGATATTGTCCAGACCCTGCTCACTTTCAGCAGACCTGTTGCTTCAAGTCTTTGCCCGGTGGATATGAATCAATGTGTTTTAGATACGCTGTTTATTCTAAAACATCATATAAGAGAGCATCACAGCGTCACGGTCAAAACGAAGTTGGAAAAGGAACTGCCTTTGATTAAGGGAGATGAATCACAACTCAAACAGGTGATAATTAATCTTTTTACCAACGCTTTAGATGCTATCGGTGATGAAGGGGAAATTGTCATTAAGACTGTCACCGGTAAAGATGGCGATGTTGACTTGATTGTTGAAGATTCAGGTTGTGGTATACCATTTGAGATGAAAGACAAGCTGTTTGAACCGTTTTTTACCACCAAGCCTGTTGGCAAAGGTATTGGGGTTGGTCTTTCAACCTGCTACACCATCGTCAAGAACCATGGTGGAGAAATTAATGTAACCAGTGACGAAGGAAAAGGTTCAACTTTCCATGTTACCATACCCGGTATAATCACATGACAAATAAAGTAAGATATCCAATACTTGTAATAGATGATGAAGAACCTATCAGAAGACTTTTGCAGAAAGAACTAACCAACGAGAACCGGGAAGTTTCTGTTGCAGCAAATGCAGCAGAAGCCTTAAAGATGGTACGCGGCAACTGGTTTGATGTGGTCATCATGGATTTGCGACTACCTGATATCACCGATCTCGATTTATTGATCAAAGTAAAAGATACGGTACCCCATGTTGAGGTAATCATGATTACCGGCCATGGAGATATTGATATCGCTGTAGATGCTATGAAACTGGGTGCCTATGATTTTATTCGCAAGCCTTTTAACCTGGAACGACTGGAACTCATAGTAGAAAAAGCTCATCAGCGAGTTTTACTCTCCCGTGAAAATGACATATTACGCCATAACAGCGGTCAGGAAAAGGAGGCGAAATTCATAGGAAACTCGAAAGCAATTCGTGACATTAAATTTCTGATAAACAAGGTCGCACCAGCAAAAATCCCCGTTCTCATAACAGGGGACTCCGGTTCTGGTAAAGATGTGGTCGCCAGATTGATACACGAGTGCTCACACTGTTCCGAACATCCCATGATTATAAAGAATTGTGCCACCCTGCAGAAAGATCTTGCCCGGAGTGAGTTGTTTGGCCATATGAGGGGTTCGTTTACCGGCGCAACGGAGACCAGGGAGGGGTTGATGTCGTTTGCTCATGATTCCACCTTGTTCCTCGATGAAATAGGTGATTTGTCCTTGGGAGTGCAGGCGTCCTTATTGCGGGCGCTGGACACGCAGACTTATCGACGGGTAGGGGAAAAAGAGGAGCGCCGAGTAAATATTCGCTTTTTATTTGCCACAAACAGAAATCTTTCTGAAGAGGTTGAGCAAGGCCGATTCAACGAAGCCTTTTATCACCGAATAAATGGTTTTAATATTCAGATGCCGCCTGTCAGTGAAAGGAGAGAAGATCTTCCCTTGCTTGTAGATTATTTTTTAACAACCTTGAGTCCGGACAATGTTCCTTGTCATATTGTCCAGGGTGCAATGGATTGTCTGATGCAATACAGCTGGCCCGGCAATGTACGGGAGTTGCGAAACGTCATCGAACGATCCATAATTTTATCCGAAAACAATATAATTACAGAACGCTGCCTTCCAAGTGAGCTCGTACATAGCGCAGACATCAGTCAGGCGTGTCTTACCCTGGAATCTGTAGAAAAGAAACATATCTTGAAAATGTTGGATTTCTTTGAAGAAAACCGTCAAAAAACTGCAGATTCCCTGGGAATAAGCAGAAAAACCCTCTATCGTAAACTCTCAAGTTATTCAACCCAGTAATTACGCCAATAAGCCATATCTGCTGGCCAATGAGACATCTTGACCCATCTGGCTAAAGTGATGAGTCAAAATGGCTCACCGGGCTGCAGACCACTATTTTAAGGCTTTCAGTTAATCTCCCCGGTTTTGTTACTGCCTTCTAAATATTTATTTTCTCTCCTTCTGGACATTTTTTCCCGCCTGCCTCCAGCTGCTAAACGCTTAACCATATGCAATTATGGCATTAATACAACTGGCACAAGGTTTGCTATAAGAAGAGTGCGCAGATTATGGATCCAAGTGAAGGCGGATAAATTTTCCTAAACCCTACATTACAAAAGGATGGTGTTATTATGGCTATACGCGAAGAAGTTTACGGTTATTTCATTCCGAGTGTGACCCTGATTGGTATTGGTGCTGCAAAAGAAATCCCTGCAAAAATTAAGACCCTTGGTGGTACAAAGCCATTAATTGTTACAGACAAAGGTATTACCGGTGCTGGTATTACCAAGCAGATCACCGATCTGATGGATGATGCGAGTATGAAATATGTTGTATTTGATGAAACAATTCCCAACCCTACCGATACCAACGTGCATGATGGTGTTGAGGCCTACAAAAAGGGGAAATGCGACAGCCTGATAACCCTTGGAGGTGGCAGCTCACATGATTGTGGTAAGGGTGTTGGTCTGGTGATTGCCAATGGCGGCACAATCCAGGATTATGAAGGTGTGGATCAATCCACCAAACCAATGCCTCCATATGTTGCAGTTAATACCACCGCAGGTACTGCTTCTGAAATGACCAGGTTCTGTATCATTACCGATACAAAACGTAAAGTAAAAATGGCTATCGTTGACTGGCGGGTTACTCCTGGTGTTGCACTTGATGATCCGCTTCTGATGATGGGTATGCCATCTGCATTAACCGCTGCCACAGGTATGGATGCATTGACTCATGCAGTTGAGGCGTATGTTTCCACCATTGCTACCCCAATGACTGACTCTGCTGCAGAAAAAGCTATTGAGCTTATCGCCAAGCATTTGCGTCCCGCTGTAGCAAATGGAAATGATATTGATGCCCGCGAAGGTATGTGTTACGCACAGTATCTTGCTGGTATGGCATTTAATAATGCAAGTCTTGGTCACGTTCATGCAATGGCACATCAGCTTGGTGGTTTTTATGACTTGCCCCATGGCGAATGTAATGCAATTCTGTTGCCGCATGTCAGTGCCTTTAATCTCATCGCCAAGATTGATCGTTTCATTAAAATCGCTGAGTTGATGGGCGAGAATGTAACCGGCCTTGCTCCACGCGATGCGGCAGAGCTTGCTCTAGTAGCAATCAGGAAGCTTTCCACAGATGTTGGAATTCCTGCAGGACTTGTAGAACTAGGTGTTCGTTATGGTAAGGAAGTCAAAGCAGAAGATATCCCAACTATGACCGGCAATGCACAGAAAGATGCCTGTGGATTTACCAATCCGAGAATGGTTAAAGATGAGGATGTTAAAGCCATTTACACTGCAGCACTGTAATGGGTAGAGCAGTAGCCTGACATAAAGGACACAAGGTGCTCCCGTGTCCTTTATGTCGTTATAAATGAAATAAGCGGGTCATGTCCGGCAATCGTTGGGCCACATTTTTTATTAAAATAATAAATACATGCAGTGCTAAGGAGTAAAAACATGGCAGATAAAATTTTCCGAGTAAATATGTCTAATCTTACTACTTCTATTGAGGATGTGCCGGAAAGCTGGGCCGGTCATGGCGGCCGTGGACTTACCTCCACAATCGTAGCTGCTGAAGTTGAACCTACATGTCATCCCCTTGGACCGAACAATAAGCTTGTTATTGCTCCCGGTCTTCTTTCCGGTACAATTGCCGCCAACTCCGGTCGACTTTCCATTGGTGCCAAAAGTCCCCTGACAGGTACTATAAAAGAATCCAATGGTGGTGGCACGGCCGCTCAACTCCTTGCCCGTGCAGGTTGTAAAGCAATCATTATCGAAGGATTGCCTGAAAAAGATGCCTGGTACTCCATCGCCCTTACCCCCGAATCGATTACCATAAATGAGGAGACTGAGCTTATAGGTAAAGGCAACTTCACCGTTCTTGAGACCCTTGCTGATCGTATTGAAGGCAAGCCCGCCATCCTGACAATCGGCCAGGCTGGTGAGATGAAAATGTGCAGTGCCAACATCTCCATTAAAGATCCGGATGGTAATTTGAGATCAAGCGGCAGGGGTGGTCTCGGTGCGGTTATGGGCTCTAAAAAGATCAAGTTTATAACTATCGATCCCAAAGGAGGTAAAGTTGAAGTTGCTGATCCTGAAAAATTCAAAGAAGCAAATCGAGTCTTTGCCAAGGCACTTATAGACCACCCTATATCCCAGGGTCTTGGTCAATACGGTACCAATGTACTTGTAAATATTATCAATGAAGCCGGTGGCCTGCCGACCAAAAACTTCACAAGTGGACAGTTTGACGGTCATGAAGCTATTTCCGGTGAAACCATGCATGACATCATCGTTGAGCGGGAAGGG
>MAXH01000054.1 GCA_001750925.1 Desulfobulbaceae bacterium S3730MH12
GCTTATCGATTTTTTTCAATGAGCAGATATTTTGACTTGGGAGTGTACCCAGGTTTTAGAATAAAAGTTACTTCCTAAGAAGATATCTTAGAAAGGAATCCGGCACAAGTGGACAATAGGTATAGCAGGATCACCACAAGAGGTGACTGCAATCATCCTTTATGGTGACCAATGTGGGACCATTATCTGCAGAAGAACAATATTCTATATTCTGTAATATACTTCATTTCACCTCATGTCCCAAGCCATCAATAAACATGCATCATCTCACCAAACCGTTGACGTAAGCGCCAGTACAACTTCTTACGCCGATATATGGGACAACAAACAATATGATACTTGCATTCATAACGTACATGTGATTGACTCTGGTCTTCTTTCATTTATACCCCCTTCTTAAAACTACCCTTACCCAGGGACCCTCAGGAAGGAGGTATATCTCGCCTGACCGGCAAAAAGAGATTATGGAGATCCTAGTTGATATTCCGAAGATATAAAAATAAGGCTAACGAAGAGATTAGACGAAAAAGCAATATTGCAAGGTGGCCTGTAGTATTGTGGTTTGTGAAAGTCGATAAGGCTTTAGCCAAGTATTAATTTTTAACCTTTTGCGAGGACTTTTTTATTATGAGTTTTTATGTAACCCGTTGTTACTCCAGTTTTGTAGCCATCACGGTCTGCACGATGCTCCTACTTACCGGAGGATGTGCCAAAATTCCGGAGCGTCATCCCCTTCCACTGGAAATGAGTAGTAAGGCTAGTGTTGGAGACATTCCAGAAGCCCGATTCTGGGGTGATGAATGGCCAAAATATTCTGTTGAAATATTTGAAACCTATACAGAGACAGACTTTCAGCAGCACTTTGCTGGAGTTTACAAGCAGCCACATAATTACCTGGCTATTTCAGGTGGCGGTGCAAACGGTGCCTTTGGTGCCGGGTTGCTGGCGGGTTGGGCCGCATACGGAACACGACCGAAATTCACCATGGTAACTGGTGTCAGTACTGGTGCCTTAACAGCTCCATTTGCTTTTCTCGGAGCTGAGTATGATGAGACTCTGAAAAAATTGTATACAACAATAACGACGAAAGATATCGTTGAAAAACGAAATGTTTTATCCGCTGCATTCGGTGATTCTGTCGCAGATAGTGCACCACTCAAAAGACTCCTTGCCCAATATATCACCCCTGAGCTGGTTGAGGCTATTGGACGAGAGCATCAGCGCGGCAGACGTCTATTTATCGGGACACTGAATCTTGATGCAGCACGTTCTGTAATCTGGAACATTGGTGCCATTGCACTAAGTGATTTCCCCGGTAAGATGGACCTAATACACAATCTGCTGCTTGCTTCAGCTTCTATTCCAGTGGCCTTCCCACCCGTAGTAATCAATGTGTCTGCTGATGGAAAAATCTATGACGAGATACATGTCGACGGAGGAACCGGTTCACAGGTTTTTGTTTATCCTGCTGCCATGGACTGGCGTGAGATCACCCAAAAATTGAAAGTAAAAGACAAGCCACAAGTGTATGTGTTGAGAAACTCATTCATTGGTTCAGGTTACGACCAGGTGGAACGTACAGTACTTCCGATAGCCAGTCGTGCCATTGATTCTTTGATTCGAACGCAGGGTATAGGGGATCTTTACCAGATACTCGCTCTCTGTAAACGTGACGGCAATGAGTTTAACCTGGCCTATATCCCTTCTTCTTTTATTGAAAAACCAAATGAAGCTTTCGACAAGATATATATGAGTAAACTCTATCAACTTGGCTATGAAATGGGCTCTAAGGGCTACGACTGGAAAAAGAAACCACCCGGATTTTAGATTGTATGGTTGACACGCGTAAGAATTTGAGAGTCTGCCAACCACAAAATCTTACCGACTGTCTTACCGTTCACCAGTATTTAGTATCATCTGATATAATCCATTTCTAAAAGCGAATAAACTCCTACTTCGAACCGAGGGAAGTGTCTTGAAATTATATGGTTGAAAATATCAAGCAGTATCCCGTTTATCAGAGTTAAAATTTGGAGGGAACCCATTTATAAGGATAATCCGGGGCCTTATATCCATCGCTGTCCTGCCGAGGAGGGAGTTTTGGTTTATCGAATGCCAGCTTCTCGTACGGAATCTGTGAAAGCAGATGGGATATGCAATTCAAACGCGCCCGTTTCTTGATATCGCCATCTACAACATTCCATGGTGCCCATTTGCTGTCGGTGGCCTTGAACATGCGATCTTTAGTACGTGAATAATCATACCATCGATGGTGAGATTCCAGATCCATCGGACTCAGTTTCCAATGCTTACGTGGATCTTCAATGCGCCTTTTAAAACGATTAGTCTGCTCTTCCATGCTCACTTCAAACCAATATTTGATCAGAATAATGCCATCTTCGAGTATATACTTCTCGAAATTCTGGATATTCTGCAAAAACCGTTTGTATTGCTTCTTGGTGCAAAATCCCATCACCGGCTCAACATTGGCCCGATTGTACCAGCTGCGGTCAAACAGTATCACCTCACCGGCTGCCGGAAAACGCTCGATATAGCGCTGCAGATAGAGCTGGGTCTTTTGCCGGTCAGTCGGAGACGGTAAAGCATTTACCTGAAAAACCCGTGGACTCGTTCTATCCAGGATGCGCTTGATAACACCACCCTTCCCGGCTGCATCACGCCCCTCGAACACGACGATAACCCGTGCCCCACTTTTTACTACCCACTCCTGGAGCCGACACAACTCGGCCTGCAGCTTGTACAACTCTTTCTCATACTTCTTGTTGGAGATTTTTTTAGAAGATGTCTTTAATTTTTTACCCATTGTATTCTCCTTGTTTCAATTGATTTAGTAACCCGGACAGATCAAAACTTATTTTACTCCACCATCCTCCAGGAATATTTCTTTGTTGGGAATATATGTTCGAAAGAAGAGAGATACAAGTGGCAAATAGTCACAACTTGATCATTACAGATGGTAACTTAAAGCCATACAGCAAACTTTGGTTTCTCTTTATCAAGCTATAGTTGATGAAAATAACCTTTAATTAGCCTATA
>MAXH01000055.1 GCA_001750925.1 Desulfobulbaceae bacterium S3730MH12
CCCTATATGAGATGGTCGCAAGCATGGATGCTATTTGCCCTTTCCACGCTCTTGGAGGGAAGTGATCAGCGTGAGACAAGGGCACAGAGATGAGCGCGTAGTGAATTAAAAGGGAATGTTTAAGTAAGAAGATGAAAAGCGTTACAAAAAGATCGCCGTCAGATAAAGGAGAGGCAAAGAGTCGCAATCTCACTTATGTGCTAATAACCCCTGCGCGGAACGAGGCAGCGTTCATTGAGCAGACGATCAAGTCCATGATTGTACAGACGGTTTTGCCCATAAAGTGGGTCATTGTTAGCGACGGTTCGACTGACGGCACCAACGACATTGTGAAGAGATACGCCAATGAGTATAGTTGGATAGAATTTGTTTTGTTGCCCGAGCGTGCGGAGAGACATTTCGCTGGCAAGGTCGAGGCCTTTAACGCAGGGTACGCGAGGGTCAAGGATCTGAGATACGACATCATTGGCAATATTGATGCTGATATTTCCTTCGGACCGAATCATTTTGAATTCCTTCTTTCGAAATTTGCAGAGAACCCTTTACTCGGTGTTGCTGGAACAGCTTTTATTGAAGATTCATCTGTAGCATATAATTATGAATTCACTAATATTGAACATGTTTCAGGTCAATGTCAGCTATTTAGACGTGGCTGTTTTGAAGAGCTTGGTGGCTACATTCCAATTAAGGGCGGTGGTATTGACTGGACCGCCGTAACCACTGCTCGCATGAAGGGCTGGCACACAAGAACATTTACAGAAAAAACTTTTTTTCATCATAGAAAAATGGGGACTGGCGCGAGCACACTCCTTGGATCACGTTTCAAATTTGGAAAACAAGATTATTATTTGGGTGGACATCCACTTTGGGAAGTGTTTAGATGCTTATACCAGATGAAAAATAAACCTCTCATTTTAGGAGGATTATTACTTTTCTGCGGGTATATTTGGGCTTTCCTGAGCGGTGTCGAGAGGCCGATACCTCGAAAGCTTGTCGAGTTTCGGAAAAAGGAACAGATGCGCAGACTAAAAGACATATTCCGTAACACGCTGGGAATATAGGCATAACTATGTGTGTGTTTCTTGACAACCCAACAAACTGGTCTTGTTTGTTAGCAAAGACCACGGTGGATAGGCTCAGTGTTTTCTACTATACACATACAATACGACAATCGATGATGGATAGAAAAACTCATCATATCTCTGTTTGTGTCTGCACGTATAAGAGGAAAAAGCATCTTGCAAAGCTCATGAACGGGCTTAAGGATCAGGACACCGATGGCCTCATCACATACAGTATCGTCGTAGCGGACAATGATTCCACGGGGTCTGCGAAGCAAACCGTTGAAGACCTCAGAAAGCACTCATCGATTCCCATAAGTTACTGCAACGAGCCGGAACAGAATATCGCTTTGGCACGAAATAAAGCGGTTGCAAACGCAAAGGGAGACTTCATCGCATTTATAGATGATGACGAATTGCCAAGTAGGAACTGGCTGATTAATCTTTATAAAGCGTGTGAAGAGTTCCAAGTGGACGGTGTCTTAGGCCCTGTGTTGCCGTATTATGAAGTGGACCCTCCCAAGTGGGTAGTACGAGGAAAAATTTATGAAAGACCTTCACATAAAACAGGCGAAGTTCTCCATTGGAAAAATACGCGAACAGGAAATGTGATGTTCAGAAGAGATGTTTTCGATAACGGAAAGAATCTGTTCAGGAGAGAGTTTGGCAGCGGCGGGGAAGACAGAGACTTCTTCAGAAGGATGATTGTTAAAGGCTTTAGATTTGTTTGGTGTGCAGAAGCACCAGTATATGAAGCAGTTACTGCAGTAAGGTGCACAATGTCCTTTATGTTGAGGAGAGCGTTGCTGCGTGGGCAACTTCCGCATTTCACAAGTGTTGATTATGCAAAATCACTTGTTGCTGTTTTCTTGTATACGGCATCCCTACCTTTTCTGCTTGTGGTCGGCCATCATTTATTTATGAAGTATTTGATCAAAGATTTTGACCATATTGGAAGGCTGTTGGATTTGTGCGGCATTAATGTCATCATGGACAAGTATGTGTTGAAATGACACGAATGCCTTTCATGAGAATTCTATTCTTTCATTCGAGGTGTTTATATGGTGGTAGATGATACGATAGTGGGAGATAAAGATCCCATTCTTGTAACAGGATCAAGTGGTTTCATTGGATCAAAGGTAGTCGAGACTCTGCTCAGATGTGGATTTAAGAATCTACGGTGTTTTGTCAGACCTTCAAGCAATTTGGTGCCACTGAACAAAATTATCAGTCCATTCTACGAGACTAAAATTGAGTTTGTTGAGGGTAATCTACTATCAAAAGATGACTGTGACAGAGCGACTAATGGTGTTTCGCTTATTTACCATCTGGCAGCGGGCAGCGGGCAGAAATCTTATCCAGATGCCTATATGAATTCAGTTGTTACAACGAGGAACCTGCTCGACGCCGCCTTAAGGAGTAGCAACCTCAAGCGTTTCTTGTGTGTCAGCTCCTTCACCGCGTATTCACCGATGAAAATGAAACGTGGCGACCTCCTTGACGAAAAATCTGACACGGAGGATCAACCGCATTTAAGGGGAGAGGCTTACTGTTATGCCAAAGTCAGGCAGGAAGAATTGGTAATGGAGTATGGAAAGAAATACAATATTCCCTATGTAATTGTAAGGCCGGGCGTTGTATATGGCCCTGGTAACAAAGGAATTACCGGAAGAGTCGGAATTGGAACGTTTGGCTTATTCCTTCATTTGGGAGGTTCAAACAAAATCCCCTTATCATATGTCGACAATTGCGCTGATGCGATCGCTTTGGCTGGTCTAACAAGGGGGTGCGATGGAGAAATTTTTAACATTGTGGATGACGACCTTCCAACGAGCAGAAAATTTCTTAGAATGTATAAACAAAATGTTGAACATTTTAAATCCATTTATCTTCCTCATTCAATAAGTTATTTTTTGTGCTACTTATGGGAAAAATATTCTGAGTGGTCGGAAGGGCAATTACCCCCGGCATTTAATCGAAAAAAGTGGTCAAGTTATTGGAAAGGAAACAAATATTCGAACGAGAAATTAAAGAAATTGCTGGGATGGAAACCAAAAATTGGTTTTGAGGAAGCTGCTATGCGCTATTTTGAATATCAAAAGGAAATAGTGGGGCTGAAATAGTGATTAAAGTTGGCATAATTGGATGCGGTAAAATAGCTGATTCACATGCTGCCCTAATCCAACGAATTGCGGAATGCGAGATTGTAGGTGCCTGCGATCAAGAAGAATTGATGGCGAAACAATTGTATGAAAGATTCAAGATAAGGCAGTATTTCAGCGATGCGAAAAGAATGATCGAGGTGACCAGACCAGATATTGTCCATATCACAACTCCTCCCCAGAGCCATTTCGAATTGGGAAAATTTTGTTTAGAATCCGGTTGCCATGTCTATATTGAAAAGCCTTTCACTCTAAATACAGAAGAAGGTATAAGATTGATTAATCTTGCAATCGAAAAAAATCTAAAGTTAACAGTCGGCCACGATGCTGTATTCAATCATGCAGAAAGAAGGATGCGTAAATTAATACTAAATGGGTATTTAGGCGGTTCTCCGGTTCACATGGAGAGCTACTATTGTTATGACCTTGGTGATTCATATGCAAAAGCGCTGACCGGTGATAAAAATCATTGGGTAAGGCAATTGCCAGGCAAATTATTACACAACATAATCAGTCATGGCGTCTGTGAGATTGCAGAGCATTTGACAATGGATAAACCGATAATAATAGCACATGGTTTCACAAGTCCACAATTAAGAAAGCTGAACGAAACTGAAATCATCGATGAGTTAAGGGTGATTATTAATGCAAATGATTGCACTACCGCATATTTTACTTTTTCATCTCAAATGAAACCAACACTACATCAATTCAGGATATATGGTCCTAAAAATGCAATAATTGTGGATCATAATCATCAAACATGCATCAAAATGAGAGGAATGAACTATACGAGCTATTTGGATAAATTCGTTCCTCCCATAATTTTGGCAAAACAATATGCTGCAAATACCATCAATAATGTGAACCACTTCTTAAAAAACGACTTTCATATGAAATCAGGAATGAAATTCTTGATTGAGTCTCTTTATCGTTCGGTTGCTTACGATACACCACCACCAATACCCTATAGAGAGATTATTCTGACATCCAGAATAATGGATAGCATTTTTACCCAGATACGTTCTGATAAACCTCATTCTACAACATCCCAAACAGAAGCTCCCTGAATTTTTGATGATATGAATCCGAAAGTAGCTCTCATAGGCTGCATTGTTTTGGTCGTAGGGCTCCTTCGCATTGAGC
>MAXH01000056.1 GCA_001750925.1 Desulfobulbaceae bacterium S3730MH12
GACATCGGTAGCATCAAGTTTAGCCTGCATCCACTTGAAATCAAAGAGAAGCTTGCAAAGTTCGTCTTCCCGTGCTGCTTTAACCAGATGATAAGCCAAATGATTCCAGAGATATGATTCGCTGGCAGGTAAATCAGTCCATTTTCCATAACCATACGCATCGAGAAACTGCTTATGGATAGAGGGTAACTTATCTTCTTGTTCCACAATCAGATACTTTCTGACCACATCGTACAGCCGTATTGTCTGGTTTGCTGCATCGTATGTGTGCAAGAGCGAGAGACGGTGATATAGCTTTGAGCACAGACGTCTGATATGAACTGGCTTAAGACTTCCTGTTGCACCCCATAATTTCTTAAGGGTGTACAGTGGTATGTCAACATCCTCTGGAAAAATCGACAATTCACCAAAACGGGCACGTTCGTCTTTGCTTAGATGTTTGAGACTTAAACCGAGGGTTGCTGCAGCAGCCTGATCCCGCATCTGTGGGTCTTCTGCATCAAATGCAGTCAGACCAAGCTCAGATAGATCTTCATTTACGTAATCCAATGCGCTATCAATATCCAGACCCGATTTGACATGTTCTCGTAAAGTACTATTAACCAGTTTCAGGAGCAATGGCCATTCTCCCAGATCTGCTGCAAGCTTTTGCAGTGCCTCCCCATCAGCAGGTGGAAGCCCTGTCTTTAAAAGTCCAACTGCTTCATCCTTCTGCATCGCATCCACAGGGATCCTTTCTGCACTTTCCGGAAGGGTTGAGCTATCCCTTGTAGTGATAAGACGTGTACAATGCGGCCCACCCTGAAAAAAAGGCTTAAGATGCGCGCTATTCCAGACGTCATCAATCACGATCAATATATGCCGATTGGCTAACAATTCTACTAAACGGGCTGTTACTACGTCAAGATTTGCCTGTCTGGGTGGCTCACCGCTAAGTATCTGGATTAAACCCTCAACATGTCCAATAAGATCCCCAGGATTCTCTCCAAGAGTCAACCAGAGTATGCCGTCATAGAACGCCTCTTGAATGCGTTCATCATGGCACAGGGCTTTAGCAAGTGTAGTTTTTCCGTAACCTCCAGCCCCGTACAGCGCTACAGTAATAGCAATCGGCTTCTCTTGCTCTTCATCGAGCAGCCTGACAACAAGTTTATTAATTTCATTTGGGCGCGGCATAAAGTCTTCCGGGAGATCCTCTACCATAAACGGCACACGCCTTTCCTGGCAGGGACTTTCAAGGATGCGAATGAAACGTGTCCATTCCTCATCAATATTAGGGTCTATAAAGTGCACAGCACTCATCCATATGGGCAGATTTTTATAGTCGAGATCAGGTGCGGCGATCAGAGGCAGCACACAAACCCCCTCCTGCCTGGCACGCCGCCATTCCTTGTGCACCATTTCCGAGCGCATTGCATCTGGGGTCATTACCAGAACCATGTATTCAACATGTCCGCTTGTGAGTGCAGCGACAATCTGCTGCCACCAGGCTTCGCCTACCTGCATCTCAGTGCGGTCCTGCCACACAGGAAGACCATAGATTTCTTTAAGGCGGCGGCGCAAGAGTCTGGCAAAGTCTTCTCCGTCGCTACGAGCATAGGAGATGAATATTGGATTTTTTTCTTTTGTATACTGCCAAGGTGCAGTGGAACTTACCAGCCATTTATTGAAAGTTATATAGCTATCAGTAAGGGAAAATCTATCACCTGTCTTCTCGATTTTTACAGCAATCTCTTCACCATAAGCATAGTTAGGGCTTTGTTGGATTTGTACATCTTCAAAATAATCATTGAGTTTACAATCACTAAGATTATATACTTCTTTTAAAAGGTTCTCGAACATAGGCTGATAGCCTTTGATATTCTGTTCAGGATTTCCAAAGCGCCAGTTGAAACGAAGATCATCCCTGGAGAACTCAATACGTGAAGGAAGAGGGTAGACAAGTAAAGGGCGTAAATCATCTGAATGTCTGCGATAGTTCGTCGCCTTTTTAACCAGATCTTTTATTCCGGTGTAACTTTGACGATTTGGAGTAAATACTACAACAAGTTTCTGGGGCATTAGCATCGTGCAGATGCCGCTTATATCAGTGTAACCCGTACGAGAATCGACGAGAACATAACTATATTGCTCTGCAAATCGCTCAGCAAATAAACGAAACAACGATGGTGACCGATTATACAAACCTTCCCAATCAAAGGTATTGACCTTATTAGAATAATTTTTGTCGAAGCGTCCGGCTTTAAGCAAGCTAAGATGAGGAATATCAGTTTCAACGATGAACTCTTCAAGTTTGATACTACTAATTGTATTATGTGCAATCTTCTCGATTTCTTCTTCATTGGCATCAGATTCTGGAATTGCAGCTTCTAGTTTTATAAATAAGTCTATAAGTCCCGGTCTCTCATCAAATGCTAAGTTAGACTCGGTGACATCTGCGAATGTTCGCTGGAAATTGTCATGAAAAAACCTATGCAAACCTGGAGCTTCAAGGTCCCAATCTATCATCAAGACACCTTTACCTTTATGATCTCGTTTTGCAAGCAGGCAGGCAACATTACTCAGCGCCATAGATCGACCAGTTCCTCCTTTATATGAGTAAAATGTAATTATTTCTCCAGGTGTATTAAGTGGTATCATTGTCTCACCTCACGCCCTGGAAATACCATCTGTTTTTTCGGTTGTTCCCGCCACGGCTGGATTTCTTCGTCAGTTGGAAGTTTGAATGAGTTACACTCGCTACATATATCTGTCTGTTCATTAAGATTCTTGTAGCACTTATAAATGTATTTGGCAATCTTTTCAATCTGAATGATAAACTCTGGATTAGTGTTAATATCAATTGAAGCAAGTGTGAACTTGGAAAAATCAGAATAATGGATACAATTCTCAAATTTTAATGGAATATCTTCTTTTTCACCTCGGAAAATAATAGGGATAATCATTCCTTGTCCTGGAAAACTCTTATCTCCAAGCAATTCAAGGCGGTTTTTTTCAATAGACTCCATCGCCTGGTACTCACGCAAACAGTAAGAATGCCGCTCGTACTTTGGAGAATAGACAACAATCATACAGATACTTTGACAGATAGCATTTGCAAATACATCATTGTAGTGGTAACCAGGCTGCAAGCGGTCCTCATCGATAAAAACCTTTTCATCAAGCCATGGTTCAAGATAATCCTCCAGCGCTCTTTTAAGTTGATCAATAAAACTTTTCATCAAGTTACCCTGGCCATGACAATAACTGATGAAACAAGAATATTTAAGCGACATATTTTTTCATCTCCTCTTTCGCATTTTCCAGATGCTAAGACAGTATATGTATAGTATAATAAATAATTGAATCACCCAATTCATCAATCATCTGAACATTTCTTAATATTTTTAAATTAAATTATATCCAGACTTTATAAGTTCATTAAACA
>MAXH01000057.1 GCA_001750925.1 Desulfobulbaceae bacterium S3730MH12
ATCGGGGCTAGACTGCCCAACAAAAATATTTACTACTGTGTGGTACAATATGGGCGATAGTGAAATGATTCCAGATAAAGGTTACTCACAGGATCGCGGTTTTATGTGAAATCAAGTTCACATAAAACCGTATTTACCTGTATTCATGAAGAAATTCTCTTGGAAAGCAAGTGCAGGTAATCGATTATTTTTTCACCCTGCGGTGTCAGGTGGTAGGATTTTTCCCGATCCTGGGAGACAAAGTGATTGAACTTTAGATTTTTCAAATGAAAATTTACCTTGGTATGATCACTGATTCCGAGATGCCGGGTGATATCCATAAAGCGCATCTCTCTCTTTGCAGACAGGGCAGCAAGGATCTGTCTTCTGATCTGGTTCGAAAGACAGGCAAGGGTGGCATCCATATCGGGTTCGGACAATTGCTGTTCGAATTTCAACTCTTCCAGATTACGCTTTACGGTAACCAGAAGCTCATCCCGTTTGAACGGTTTGGAGAGGTAATCGTCAGCACCGCTTTTCATAGCAGCCACCGCATTATCGACGGTTGAGAAGGCGGTAATCATAATGATTTTGAGACTTGGATAATCATTTTTTAAAAGCGGCATAAGTGCCATGCCCCCCATACCGGGCATCATATTATCCACGATAACAAGACTGGGGACCTCAAGTTTGATTTTCTGCAGGGCCGTTTCGGCAGAATCGCAACCGGTCGCCATAAAATCATTAGCTTCAAGGATCTCAACTATACTTTCGCGCAGATCCAGGTCATCATCAATAACCATGATAGTTTCAGTTTTCATCTGTTATCACCGGAAAGGATATAGTCACAATGGTTCCTCCATTTTCACTGGAGACAAGGGAGATCTCTCCTCCATGCTGTTTTATAATATTATAACATACAGACAAACCCAGTCCTGTCCCCTTCCCGACATCCTTGGTGGTATAGAATGGATCAAATACCTTAAAAATATCGTCCTGGATAATACCATGACCGGTATCAGTAATAGTCACCAGCACTTTACCGTTATTACTAAACGTTTCAATCTCAATACTGTCTTCTTTGCTGCAGGCATCGATACTGTTCATCAACAGATTGATAAATACTTCCTCAAGTTTCCAGGATATTCCCATAATTTCCGGAACATCCTGCGCCGTCAGCCGAATAATTGAACTCAGTTTCTGATTTCTTATAAGATTGCATGAACTTGCAAGAACTTTATTAATATCGGTGAGTTCAAGTTTCGTTTCCTTTTCACGGGAGAAATGCAATAGCTCTTTAGCAATTTTCGAAGCACGAACAGTATTGCGATCAATTGCCTCGAGCTTTCTGTTAATCTTCTCATCTTCCCCCACCAGGTCTTTAAGCATTTCCACATTGAGGGAAACATTGGTAAGGGGGTTGTTGATCTCATGGGCAATACCTGCAGCCAGAATCCCCATTGATGTCAGTTTCTCCGACTGCGAAAAACGCAGCAGCCTTTCATTGATCAATTCCCGCTGCTCAAGGCTGAACACCGACAAGGCCCTGATAGTAAAAAACATAATTAAAAAAGCACTCATCCCCCTGAATAAAATAACCTTAATACCAAGAACAGGCACGATTACATCCGAAGGGATCACTCCTGTCAAAATGGCATAGCAGATCATACAACTGCCTGCAAAGATAAAATTAATCGCCACATTGCGGGAAAACGACCGCACCGTTCTCGAATACATTATCAGACCGATTCCAGACAGTAATCCTCCCGGAAATGCTACAAACATACGGGTGTTGATATCCTGGCCGCTGCCAAGATCAAAATAGGTTGTGATAAGAATAAGAGAGAGGGCAGATACACCAATCATCGCTTTAGCAATCCGCGGAGTGCTCTTCAAGGCCTGATCACCATAAAAGGTGATTATATTGATGAATAACCCAAAGTAGAGGAGAAACAAAAAAGAGAGGCTGACTACGGCCAGACGAAACAGCGTGAAGAAAGGGGTCTTGACAGCTGGTTCCAGCTGCTCCAGTAGTTCCAGCCACTCATGAAAGCCATGGACAATACCGAAAAAAGCAAGCAGCCAGATAATCCTCGCAATTCCAAGCTCGCTTTGTCTGACATCCCTTGAGAGAATTGCAACTCCCAGAGTAAAAAATGCCAGGCCGTAAAGCAGATACAGTATGAAATTCAAAACCATTCAATCACCTGTTTGATGGCATCGTAAAACCTCTTCATCCGGAGTCTCACAGGATCGCTTACCTGCTTTGTTACTGTAAGACATTTTATAACATGTTTTTAAAACATATTGCCATAATGACACTTCCAAAATAAAGTATGCTTATGATCAAACAGCTATCCATCATTGAAGAAACCTCCCGGCCCTCCGACATGCCCCTGGCGGAAAGATGCAGGCCGCTCCATCTCGCCGATATAAAAGGCCAGGAGAATCTTCTATCTCCCGGTTCAACCTTACGTGTCATGATCGAGACTGATGACTTCAACTCTTTCATCCTCTGGGGGCCGCCAGGGAGTGGAAAAACGACCATCGCCAGGTTAATCGGAAAACAGACTCGACATGCCTTTTGTCCTTTCAGCGCTGTCCTGACCAAAATCGGCGAAGTCAAACAGCTCATGGAACAGGCTAAATTCCGCCATCACAGAGAGAATAACAAAACCATAGTATTTATTGACGAAATACACCGTTTTAACAAGTCTCAACAGGATGCATTCCTCTCTTATGTGGAGTCCGGCGCTATCATCCTCATCGGTGCAACAACTGAGAATCCCTCTTTTGAGGTAATCCCGGCCCTGCTGTCAAGATGTCAACTTTTTGTGCTGGAAAGTCTCAGTGAAAAGCACATTGCTGAAATCATCAAAAGAGCATTATCCACCATCCCCAAAAAAATCAGCCTGGCACAAAATGGGATAGACCTGCTGTGCCAAAAAGCTGCCGGTGATGCGAGGAGAGCTCTCAATGATCTGGAAATGATCTGCCGCTACGCGGAAAATGGTGATGAAATAACAGCTGAGATTGTCAATAATTCCCTTAACAAACGATCCCTGTTTTACGACAAGCGAGGAGAAGAACACTTTAATCTCATCTCAGCTTTTCAAAAATCGATACGGGGAAGTGATCCTCAGGCTGCATTATATTGGCTTGCCAGGATGGTGGAGGCGGGAGAAGACCCTTTATATATAACTAGAAGATTGGTACGCATTGCCACCGAAGATATCGGTCTGGCAGATCCACAGGCAATTGTCCAGGCGATAGCTGTCAAGGATGCTGTCCATTTCCTGGGTATGCCGGAGGCAAACACTGCCCTCAGCCAGTTGACCATTTATCTTGCAACCGCACCAAAAAGTAATTCTACAGAGACAGCCTACAACCGTGCCAAAAAGGATGCATTGTCAACAGGCCATCTCAAGGTGCCGCTCTCAATCCGTAATGCTCCAACAAAAATGATGAAAGATTTAGGTTACGGCAAGGGATACCACTATTCCCACGACCATGAAAACAACTACTGCTACCAAAATTACCTGCCCGAATCCCTGGAAGAAAAAACGTACTACACTCCGTCTCAATTCGGCTTTGAAAAAGAAATAAAAAAGCGACTCGACTGGTGGCGGAAATTAAGAGAACGGCAGAAACAAAAAACCGGTGAATAAAAATCAGTCCCAGACCCCGGGAATATTCTCCCCGCATTTGGGACAGCAGCCCGCCTGGAGCAACATCTCGTCAACCCGAAAACCATACCGTTTTATAACCCGATGGTTGCAGGCGGGGCAGAAGGTGTCTTCATCTCCCGAGCCCGGCCTGTTGCCGGCATAGACATAGTTGAGACCTTTTCCGAGTCCGATCTGACGTGCTCTTTTGAGGGTAGAAATCGGGGTTGGATCTCTATCCATCATCTTATAAGTGGGATAAAATCCGGTTACGTGCCAGGGTATTGACGTATCAATAGAAGCCAGAAATGAGGCAATATCGGACAATTCCTTATCAGAATCGTTGAGACCGGGAATAACCAGGGTAGTTGCCTCCAGCCATACCCCTAACTCTTTCAGACGCTTTACATTATCCAGAACCGGCTGCAATCTAGCTCCACACACCTTTTTATAAAAGGAATCCCTGAAAGATTTTATATCAATATTAATAGCAGAGAGAAACGGCGCCAGGAGTTCAGCTGCCTGCTCAGTCATATAGCCATTTGAAACAAAAATATTTTTAATCCCCTTTTCAGCTGCCAATACACAGCAGTCATAAGCATATTCGAAAAATATCGTTGGCTCAACATAGGTGTAACTTATCGAACGGCAGCCGGCAGCGACAGCTGCTGCGACCACTTCTTCAGGTTTTTTTTCCACCCCCGAAACTGCGACATTTTCTTTTCGGTCAAGCTGCGATATGGACGAGTTCTGGCAGTGTTTACAGCGAAAATTACAGCCGAGAGTTGATATTGAATAAGACAGTGTCCCGGGCAATACATGGAAAAGAGGCTTTTTTTCTATCGGATCCACATGCTCAGCCACGAGTCTGCCATAGACGAGACTGACCAGCCTACCCTCAACATTCTGATGAACGACGCAGAGCCCCCGCTGTCCCTCCCTTAACCGGCAACCATGGGCGCAAATCCTGCATGTTAAAGAACCATCTCCATGTGAACTATACAACGACTCTAACTCACCGGATATTTTCATCTTTTTTTCTGTTCCCATTTTTTATTCAGCAGGAGATAATGAGGACTAAATCTTTCTTTATAGCTCATTGCTGAAATATTCCTGATAAAATACCCAAGATAAAGATAATCGATTCCCCACTCCTGACAGATATGTACAAGCTGGAGAATGTTGAAAATCCCAAGGCTGCGTTTTGATGCATCCGGATCAAAATAAAAATAGACTCCATTCATCCAGTTTGCCCCGGCATCAAGAATAGAAGTACCCAGGAGACGGCCATCCACCCTGAACTGCAACTGGATACTGCTGACAATGCTATTGAGAAAAAAATCGCGATAATAGCCCCTGGCACAATTGTTTTCTTTGGAGTATCTGGCCTGCAGAAACTTTTCGCATAGATCAATATTTTCTTTATCAACAGAGAGAGCCGACAGAGTAATCTCAACATCTTTGTTTTTTTTGATTACCCTTTTCTGGTTTCTGTTTGGTTGAAACGCCTCAGGATGTATCCTGATAGGGATGCAGGCCGAACATTCACGGCAGCGCATAGTATAAAGACTGTTACCGTTTCTTCTATATCCGGCAGCCAGGAAGAGTTCCATTGCACGATCACTCAAGGGAGCAAACGTTGCCTGATGAAAAGTGGCTACAGCAGGCAGTCCATAAGGACACCCTATGTCAATATCGATAAAGAGATGCTCTATCCGTGACCGTAAAAGATCAAATTCAGCCCGGCAGACCTCATCATAACTGATCTCCATACCTTTCATAAGAAAACACCTTCAACCTGAGAACACATAACATACCAGCCTGCACAACCATACATCCACAATTCATTATCTATTCCAAACCCGAATAAATCGGAACTTTATTTGTTGCCTTATTTTGTATGTTCACTCTCCTTTTATGAACCCGGGAAATGTTTATCAGAAATCTTCATGATAAACTGTATATCCATTTTTAAGAAAGTAAAAATGGAATTTATGTTCTCTCATAACAAAAAAAACCAGGTGACAAAAAAAGTAGTTACAGTAGAGCTATTTTTTATCAACCATTATTTGCCGAAATCGACAATGTATGTTACGCTGTAGTACTTTTTGAGTAACTTATTACAGGGTGATATGGAAAAGAAAGATTTCGCAGCTATCAGAAAAAAACTTGGCAAGACACAAAAAGAGACCGCCACACTCCTTGGAATCTCTCTCAAGGCTGTCTGCAGCTACGAACAGGGGTGGAGAACAATCCCCACCCATGTAGAACGACAGTTGCTTTTTCTGCTTACACGAAAAAGAAAAAGCTCAACAAAAAGCCAGAACTGCTGGGAACTGAAAAACTGTCCTGAAGAGAGGAGGAATGAGTGCCCTGCCTGGGAATTCAACTCCGGCAAATTTTGCTGGTTTATTAGCGGCACAATCTGTGAATGTGCCGCCCAAAAAAGCTGGAATGAAAAAATCCTTATCTGCAGAAACTGCATTGTAATGAAAGACACCAAATGATGACCCGGTAGAAACTCGTTTACTGCTTTGTCACTCCATCCGCTTTACCTGCTGCAGCTGCTCAGGAGTATTAACATTTTTCCAACCGTCCCGCAGGGACTGAGGGATTATTGGATTTGCAATTTTCCGGTGAGTGGCTAGTCTACCTATCCGCAGCACCTCTTCCTGCAACTGACGCTCAAAAAGCTGTCCTGCCCTCATATCATACCAGGCAAAGAGCGGTTCAAAATAACCGGTTTCCTCCATACGAGGAACAACCCCCCAACAGCCTGGACATCGACCGCCGAGTAACCAGTCCACTGCCTCTTTAGAGATATGGGGCATGTCACACGCAACAAGTAACCAGCTAACCTGTGGCAGACGGCGGGTGGCTGCAACAACTCCCGACAACGGCCCTGCTACTCCAGGTATATCCTCCACACGCATCATACCTGACAATGACTCCGGTACATCTCCTGCCCCGGATACAATTATCCCATCAACCAAAGGCTTAAGAATATCAATAGTACATTCAAGCCAGGTTTTCCCACTATCATCTTTAATCAGATGCTTTGGCAGCCCCATTCTTGAACTTTTGCCACCAATCAGGATACAGCCCCATACAGGCATCCGGCTGTGCATCTCCCGAAGTCTTTCAAGAAACAGCTTTAAAAAAGCGGCAAAACTATCCCCATCGCCAACGACACACTCGAGTCCACCCCCTGTTTTTTCATTGATTACAGGAAAAAGGGTTATTTTCTGTAAGGGGAGATCTGTTTTGCCGGCGACAAAGACCACATCATATTCCCTAATCAATGTGTACAAGCTCTGTTGACCCTGCAAATCATCCGGATACACTACAGTACAGAGCAGATTCAGCCTTACGAGCTCAAAAATCAACAGTTCTAAAAAGGATTCCTGGAGTTCTCTTTCGTCTCCATCTATCTCAAAAACAGGTAACTGTTTCAGCTTCATAGCGGGGTTACCATCAACGGTATATTTTTCTCCGAAAAACCACTTACTTTCCAGTATCATGGTATCTACATTTTTCGTCACTACTCAGATAAATACAAAAACTTTACAAGAATTTAGTGCCCTACTCCTTAACAGCTGTAATAAAAAACAAGAATTTTATAGTGATATTAAATTGGATTGGTTAAATACCAGCAGCCGGGTACTTATCCAGCGTAACTAAAAAGTATAGTATGCCTCTTCCCACAACTCATCATTTATTCGACCAACAGAACAAAAATGAATAACGACCTTACTCTCAAAGGATATAACTATCACCTTCCTGAAAATGCGATTGCTCAACATCCAACCGATAAACGAGACAATTCAAAATTACTGGTACTACAGACCGGAGCCAATAGGATAACTCATCAACGATTCAGCGATATTACCCGGTTGATAAAGCCGGAGGATATGCTTGTGGTCAATAATACACGAGTCTTCCCTGCCAGACTTTTAGGACAGAAGGAAACCGGAGGGAAGGCTGAAATCTTCCTGCTAAACTTCCCTGCCACCGATGGAGGAGAAAACAAGACCCCGACGGCAACTGCTCTTATAAAAAGTTCAAAAAAACCGAAACCGGGCAGCGTGATCACAGTTAATAAATCGCTTTCATGCACTGTACTTGACCTCCTTGATGGAGGCAAAGCCCAACTCCAGATCAATTTTGACCACAACCTGGGCCTGGCGGAAACACTGCAACAGGCAGGACAGGTTCCTCTTCCACCCTATATCAACAGAAAAAATGGCTGCACATCTGAAGATGTGATCCGATACCAGACAGTGTACGCTAAGGAAACCGGCGCAGTGGCTGCACCTACAGCAGGGCTGCATTTCACAGGAGAACTCCTGGGGAAAATTGAGCGTCAGGGTACCCGGGTGGGATATATTACGCTCCACGTTGGCTACGGAACATTTGCTCCTGTAAGAGTTGAGAAAATAACTGAGCACAGGATACATAAGGAATACATTAACATACCCGAAGAGACGGTCAGAAAAATTGAGGCAACTAAAGTACGGGGAGGACGAATCTGGGCTGTTGGTACCACCACGGTAAGGGCGCTTGAATACGGTGCACAGCAGAAAGGGCACCTGACTGCAACGGAAGGATGGTGCGATTTATACATCTACCCGGGTTTCACTTTCCGGGTCATAGATAACCTGATCACAAACTTCCACCTGCCGGACTCCTCACTTATGTTTCTAGTGTCTGCCCTCTGTGGAAGAAAAACCCTCCTCAATTGCTATGAACAGGCAATTCAGAAGGGTTATCGATTTTTTTCCTATGGTGATGCAATGGCTGTTCTTGCTGAGCCATAATTTTTTCTACTGCGAATCAACCTGTTGCTGCAGCTGCCGGACAGCTTGAGCAACCGGCTCCTGTCTGGCATGCAGGCGGTGCAGATTTGTCGGCGCTACTGTCCGGTTTAGGCTTAGCGGCACTGCTTTCTGCTCCATTTGTGGTACTCGAATACCCGTCAGAGTACCAGCCACCGCCTTTTAACTGGAAAGAACTCATGGACATCAGTTTTTTCACCGGCGCGCCACATTCAGGACAATCTGTAAGCGTTGCATCGGACATTCGCTGCTGTACCTCAAAAACTTTTACACATTCATCACATTCATATTCATAAACTGGCATGTATCTTCCACCTATTACACTGCTGATAATCTACCAACAGAAAATAAATAACAAAAATCACAACTCAATTCAGTGTATTCTGATCAAGATGCTCTCATAACTGAGGGCTAACTTAATTCTCCTTCATCTTGCTGTCAACTTCCAATGAAAAAGAACCCTCTCCACAAACTATTTTTTGATCTTGGCAACAGCACCCTTGATCGATATTGCGTATGGCTTGTGCCTCTGAAGAAAGGCAGGAATGGACTTCAGCGTTCGCCGAGCTTCCGTAATTGTCGGATATTCACCATAATAGACGAGGATGGCTGCAGGAGAACTGTTTTTCCTGAAGATAAAAAAATTTGCTGCCTGTTTTCTATACTTTTCCTGGCCCAGCATCAGCTTCAGGTTATGCTCAGCGTTTTTTGAAGTCAAGGACATAAGCTGGATGGTATACATACTATCCTTAACACCGTATCTCCACTCTCTCCCGGCTGCAATCCTTCGGCTATACAGTTGATCCACAGTATAATTCGTTTTAGTTGCTGTTACTTTCTGCACCTCTTTACGGGGTTGTACAACAATTTTGGTTTTCTTTACCGGCTCGGGCGTACCAACTTTTTTCTTTAATGACGGGGATTGACGCAATTCAACAATAACTTCCTCCTCCTGAACCGGCTCAGCCTCAACCTCCGGGGTTACAATTTCCTTCTCTTCTTCATCAACTACTGTAGTCTCTTGCACTATCTCATCATCTACAGCGCTCTCCTCTATAACATCGATCTCAGTTATTTCGACCTCCGATTCGAATTCGTGGTAAACAGAGGGGATCTCATCCTCAACTACAACTTCCTCTTCAGCCAGTGCTGCTGTTTCTTCAACTGTTGTTACTGTTTTTTCCACTGGCTCCGGGGGCACAAGCTTCTCTTGTTCAACCATCACAGCCTGTTTTTGTTCTGCAATCTCTTCCGACGGTGCAACTCTTTCCTTTTCCTGCTTATTCCCCGACCCGAAAACCAGCAGCAGCACAAGAAGAATACTGAGAGATCCACCGACCCACGGCAAATATGGTATGAATCGTTTAAAATCAATTGCAGTCTGTGGCCAGTTCCAACCAGCTTTCTGTTCGCCCTCCTCTCCTGTAACATTATCCGGCGAGACCATAAAAGAGCTGTCATCAGTAGATATGGCAATTGAATCTTCAGCCACAACATTGATCATACTGAAATTCCCTTTGGCAATTGCATGTATCTTTTCAACAGCCTCTTCAGTAAACATATCTGTCCGAACGCCATCACCCGTGTAGGACTCGATGCAGCTGTTGAGGTAATCTGCTGTCTCTGGCGCAGAGAGAGGGGACAGCGAGCTATGTTGTTCTTCTATCTGTTTAAAATCACAAATAATAAGCTGATCATAATTCTCAAGGAATGAAGGATTTCCTGAAAAAAGAACATGTAGGGACACCCCGGCTTCAGTCATCTGGCCAAGCATTTTTCTAATACGTTCCAATGTCGCCAGATAAATATTTTCAGCTCCATCAAAAATAATGAGGAGATGACGTTTTTTTTCCAGAAGGAATTCCGCGATTTTACCAATCGCACTCCTCAGCTCTTTTCCATCATTTATTTCAGCAGTAACAACGCCCAGGTTATGACCAATAATTCGGACAACATCCTCAAAAGACTCAACGGTCTCCGGAAAATTAATAACCACACACTCCTTTGCCAGCCGTTGCTCCAGTACTCTGCATATCGTCGTCTTTCCGCTCCCCTCTTCACCAGTGATGATAAGTAACGGGACACCGGCAAGAACAGATGCATGCAACTCTGAAAGCACCTCAGCTCTGCCGCCACCTGTAAAAAAGTTCTCAAGATCATTTCTGTCCTGGAAAGGAGAGCCTGATATCTTTTTAGGATCTTTGTGCATTGTCATCGATGTTTAAAATTTAATTAAATTTATATGAAAGTCATATCGCTTTCCAGACGAAGAGGGATTTGGTGGAGTGTTGACACAACAGGTAAGCGAGCCTGCGAGACTCCAATCCACCCACTTTCGCTCTGGTATATTCTTCTCAAATTAAAACCACTCTATAATACTACACTCATGAAATAAACAAAATAGTGTTGTCCCGGAGTCTCTCTTTAGCAGACAATGATACCTTCCGGAGAAAACGTATTTATTCCCATCTTCTCCTTATCACTTTTCTTCTTTCCAGATCAATGGTAGATTAACTTGTACTTGCCTCACCGTAGGGCACTTGTAGAAATCTTGCATTCACCTGAACAGCCGCCACCATTTGAAAATGTCTGTTTTTCTGCTCAACGACCAAAACATTTTCCCTTCTCCGAATCTTGCAGAAGAGAGTGGGCTTCTTGCTGTTGGAGGCGATCTCAAGCCGGAACGACTTCTTGCCGGATACAAATTGGGAATTTTCCCCTGGTTCTCCAAAGGAGATCCTCTTTTATGGTGGTTCACCTCACCTCGGTTAGTACTCTTTCCGGATGAGTTCAGAATTCCCAAACGACTCCAGCGATATCGAAAAAAAACCAGCTTCACAATAACCCGGAACAAGGACTTTGCCCAGGTCATTAAAGCCTGTGCAGATATACGGCGTCAAGCCGGAGAAGAGACCTGGATAGTCGAAGAGATGCAACAGGCTTATTTAAACCTGTATCGAATGGGATATGCCCATTCGATCGAATGCCGAATAGATGGTGTTCTCGCCGGAGGTCTTTACGGAGTTGCTCTTGATAAGGTTTTCTTTGGAGAATCGATGTTCTCATATGTCTCGAACTGCTCAAAATTTGCTCTTATTGAGCTTGTTTCATACTTGAAGAGTATGAAATACAGATTAATCGATTGCCAAATGACGACAGATATCTTACTCAGTTTTGGTGCAAGAGAAATTACAGGCGAGGAATTTCAAAAGCAGCTGCAGTCACATATTCAAAATATTACCCCAAACGGAAATTGGAATAATGACATCGAAAACAAAGAATGAGTTCTGCCCGGCATGTGGAAAAAAGAGAAAACTTACAAACCGTGGCAAAATTGCTCTCTGCTCTGCCTGCCACACGCTGACAGACAACATCAGGAAGAATCCTCAATATCTTGACCAACTCTCCAAACTTACAGATATTCCGATATCCTCACTTTCTTTTCACCCCGCCAGGCAAACTGAGCCGGAACTGCCGGAAGAACTTGATGCGATACGGTATCGAACAACTGACAGGGAGAGAAATACCTGGTATGTGTCCGTGAGCGAACTGGAAGGTGCACCCGTGGAAATTTTTGCCTCCACTGCATTTGACCGGGATCAGCACCTGCAATCAAGAATTTCCAACCTTACAACCATTACCCGGCTGATTTCACTTATTTTACGCCATGTTTTTATGGGGGAACGACTTACCCTTGAAAAAACTCTGACACAGCTGCACAGGAGTTCAAGACAAAAAAATGATCTGCCGGACATGCTGAGCAGGGTGCTCAGCAATTACAGTAAGAAAGAGAACCTTGCCGATGAGGGGGAGGTTTCCACACCATAGGGAAATTTATGTGAAAGATATCTGCTCCACGAAGGGAAAGTATTCCATAAATGTCAGACACATTCAGCAGTCAAGGTAAAACTCAAAAGGAATATTTGATTTGTCGAAATGTCGTATTATTTTTTGCAGTATGTAGAGATTTGATGCTTTGAAGGTCAACTCCCATGCTGGCTGCGATTGAGAATAACTGGAGAGAATCTGAAGACCTTCCATCTCCATCTCTTCCGGGGCTCCGGCTATAACATCCATAATTTCTTTTCTGGTTGCTCTCAAGACATAAAGAACCTGCTTTTTACGAATGTTGGTTTCCCTTGTCCTCCATGAAATATCTACAGCATCTTCACGTTGGAAGTTAAGCTTTAAAAACCGCTCGCATTTTTTATAATGAACAGACAAGCCTTTTTCAGTCAAAAGTGCACAATTGTCTTTTGCACTTGGGTTGGGCCTGCAGCAGGAGGAAAGTTTCACTGAAACCGGATCAAGAGTCGTCAGCTCTATTTTATTGAATGCACCCGTAGGCATTACTAATGGAGACTCTCCGCCAAACAGCCTGATCTTTATATTCTCAATAACATCCCGAAGGCGCAGTCTCCCTTCACCGATTTTCACATACAGTTCATCCAGGAACTCTATGGAATAGTGATCAAGTAAAGCGGGCAAATCTTCATTCTCCAGCACGTCAAACGGAATGCCATAGCGTAGCAATTCCTGTTTCAACATGGAATATCCGACTTCCTTTGTGACTTTTCTCCGTCTGATCCTGAACCCTTTAGCGAGTTCCCCCCTGGATCGAGGCGTTTTGCATAGCCCCAGGATCTCCTGGTCAAAACGGATCAGTTTGTCAGCACGGATAATTCTGACCATATCCCCGTCTTTTAACAGGTGCTCCGCAGGTAGCCGCTTATTTTGTATCATTGCCCCGAGACAGGTATGCCCAACTTCAGTATGAACCCGAAAGGCAAAATCAAGAACCGTTGACCTCACAGGCAAACAGAGAAGATCTCCCCTGGGAGTATAGGTGTAAATCTCCTTTTTACCGCTTGCTGCTATAACATCCCGGTACGAGACAGAATCCTCAGACCCGATAACATCAAACATCTCCTGGATTTCCTGGATAAACCGGCCCTGTTTTTTGGTCTGGGAAGACCAATTTCTGAACAGCCCTCGCTGAGCCCGACGCTCCATTTCATCAGTTCGTATTTTGAACAGGTATTTTTGTCCCTTTATTATAGCTCTTGCGTGCAATCCCTGATATCCTGTTGGTTTGGGATTAGCAATAAAGTCACGAATTGTGCGGGGAATTGGTTTAAAAGTCTGGTTGATTATGCCAAGAGCGCTGTAGCAGGACTGTGTATTTTCTACAACTGTAAGAATCTCTACAGGCGTGTCGATTCGTTTCAGAAGAATACGATTTGCCAAATCATAATAGGCCCAGAGCTTTTTCGTCCTGACAGTTACCCGGCATTCAAGCCCTACTTTATCAGCAGCTTCCTCTACATTTTCAATAATTTCCAGACCCACCGGAGAATTCCGTAATTTTCGGATATGGTTGTTTAACTTTGCCCCCTGTTTTGGGAATCTATAAAGCAGGGCAAGGTTATACATTTCCCGCTTTAAATTAAATAAACCGAAAACAGTTGCCAAAGGAGCATAAATATCTATAGTCTCATCGGCTATACGTTGCCTTTTTCTTTTTGGCAAGACCTTCAAGGTTCGCAAATTATGCAACCTGTCTGCAAGTTTTACCAGCATAACCTCAGGCCTGAGTGCCGCCCCGGAGAAAATCTTGCGATGAGTGCGTTTGGCGATGGTCTGTTTATCACCCGATATGTGTGTAACCTTGGTACAACCCTCCACGATCGCCTGAACATAGCCGCCGAATTTTTGTCCGACAAGCTCACCAGTGACCTCTTCCACATCCTCAATCGTATCATGCAGGAGAGCCGCGGCAAGAATTTCCGGATGGAGGACATCCATCTCTTCAGCAAGAATCTTGGCAACAGAACATGGGTGGAGAATATACGCATCTCCGGAACGTCGCCACTGATCGAAATGAGCTTCAGTGGCAAAGTCAAGAGCTTCCCAGAAAGTTTCTTCCCCAGGTGTGTCACCTATAAAAGACTTCATCTGGTTGCGATAAAGCTCTAGATCAAATGGAATACGGCGCATACCTTCCTGTTGTGTTAGAATATTTAATAGACTCGAAGTTTCGATCGTCTGTCGGCAATCTCTCCAACATAGAGATTTAGTACCTTACTCCTTAAACCCTGTCATAAAAAACAAGAAACTGAGGAGTGTATTTTCAAGTTAACAAAATTCCTTTAATGGAGAAAACAAAAAAAATATAAATGTCAAAAAAAAGAAAAAATTATCGTCTCTCATCATCCTCTACCGAGAAAAAGATACGAAATAAGGATAATAGAGCTATTCAGCATAGATTAGAAAACAGCATACTTGCTCATCTCTACTTGTCAGAGAAACCAGTTACTTCCATAGAGCTCTCTCGTGCTCTGGCTGCACAAAAAAGAAGAGAAGATGATATTAATTCCACAATTAAGTCTCTGCTGTCAAAAAAATATATACAGAGAAACGGGAAAAAACATCTCACCCTGAACAGGAACGCCCCTCTCTACATAGGCAACCTTGAAAAGAATCCCAAAGGGTTTGGCTTTGTAATTGCACCGACTCCATACCTCAGTGCAGCACCATTAGCTAAAGATCCCTATATTTCTGCTTCCAAAATGAGTTCAGCCATTCACGGAGACAGACTGCTCATTCGTATTACACGAATCCGAAACGATAACAGACCAGAAGGTGAGGTTGTTAAAATCCTCTCCCATGGCAGAGACACAATCGCAGGTTTCTACTTTCCTCAGAAACAGGGTTCCATTGTCCATCCGGAAGACCCCCGCTTTCCTTTTCATATTAAGATCGAGGATTCAGCTGTCAAGCCCCATGAGGGCGACGCAGTGATCGTTCGTATTAAACGGGACAGCCAATCTTCAGGAGAGATGTCCGGAGAAATTATAGAACTACTCGGCAGCCCTGACAATATTGACGTCCAGATGCGCCTGGTAATTGAAAAGTTCTCACTTCCACATAGATTCAGTGGTCATGCGCTCCGGGAAGCAGAAAAACTGTCGGACAGTTTTAAGTCTTCTAAAGACCGGTTGGATCTACGGAAAGTTGAACATATAACAATCGACGGCGAGACTGCCAAAGATTTTGACGATGCTGTCTGTGTCAAAAAGACGCCGAAAGGTTTTCTGCTTTATGTCTCAATTGCAGACGTAAGCTATTTTGTACGACCCGGTTCCAACCTTGACAAAGAAGCCTATGCGAGAGGAACCTCTATCTATTTCCCGGGCCGGGTTATCCCTATGCTGCCGGAAAATCTATCAAATAATCTCTGCAGCCTGGTTCCCGAAAAAGATCGCTTTACCGTTACAGCTATCCTCAATTTTGATCATAATGGCAAGCTGCTGAAAAAAGAATTCACCAGATCAGTCATCCACAGTCATCGCAGGTTCACATATACCACAGTGAAACAGATCCTTGTCGATAAAGATTCATCTATTCAGCGCCTGCATAAACCTTTCCTTACCCAGTTGGAATTGGCATATGAACTTGCGACAGCACTTTATGCTAAGCGAAAAAAAAGAGGCTCCATCGGTTTTACTCTTCCCGAAACGGAAATCACTCTTACGGATAATGGAGAAATAGCAGCAATCAGCACTCTTAAACGAAATTTTGCTCACCAGATTATTGAAGAATTCATGCTTGCGGCGAACGAAGCCGTTGCAGAACTATTTTCTCAAAACAAAATTAACGCCCTCTATCGTATACATGAACGGCCTGATGTTGAGAAGGTAGAACAGTTCTGCACCTTTGCAAAGACGCTGGATCTCCACCTCACCAAAGCCGACAACAGACCCGAATGGTTTGCAGGAGTTGTTGAACAGTGCAAAGGGACCAAAACAGAGTACCTGGTCAACAATCTCCTGCTCCGTACAATGAAACAGGCTCGCTACTCCCCGGATAATGCGGGCCATTTCGGTCTCGCCTCATCCGATTACACCCATTTCACCTCTCCCATTCGACGCTATCCCGACCTGCTGGTACACCGTGAACTCATCCGCACAATTTTGAAAGATACCAGCGAGCAGAAAGAACACAGGAGAGGCCTGCGTCTACAGGAAAAAGGAGAGTTCCTGTCCGCCAGGGAAAGAGTTGCTATCCGGGCAGAACGGGAAATGAACGAACGGCTGAAGGTCAGATACATGAAAAAACGTATAGGGGAAACCTTTGACGGAATAATTTCCGGATTGAATGACTTTGCCATGTTTGTCGAACTGAGAGATCTCGGCATCAGCGGTTCAATAGGAATTAAAGACCTTAAGGATGATTATTATCTGCACGATGAGAAACGCTACCGACTGATCGGTGAACTGAGCGGCACTACCTACCAGATGGGTGACTCCATCCGGGTCACCCTGCTTGATGTGGACTGCCAGCGAAACAGGATTAATTTCGTCCCTGCTTGAAATCCTCTTAACCCGACCAGCATTAAATGACTACTCAACCTGCTCTTCTTTCTCAACTGGCAATTGTACTCGTACGACCTAAGTATTCCGGTAACATTGGTGCTAGTGCCAGAATAGCATGGAACATGGGGGTTAACCGCCTCATCATCGTCGGTGACAGACTGCCTGAAAGAGAACCAATGGCACAGATGGCGACCCATAAGGCAGCCCATCTCATCGACAATCTGGAATTCCATACAACCCTTGAAGAAGCTCTCTCTCCCTACTCAGTTATAGTTGGTACTACTGCAAGACGAGGGCGACAGAGAATCATTGAAAAATCACCTCGAGAAATAGTGGAGACAGTTCTGCCGCAACTCTCCAACAACAGGGTTGCGCTTATCTTTGGCCCTGAAGATAGTGGCCTGACCAATGAAGACCTCAAACACTGCCATTTATTATCCGCCATTCCAACAGCCGATTTTTCTTCACTTAATCTGGCACAAGCAGTTGCAATTCATTGTTATGAATTCTATTATGGGCTCGTTCATTCACAAAAAGACATGATGCCGGCACCTAGGCTTGCCTCGTCTTTTGAGTTGGAAAGCATGTATTCCCACCTTGAAGAATCATTGACAAGGATCGAGTTTATGGGTGAAAAAAGCCGCATCTACTGGATGAATAATATTCGACATTTTTTTGCTCAAACCACACTTTCCTCTAAAGATACCAATATAATAAGGAAAGTTTGCAAAAAGTTTCTTCTCAATTACAACCCGCAAGATACCAACCCGAATAAATCGGAATTTTAGAATGCTTGGATAAGTGCCATGGAAGTATATTCAACCATATAACTTTAACTGACCTTCCTCGATTTCTTGTTTTTTATTACAGAAGTTCTGGAGTAAGGCACTAAAGACGACGGTGATTTATGAGAACAGAAGAGAACAATCTTGATTACGCCATACCCTCTAACAAGTTCTACCCTCCCCATATTGATAAATCACAATCCCTGCTCAGAACCCGCCTTTTGACAACCAATCTCCAGGATACAAGGCACAACAAAAAAGTAATTGTGATAGAGGCACAGGCCGGCCAGGGTAAAACCACGCTGGCTTCACAATTTCTAGATTATAACAACACTGATTATCTCTGGTATCAGGTAGGTCCGGAAGACTCTGATCCTGTTCTGCTGTTATCATCACTGCTTGCTAATCTCGTAAGTAATCTGCCGGACTTCAATTCTCCACAACTCACAACTATTTTAACAGAGGGTAGTGTCGGCCCGTTAGATCTGACACGGTGCGCAAATATTCTCCTCAAGGATCTCGATCGCTATCTTTCAAAAGATATCTATCTTGTTTTCGATGACCTTCATCTTATTGAATACAATGCTCTCACCAATAGTTTACTCGAGCATATCATTGATACTTCTCCCCCCACGGTTCACTTTGTTTTTATCAGTCGGCAGCCGTTGGAATTAAAATCCAAAATCCTTCGAAACGGCAATCAAATCTCTTATGTAAACACTGCGGACCTTGCACTCGATAATAATGAGATCGAAGAACTCTTTAATAACGTCCTCCACAAAGAAATCAGCAGGCAGGATGCAATGGAAATCCAGAAGGTCACTAATGGCTGGATAATGGGCATCATCCTTGCCAGCCACCCCATCAGCGGACGAAATCGATTTTGGCTGGAGCCATCAGGTGCTGCTCTCATCGCCAGTCACGACAAAGGCCATATGCTTGACTATTTCCAGGAAGAGATTTTTGATCAGATTCCAGAAAATTTACACACTCCATTTCTTGAACTTTCGATACTCCAGGAGATTCCATCAGACCTGGCTACCGAAATAACCGGTATAAACAATTTCAGCATAATACTGTTTGAATTGTCTCAGGATAATTTTTTCATCTACAGCCTTGACGACAAACAACAGGTTTTCCGCTTTCATCACTTCTTTCAGGAATTTCTACAGAGACGGGCCAGAACTCAACTTGCATCCTCAGAGATCGCACGTATATACAGTCACGAAGCTCGTTACTATCTCGAACGCGACCAGACGGAAAAAGCTCTTACCTGCTATAAGAATGGCGGCGATTATAAAACAATGGAAAAAATCCTCCAGGCAAAGGGAATGAACCTGATTGCCAGGAATAGAACCATCACTATCCTCACTTTGCTGCAAAGTATTCCGCAAGAAACTTTGTTTAACCACAGTTGGCTCACCCTTTACGCAGGACTCCTGCGAATTGACTTTGAGCCGCAGTCAACCCTCCCATTTTTCAATTCAGCCCGCCGGCATTTTATTGATACCGGGGAGGAGACAGGAGAACTTATTACTCTATCGCAGACGATTTACTTCCACTTTGTTATCTCCGGACAATACAATGTTGGCTCTGAACTGCTGCAACGTACGGAAACACTGCTTGAACAGCTTAAAACCACTCTGCCGGTACCCATTATGATCATGGCGGCACGCAACCTGGCATCAGGGTATTGTTTTTTTAATGGAGACATGGAAAAAGCACGGTATTTTGCCAATATGGCCAGTACTCTGGCATCCCGGCACGACATCAGAAATTTTATTGCATCAAGTAGATTTATTCAGGGATATATTGAACTGTTAAGTGGCAACCGGGCAAAATATCTACGGGAAGCGGAAATCTGTTTTGCATTATTTAATGACCCCCTTGTAGGAGAGTCAAACAAACTCACTATGAGAGTGATGAACCTCTGCTTTCTGTCTATGACAGGAGATCATCAAAACTACTCCCGACGGCAGGAAGCACTGCAAAAATCAATCGACAATAAGGTGATCGATCAGACTGTAGCCGCACCGTACCTGTTTGTCTGGGGCAGCAGCAATCATTTTTCCAGAGGCAGGATTGTCCAGGGCCTGGCTCTTTTGACCAAGGGCCTTGGTATAACTTCGACCGCATCTACAGATCATATGCACAGTCAAATCCTGCAATGGCAAGCCTTTGGCTACGCATTGGCGGGTAAAGATGAAAAAGCAATAAAACTCCTCAGTGAATCAGCAGAATTGAGAGAAAACGCCGGGGGACCTTTTTATATCGCCTTTCATAACATCATTGCCGGGGCTGTCTTTACTCGTCTGAAAATGTTTGATAAGGCCGAAGAAACACTTGAAAAGGGGCTGGCAATTGCACAGTCAATCTCTTCAACTTACCTCACTCTCTGTGCTCTTATAAACAGGAGCTATTTCAAATATGAATCTGAAGCTCACGAGGCAGCTTTTGACGACCTTGAGGCCGGACTTTCTCTTATGAAAATTAGCGGCTACGACCATTTCTGGAGCTGGGAACCGGCAATGATGACCAAACTGCTTGGTTTTGCAGTAAAAAGAGATATTGAAAAAAACTTTGCTCAGTCTCTTGCCCGGAAACGACTTGGTATCAATTTTTCTGATGAGGGTGAGCCCATCCCCCTCCTCAAATTTACATTGCTTGACAGTTTTGCACTCAGTATAGGTGGAGAAGTACTTTTCCAGGCAAAGGATCTCACTCCTTTCCAGCGCGAACTTCTGGGGCTGCTTATAACCGCAAAAGGACAACGTATCCCCCAGGATAAGATTCAGCTGGAATTATGGCCTGACAATTCCCCCGACAATGCCAGAAAAAGTTTTGATACCCTTCTTTCCCGTCTTCGCAAGCTGATTGCTCCCCGTCTGCCTGTTGATTTAAAGAAATACCTCTATATCCAAAAAGGAATACTCTGCCTGGCAAACTGTGAAATAGACGGATTGAAATTTATTGAAGCTGCACGAATTGGACTGTCTCACGACAAAAATGGTGACCAACTGCAGGCACACAATGCTTTCCAGACAGCATTTTCAGCCTACAAAGGAGTGATGCCGGAAGATACCTTCAAAAGCGAACAAGTTCTTGCATATAATGATCAACTGATCCATATATTTGTCGAATTTGCAACGGTATGGGCAACAAATTTGGCAAAGAGCGGACAGCCGGAAGAAGCAATTATCCTGATAAAACGAATTCTGCAAATCAACCTTCTTGAAGAGAACCTGACTCAGCTCCTCTATCGGCTGTACAACCAGAACAACAATCCTTTAAAGGCACGTGACACTCTTGAGGGCTATAGAAAGGCTTTGATTAAAGCGGAATATACAGAAGAAGAGATAACTGAATTTCTCGATGAGATTACAACAGCCTGATCTGGTACTAATTCTCGGACAGGCTCCTGACTATAAGTTGACCCCTTGAAGAGGACACTGGTCACAGAGAGGTTTTGTTTTTTTACAGAACTGTTTTGCAACAAGCACAATAAGAGCGTGGAATTCATTATAGAGTTGAACATCTACCGGCAGATGATCCATAAATAGTGTCTGCATTGTATGATAGTCGGTCTCCTCTTCAACCAGGTTATGACGGGAAAAAACCCGGTGGGTATAGGTATCAATGACAAAAACCGGGTGGCCGCATGCATAGAGTAAAATAGAGTCAGCAGTTTCCGGCCCGATCCCTTTGACACTAAGTAAATTTTCTCTTGCCGGAGCCACATCATCTTCCAGAAACTGGTCCAGATCACCACCATATTGTGAGTTGATCATATCCAACAGGTTATGTAACCTCCCGGCTTTAAGATTATAATACCCGGAAGGCCTGATATACTCTGCCAAATGATCGACAGGAAGCTGAAGTAATTGGGCATAACCAAGCATCCCCTCCCGCCGCAGATTATTTATTGCCTTGGTAACATTTATCCAGTTTGTATTCTGGGTCAGAACCGCTCCCACCATCACTTCAAACGGAGTTTCTCCAGGCCACCAATCCTGGGATCCGAAATGAGAGAAGAGCAAATCATATGCTTCAAGATACCTGTTGCCTGACCCCTCCCTCACGTTATACTCTCCTCCTGTTTTTCAGGGTTATCTCCCAGGCAGATCCCGATTTCACGCGCAGTCAGAATCTTATCACTGCTGAGATCCACTTTTTTCCTCTCTTTAATGGCATCAGCAATTGGTACAGCCACCATTTGAGAATCCTTCAACGCTACCATATGGTCAAAATTCCTCTCTTCCACAAGACGAACAGCTGCAGCCCCGAAACGCAGGGCTAACAGACGGTCAAAAGTAGTTGGCGACCCACCTCGCTGCAAGTGTCCAAGCACAAGTGTCCTGGAGTCTTTGTCGGTCCTTTTTCGTACCTCGGAAGCAACCCACTCCGCCACTCCGCCAAGAACCATCTCATCACGTCCGACCTCCCCATGCCCTTTATTAAAAACCTGACCATCTTTTGTCACCGCGCCCTCAGCGGCCACAACAATAGCATAGTCTTTGTCCCGCAACTCGTTATCAGCAATTTTATTACACACCTCTTCCATATCAAAAGGAATCTCCGGAAGAAGAATAACATCAGCACCACCGGAGATACCTGAATAGAGCGCTATCCAGCCAGAGTCACGGCCCATAACTTCGACGACAAATACTCTGTCATGGGATTTTGCGGTTGAGTGTAATTTATCCAGAGCGTCAGTTGCGGTAGAGACAGCTGTATCAAAACCAAAGGTTCTGCTGGTCATTTCCAGATCATTGTCTATGGTTTTGGGTACCCCTATCACCGGCATCCCTTTTTGTGCAAAACGGTGTGCAATATCGAGGCTGCCATCTCCACCGATAGCAATATGACAGTCGAATCCCATTCGCTCAAAATTACGAAGAATCTTATCTGAAATATCAATTATCTGAATTTCACCAGCGAGATTTTCCACTGGCCTGCTAAAGGGATTTCCTTTGTTGGTTGACCCTAGGATGGTACCGCCGGTAGAATAGATACCTTCAACATCTCTAAGTGTCAGGCGAACCATCTCATCAATATCAAGGAACCCGGCATAACCGCTTTTACTTCCATACACTTCCCATCCTTTACGGTAACACGCGTGAACCACCGAATAGATTACTGCATTCAACCCCGGCGCATCCCCACCACCTGTTGATATGACAATTTTTTTCATACCTAAACCTCTTTTATACTCTGGTAAAAACTCTTATTTTTTAATATGAAATTTCCTCAACCCTTTATAGGATTATCTTTATCTGATGCAGAACTATAAACCAGATGTAGAACTGTACAATAAAAGAATATCAAACCGGTGTCACTTTTTGACTTAGCCATCTGTAACTTCAAATAACATCCATGAAATGAATTCCATATAAACCTCTTTACGAGTTAATTTTATTTAACCATCCAAGATTTTACGTTTTTACGACTATATCAAACATGGTTCTATTCAAGGAAAAGCTTGAATATTTCAAACTTCATACTATTTTTACATGAGACGGATTGACTAATGAGTGTCACTACCTTACTTTGTAGTCAAATATAAATACTACGCATCAGGGGTAAGGATACATTCTGATATAAGTATTTAGTGCCTTACTCCTGAACTTCTGTAGGAAAAAACAAGAAGTCGAGAAAGGTCGTTTAAGATTGTATGGTTGAATGTACTTCCATACCACTTATCCAAGCATTCTAAAATTCCGATTAATTCGGGTTGGTAATTACTATTTTACAGGAGGCATTTCATGTCTGAATTTAATGTGACAGATTTAGCTGTTGATAAGCTAAAAGAATACATGGAGCAGAATAAGATTGATTCTGCATTACGCATAGCCCTCATGCAGGGTGGCTGAGCAGGCCCATCTCTGGGACTGGCTCTGGATGAGCCAAAAGAAAATGATAAAGTATTCGAAAATGATTCTCTCAAGTTTCTGGTAGAGGACAGCCTTTTAACTACATGCGGTGGAATCACTGTAGATTTTGTTGACGCAGGCCCACGTTCCGGTTTTGGTATTACTTCAGTCAACCCGATAAATGGCGGTGGCGGTTGCAGTTCCGGCTCATGTGATTCAGGCGGTTGCGGATGATTTGAGCGGTTTAATCAGCTCGAATAGATCAAACCTTTTTAAATACCCTGACTCAGTTTAAGCAAATATTTTTTCGAAATTGATTTGCTTCCTGCAAGTGAAAAAAATCGGCAAGCTTCAATAAGAGGCTTGCCGATTTTTTTATTCAACTTATTGTGTCAAAATATTGACACAGCTCTTCTCCATCCTTATATTTCCTCCCATAATCAAAAATATCGCTATATTACAAACAATACGTTCAGCTTTTCATAGAACAGCTGAGGAGGAGAGAAAATGCAATTTGATAAATTCACTCACAAATCCCAGGAAGCAATTCAAGCAGCACAGCAACTTGCCCAAAGCGGTAATCATCAAGAGATTGGAGTCGCGCACCTGATCAAAACCATCTTGCTGCAACCAGATGGCATAGTTGTACCGGTTCTTCAAAAAATTGGCGTGGATCCATCAGTGATTCTCAGCGATATAAATCAATTATTAGAAGATACCCCACAGGTTTCCGGCCAGGGAGCCGGCCAGAGCTATGCCTCCCAAAATCTAAAAACTCTTTTTGACACCTCTATTTCTGTTGCTCAACAGATGCAAGACGAGTTTGTCAGTCAGGAACATCTCTTCCTTGCATCTCTCAAGAACAGGAAAAGTGATATTCACAGGATACTCACCAGTCGCGGCATTGATGAAAACAACTTTCTTCAGGCCCTGTCAACAATACGGGGTAGTCATAGAGTCACCGACCAGTATCCTGAAGAAAAATATCAGGCCCTGGAAAAATACGGCCGCAACCTGACCGACATTGCAAGACAGGGAAAAATTGATCCGGTTATCGGTCGGGATGAGGAGATTCGTCGAATCATTCAGGTACTCTCAAGAAGAACTAAAAATAATCCTATCCTGATAGGTGAACCTGGTGTCGGTAAAACCGCTATTGCCGAGGGACTGGCTCAGCGGATCATCAGTGGCGATGTCCCTTCGACCATACAAAATAAACAAGTCATTACACTGGACATCGGGTCACTTATCGCAGGAGCAAAATATCGGGGTGAATTTGAGGATAGACTCAAAGCAGTTCTCAAGGAAGTCGAAGAAAAAGCCGGTGAAATCATTCTCTTCATAGATGAAATTCATACTCTTGTCGGTGCCGGTGCGGCAGAAGGATCCATGGATGCTTCCAATATGCTCAAGCCAGCTCTAGCCCGGGGAGAGCTCCACTGTATTGGTGCCACCACACTTGATGAATATAGAAAATATATTGAAAAAGACAGTGCACTGGAACGAAGATTTCAGCCTGTCCTGGTCCTGGAACCAACGGTAGAAGATACCATCTCGATCCTCAGAGGAATTAAAGAAAAATACGAAATCCATCATGGTGTCCGCATTCAGGATGGGGCAACTGTTGCGGCCGCCACCCTTTCAAACCGCTACATTACCGACAGGTTCCTGCCGGATAAAGCAATTGACCTCATTGACGAAGCAGCCTCAAAGCTCCGTATCGAAATTGATTCAATGCCTGCAGAAATCGACCAACTGGAACGACAGAAAATCAAACTCGAAATCGAACAGGAGGCCCTCAAAATTGAAAAAGACAAGGCTTCCAAGATCCGTCTCGAAGAGTCAAAAAAGAAACTGGCCGACCTGGATGACGAGTTAAAGGCAATAAAAGCCCAATGGATCCTGGAAAAAGACACGATTCAAAATATACGCCACATAAAAGAAACGATTGACACCACGCACATGGAAGAGCAAAAAGCTGAAAGGGAGGGTAACCTGAGCCTTGTGGCGGAGATCAGGTACGGCAAAATAGTCCAATTGGAGAAACAGCTCGAAGAGGCAAATACGAAACTCCAGGAAATTCAATCCCAACAGATGATGCTCAAAGAAGAGGTCTCAGCTGAAGATATTGCTCAAGTTATCGCTAAATGGACTGGAATCCCCGTAGATAAGCTGCTCGAGGGAGAGAAAGACAAGTTAGTCCATGCGGAAGAAATGCTGAGCAAACGAGTCGTTGGCCAAAAAGACGCAATAAGTGCTGTTGCAAATGCTGTAAGAAGGGCTCGGGCAGGGCTGCAGGATCCAAACCGCCCCTTAGGCTCTTTCATTTTTCTTGGTCCTACCGGGGTCGGTAAAACTGAACTGGCAAGATCATTGGCCAATTTCCTTTTTGACGATGAACAGGCTATGATCCGTATCGACATGTCTGAATTCATGGAAAAACATTCGGTCGCTCGACTTATTGGAGCGCCTCCCGGATATGTCGGCTACGAGGAAGGTGGTTATCTAACGGAGGCAGTTCGACGCAGGCCCTATTCCGTGATTCTCTTTGATGAGATAGAAAAGGCTCATCCCGATGTTTTCAATGTTCTCCTGCAGGTTTTGGATGATGGGCGGATGACAGATGGAAAAGGCAGAACCGTTGATTTCAAAAACTCTATTCTTATCATGACCTCAAACCTCGGCAGCCAGTTGATTATGAAAATGACGGGAGAAAATGCGGATACATCTACTATTCGGCAGCAGATAGAAGACCTTCTCCACAGTCATTTTAAACCGGAGTTTCTCAACAGAATAGATGAAACGGTTATTTTTAACAGCCTGAGCAAGGAAGACATGCTTGTAATTGTAGATATCCAGCTTAAAAAACTCATCAGCCGCCTGAAGGACAAAAGAATAAGCCTCCATATTCGGGAGTCTGCAGAACATTTTCTCGTTGAAAGTGGATACAATCGTTCCTTTGGTGCAAGACCGCTGAAAAGAGCAATCCAACGCTCACTGGAGGATCCTTTAGCGATGAAACTCCTTAACAATGACTTTGCAGAAGGTGACCATATTGTAGTGGAAGGAAGCAGCAGCGGCCTGACCTTTTCTGTACAACAAAAGTCATAAGAAAGGATCAACTATCACTTTATCTTTACATACAACGTGAGGTGCATTACATAATGCACCTCACGCTCGGTGAGAGCAGCATTTAAAAATCTCCCTCTATACGGAAAAAATATGAGCTCAACAGTAGATGATCTTACAGTGAATTATGAAGATGAGGACCTTCTAGTCGTAAAACAGACAGGAAAAGAGGTTCTCACAAAGGGTGCCTGGGCAACAATTATGTACCGTTATAACAATTTAAATAAGAGTTCCGGCGAATATGGAAAAGATATGTATACGATCCGCCGCTATCAAAAGCGCCAGGGAGCATATATTCCCAAATCTAAATTCAACATATCCAGCACTGACCAGGCAAAAAAAATCATTTCTGCACTGGAGGGTTGGATCAATGAAGGCCAGGGAAGTTAATTGAAATTATTTCATTTTTTCCTTGACGCCATGCTGCCAATCAAGTAGTTTGCCGCGATCTTTTGTGGTGAGCGGGCTGGTGGTTGATGCAGCTCACCTGAGCAGGAAGCTCCTGAATAAAAGAGAGAAAACGGTTAACAATTTGATTGACAATGTCTTAATCTGAGATTAGATTGTTAGCCTCGTTGCGGAATTCGTACCGCACGA
>MAXH01000058.1 GCA_001750925.1 Desulfobulbaceae bacterium S3730MH12
GATATTGGTTAATCACTATTATAACCATCCGGATGTTGGGAATGCCAGTTCCAGGCAGTTTCAAGGATTGTTTCAAGGCTGTTAAATTCGGGCTTCCAGCCCAGTTCATGAGCCGCTTTTTCTGCTGATCCCACCAGAACAGCAGGGTCACCATCCCTGCGGTCAGCGAAACTATAATTAATATCCCTGCCGGTTATCTGACGGGCAGTGTTAATCACATCCAGTATGGAATAGCCGCTGCCATTGCCAAGATTATACTTTTTACTCTCTCCACCGTCCAGTAAGTGGAGCAGTGCCAGGTAATGGGCCTGGGCAAGATCGGTTATATGAATATAATCCCTGATGCAGGTCCCATCCTCGGTGGGGTAATCGTTGCCAAACACGGTTAATTCCCCCTGCTGCCCGAGAGCTGTTCGCAGCACAAGCGGGATGAGATGGGTTTCCGGATCATGCTCCTCGCCCAGCTCACCATCTGGATCCGCTCCGGCTGCATTGAAATATCTGAGGCAGACAGACTTCAGACCATAAGCGGGATCAAGGTCATCAAGAATATTTTCCACCATAAGCTTGGTGCGGCCATAGGGATTAATGGGGTGCTGGCTGTGATTCTCGCTCATTGGCAGGCTGTTCGGTTCACCATAAGTGGCGCAGGTGGAAGAAAAAATCAGTTTATCGACTCCATTTCCCAGCATTGAAGAAAGCAGGCCCAGGGTTGCTGCCACATTATTTTGATAATATTTTAATGGATCTGTCACCGACTCCCCGACATAGCAAAAGGCAGCAAAATGCATCACCGCCTTAATGTCGTGCTTCCTGAAAATCTCATCCAGCAGGTTTTCATCATCTAGCTCTCCTTCATAAAGCGGACCCCATCGAACCGCCTCTTTATGCCCATAGCTTAGATTATCAAGGACAACAGGTTTCAACCCTCTTCCATGAAGGTATTTCCCCATATGAGAGCCTATGTAACCTGCCCCGCCTACAATCAAAATTTCAGACATTCACTCTGCTCCGCTGGTTGCCGGCACTCTCTTTCTCATATAATTTTTTATAACGGCCAGTCTCATCAAAAACGTTCTGCAACATCATATCATAGAGCGAATCTTCTTCATAATATCCTCAACAGCCAACCCCTGGTGCGGCAATTGTTCCGCTATACCGCCATGACCGAGCTTGCTGGTTCCCATAAGAGAATATCCGGGAGAAAACCCTCGTTCCAGCAGCCATGTCCCATATCGCGCACCTAAACCTGTTTTGGTATTCTGGCTCTCCACGACAAGAGCAAAAGGACTCTTGCCGACCTTCTCAACCATCTCTTCATCTATCACGTTGAGGGTGGGTTTGTTAACCAGGCCAACATTAACCCCTTCTGCTTTCAGTTGCTCAACTGCATCAAGGCATCTGTAGACCATCTCACCATAGGTTACAATAGTACCATCACTACCCTCCCTGATTACCTCATCTTTACCCGGGACAAAGTTATAATCATCACCATACAGTCTCTCCCCTGCTTCCGTGAAAATAAATGGTGTGGCAGACCTGGTAGAGAACACAAAACGCAGGCCGGCATCATTGAAAATCTTCTTCAGCAGCCCCCGCAGCTGCCCGGCATCAGCAGGAAAATAGAGCCGGGTAAGATCACTCTCCGCCAGAGCATTGTCGGCAAAAAAGTTGTTAATACCAAAGTGACAGGTGTTATCAGCCATATCATCTATTCCCGAATGGGAAAAATGGGCGAGCACATTGGCATCATTGAGACGGGCCATGGTGATCTCGGATATAACCATTTCCAGAAAGGCGGCAAAGGTACCAAAAATCCCCTGCCTTCCCGCCTCAGAACCAAATCCTGCGGCAACAGAATAGTTATTTCTCTCCATGATACCGCCAAGGACATAGACTTCAGGGTGGTTTTTCCGAATATGGTGCAGGCCGCAGGATCCCTCCAGGTCCGAATCGATCACCAGCACCTTTGAAGCGACATCTTCAGTTTCATCGAGGATCTCACAGACAACCTTGCCAAAATCATCCCTCACCTTTGCTGTTTCCGAACTGCTGCCAAGATACTCAGTTTTAACTTTTTCAACCTTATAACCGGTCAAAGCATCCACAGCATCAGTCAATCCCCGGGTCTTAAGGTAATCTACCGCCAAATCGACAGCTATAACATCATGTCCTTTTGATGTTCCCTCGATACCCGGAATACCAACCGCCATGGGTCTTTTATTGATAAGAGCCACAGGGCCGTCGTCAATAAGTGCCCTGCGGATACGATCAAAAAGTGCTTCAAAATCCTCACCATCACCAGCATTGGCATTAAGGCCATGACCTTCAAGGGTTTTAACAACATCATATCCTTGCAGATATTCACTTGGGTGGCCGGCAATTGTCACATCATTATCATCAATAAACAGCTTGACTTTCAGATTTCTGGAAACGGCATACCGTGCCGCTTCGGCATTATCTCCTTCCATCTGAGAACCGTCACTGCCAAACATGACAACTGTCTTTTCCGAATCGGCTTCCGCAACACCATTTACATAACTCCAGAGATGCCCAAGCCGCCCGGAAGAAAAAAAGACACCATTTTTCTCATCACGCTCGGGATGACCATAAGATCCTTTATCATATTCCCGGTAGTGCAAAAGAGACTCAGCC
>MAXH01000059.1 GCA_001750925.1 Desulfobulbaceae bacterium S3730MH12
CCTTTTGATGGAGTTGTCGGTACTATTTTTTCACAAAAGGGTGATCTTGCAAGCCCGGGAAAACCATTGCTTTCCATCAATTCTCATGGGCAGAAACTGACCTTCAGCTATGTGCCCGGCGATCTTGCAATCAGGACAGGGCAAAAGATTCTCCAGGACGGCTCGAAAATTGGTCAGATCATAAGGCTGTACAGTGATGCAGATAACGGCCTCTCGGTTGCAGAAGCTATCGTTGACAGCCCTCTGGATATGCCTAATAACAGTTATCTCACCATCGACCTGCTCGTTTTTGCTGATAGTGGCTGCACTGTTCCCCTTAACGCCCTCCTGCGGACAAAAGAGGGTGCCCGGGTGATGATTCATACAGACGAAGTGTTCAGATCTTTAGAGGTAAACATTATTGCCGAAAATAAAGTACAGGCACTCATTGAACCATGTCCCGACTTTCCTGTGGCTGTGGCGGCCGGGGCCAAACTGAGTCAGTTACCGAGCTATGGCAGTGTAATGGTTCACAGGAGTGAAACGCATGAATAGTAGTTTTATAGAGCGTCTCCTTCAGCGGCCCTATTTTATCTATTCCTTTCTGGCTCTTTTTGTATTCCTGGGTATTGCAGGCTATCAGAAGGTTGATCGAAAGCTCTTCCCGGAATCAAACTACCCGGAGATTGCCGTGGTTATCATCCAGCCCGGTGGTTCCGCCAAAACTCTTGCAGCAAACGTTGCTGTCCCTGTGGAAGAGGAACTCTACAGCCTGGATAAGATTCGAAGAGTCTTTTCAACCACCATTGATGAAGTTTCCGTTATCCGGGCCGAATTTGAATACAGTAAAGATCTTGATATGGCAGCAAGCGATGTCACGGGTTCTTTAAATAAGATTCGCTCGGTCCTGCCACCTGATATCAAAGAGCCGCAGGTCCATAAAATTTCCGCTGCAACTGCTCCCGTTGTGGTTATCGGTATCAGTTCAGATTCGATACCCCTGCCTGATATCCGCCAGCTTGCTGAGAACCAGTTGCGCCATGAACTGCTCAAAACCCAGGGCGTGGCCAATGTCGATATCTTCGGCAGTTATAAAAAAGAGGTGCAGATCATCATCGATAAGACCAGGCTGGATCAATATGGCCTTGGCTTAAGCACTGTGCTGACAACGTTGCAGAGTAATAATAAGGATTATGCCGTTGGGTTTATCTCCAATGATAAAGGCCGATACCTGTTAAAGTCTCCTGGGAAAGAGGAGACAATAGAGGATATTCGTGACCTTCAGTTGACGCCGAATATACGGCTGAGCGATGTGAGCAACATCTATTTCGGCCATTATGAAAACAGCTCAGGCTACTACGGTAATGGTCGGGAATCCATCGCTCTTTCAATCCAGCGAGGACTTAATGCCGATGTACTCGGTACTGTTTCCCGGGTTGAGGAAAAACTGGCAAAAATTAAAACTGATTATCCAAATCTGCGATTTGAGATCACAGACACCCAGAAAGATACCATTGTCCAGAGTACGGAAAATATGTTCGAGGCCCTGCGGGACGCCATTATCATGTCCACAATTGTGGTCTTCTTTTTTCTCGCCAGTTTTCGTCAGGTACTGATTGTTCTTGCCACCATTCCTGTGGTCTACGCCACGACCATTGCCCTGATGTGGATCGTGGGCATCGAGTTTAATGTGGTGACCCTGACCGGCATTATCCTGGCTCTTGGTTTGCTGCTTGATGACACAGTGGTAGTGATGGAAAACATTGAACGCCACTATAAAAAAGGCGGTGATGATATCAGAAAATCGGTGCTCTCCGGAACCAAGGAGATCATGTTTGCCGATCTTTCCGGCACTGTCACTACGATGATCGCCTTAGCCCCCATCCTCTTTGTCGGCGGCTATCCCCAGACCATTTTCCGGCCTCTTGTGGGGACCCTGCTTCTCGCTCTGACCGCCTCCTATGTTATTTCCATCACGGCAGTACCTCTTCTGTCACTGAAGATACTGACCATGGAGCATCCCTGGATTTTACGGCTTGAAAATTTTTTCCACCGCATAACCGGCTTTGTCATGGACCAGATACGCTCTTTTTTTTCCGTAGCTGTCAGCCTGGCATTACGGAGTAAAATTGCGGCGGTAGCCTATTTTATCTGCCTGGCTTTACTCTTTGTAATCAGTGTGCGGGGGGTAATGCCCACGGTGGGACAGGAACTGATGCCCCCCATGGATACCGGCGGGGTGAGGGTCAATATCGTTACAGACCCGAACCTGCCGATTGAGGCAAGCCAGCGTATCATCGGAGAGGTGAACACCATACTCACAGAAAACGGCCCCCTGCTCCGCCTCTCCTCTGCCATCGGCAGTGAACCGGGGGTGCTCAGCATCGGCAGCGGCAGCGGTACAGACCATATTGCAATTACCGCTACCTATGTCAACCGTTATGAACGGGAGGAGACTATCTGGGAGATTGAACATCGGCTGCGGCCTCTTCTGGCCCGAATTGACAATATAAAGAGCCTTGAGGTCGTCGATTTTGGTGCAACGGCCATGGCAAGCATAAGGGCAAGTGTTGATGTAACCCTCTCCAGCCCGAACTTTGCTGATCTGGAGACGGCAGGAGATCTGGTAGAAAAAGCTCTTTATAAAACAAAAGGTCTGGTCTCTGTAGCCAGAACATGGCACAACGATAAAACCATATATAACCTTGAGATCGATCAAGCGCGGGCCGCAATGTACGGCCTCAAGAGCGGTGATATTGCCGGGCAGCTGCAGGCAATTTTACGGGGAGCGATGGTTGGTTCCTTCCCCCTGCAGAACAGTGTTGATTTTGGTGTGCGTGTCTGGCTTCCTGAGGAGCAGCGGGACAGTATGGAGCTCCTGCAATCCACTCTGCTTGACACCCCGAAAGGTAAAATCCCTCTTGCGGCATTCGCTTCATTTAAAAGCGCGCAGGAACCGGGGATTATCACCCGAGAAGGGTTGAATTATACCCTCAATGTATATGGATCGAGAGAAAAAGCGGCCATTTCTCATATTATGGCTGATTTCCAAAAGGTGTTTGAAGGAACAAAACTGCCCCTATCAGTAACCATGGAGCAGAGCGGGGATGTTAAACAGTTTAAAAACGCAGCCGGGAGAATGGGCGCGGCCATCGGCTTTGCGGTAATCCTCATTTTTTTCACCCTGATTGCTCTCTTTGACAGTATCAAGGTGGCAATAATGATTGTCCTCTCCATTCCGCTGACTATTATCGGTGCCTCCTGGACAAACCTGATCCTCGACTATCATGTCTCCATGCCGGCCATGATGGGTTTTATCCTTCTCTCAGGCATCATCGTCAACAATGCGATACTTCTTATTCATTTTGCCCAGGAAAAAATGGCGGAAGGTCTGAATAAAAAAGAGGCCATGCTCGAATCAATACATATCCGCACCAGACCGGTATTGATGACCGCCTTTGCGGTGGCCGCAGGAATGCTGCCTGTTGCCATGGGCTCTGCAATCGGCCTTGAACGTCTGGCTCCTTTAGGTGCAGTGGCAATTGGCGGTCTTATTGTCGGTACTTTTTTAACACTGCTCTTTATTCCCCTTATCTTTATCATGGTGACCAAAGAGACAGCGTCATAAAAACTACCAGTCATCCTCCGTTTTTTTGCTCTGGGCCTGTTTCTGCTGATCAGCTTCTGCTGCCATGGCTGCTGCAGCTCCGGCCTCCAACGCCTTTTTTTTGGTTTCTTCGTCAACCTGAGCTTCAGGATGATCAGCCGGGAAATCGACAATAACCTTGCGGTGAGCATAAAATATACCTTTAGCATTGAGAGCCTCGGTAATACGACGGAAAGCTTCCCGCTTAATAACAAACTGTTTACCAGGTTTTGCGGTAAATTTGACCCTTATCACCATCACGGAATTGGAAATTCCATAAACACCCTGGGATTTGACCGGCAGGATAAAATCGTCACCCAGCTCTTCATCTTTAAGCATCGCCTGGCCGACTTTTTTGATGATCTTTCGCACCTTGTCGATGTCAGTGTCATAGGGGAATTCAAGAGGAAATTTGATAACAATACCACCCCGCATATAATTGGTAACGGCTCCAAGATCACTATGGGGCACAACCTGGAGCATTCCAAGGTGATGGCGGAGCATAACGTTTCTCAGGGTAATTGCCTCAACAGTACCCCGGATTGAGCCGGCCTGTATATATTCGCCGATCCGAAAGGCATCATCGAGCAGAAAGAAAAATCCCGAAAGCACATCAGAAACAAGTTTCTGAGCGCCAAAACCTACTGCAAGACCGAGAACCCCGGCCCCGGCCAGAAGCGGAGTAATATTGACACCAAGGGAGGAAAGGACAATCAGGATAACCATAACAACAAGGATTGAACCGAGCACCTTGCGGAGCATCGGCAGCAGGGTATGGCTGCGCCCCGTCGGACCGCCCCCACCGAATTCATCATCGTCATCCTTCTCCTCTGTCACCTCCGGAGTTGCCTCTTCAATTTTTCTCTGAATAAAAGATGAAGCAAAACGCCAGAAGATAAGGGCCAGGGCAAGAATAACGAATGAATTAAAAATGGCTTTAACTGCCTGGGCAGCAAAAGGCATAGGGTATCCCCAGAGGGAAAGTATCCAGGTTGTCAATGTCGCTACAAGAAGCAGGCGAAGTACCGTATTTGATTTTGCTGCAATCGCCTTCTTTCGAGCTTCGATCTCATGCTCATCAACTGTTTCCACTGTAATGTTTTTGACATCACTCGCTGTCTGCTCACCCAGCCCGAGAGAATCGACAACAGATTTGATGATGAGCTGACCCGCATAACTCAAAATAAAATATATGGGTACAATGAGCAGACTTATCATGAAGGAGCCGTTTCTGACTGTGGACTCCGACATCTCCTTACCAATAAAGATAAACCAGGCGATGAAGAGGTACAACAATGCTGGAATATGCCAGTAAGCGGCAAGCTGCTCCTTGAACCAGCTACTGTTATCCGGGTCAATCCCCGCCTGCAGAGAGTTCGACACCGGTTTTCTCAAATAAAGAACCAGGGCGGCAAACACAGCAATTATGACAGAACCCAGGACAATAGCTGCCCATGAAATAGTCTGTTCAAGGGCTCCAAGCTCTTTGATCAAAAGCATGAACAGCTTGCCCGAAAGGAGCACCATGGCTGATGTGACAAAAGCACGGTGCAGCGGCTTTACCAGAGTTTCATTAATTTGAATTGCGCGGATTTCAGCATCTTCAGGGGCAAAGATAATTTTGCCGACAATTAAACTTATCATAACGATGAGCAATGTTCCAAAGATGAACTGGAATACCATTCGCCCCTCGATTGTGATATTTCCTCCAAGGAAGAGGAAAACAACGGTAGTGAAAATTGCCAGCAGGAGCAACCCTGCCAGAGCGGGGAGATTACGCATAAAACCAGTCCAGAAACATGCCAAACCGTCATTACCCGGCGGGACAATCTGTTCAAACCGAACAACCCCCTTCCGAGCCATACGTTTAACAGCAAAAACTAGAAAAAGACCAACGCAGATAGAAAGAATCGATCGAAAAATGACATACAAAAACCCTAAAGCTCCCTTTTCTCCACCCGCTGTTTTAAAAATCCTGGCAAGATCACCGGGGACTTGTGGACCAAAGGCCAGGACGCTGCTGTTTTCAATTTGATCAACTTCATTTTTATCAAGCATATGCAGCCATCTGGAGAGAAAAGCTGTCCGGGCCTGCTGTGGATTGTCTGCAGAAGCGCCAGTGATCTCATCATTGGTATCTGCTTCCTGAACCGGGATAACCACCTGCTGTTCAGTTGCTTTTTCAGCCGGTTCACTGCTGCTGTGGCACAATAGAGGGAGGAAAAACAGACATGCTGTCATAGAAATAACAAGAATAAAGAGTTTACGATTCATTCAGATTCTCCTGCGGAGGTATAAAATTTCTGAGAGGCTCCGTCCCATACAACAAAGGTGTTTTCTTTTGATATCCACGATATTAAAAGAAAACACCTAAAAAGCAAAGAATCTTTTAAAACCTGAAAAGACTCCTGTATAAAGAATTACGATCTTACCTTTACCCTATATCAATCCTTCGGAATACGGATTTTCTGGCCCACGTAGATTTTATTCGGATCCTTGATTACCTCTTTATTTGCCTCAAAAATACGCATATACTTTGATCCGTCGCCATAGAATTTCTTGGCAACTCCGGAAAGGGTATCACCGGAGACTATCTCGTAGTATTCAACCTTCTCTGTTGCTGCAGGAGCAGTAACGTTATCATAATTAACCTCACTGACACCGTTGACATTACCAGCCATCAATACCGCTTTTTCAAGTGCTTCAGCACTTTCAGCTTCTCCACTGAGGGAGACCACTCCGTTATCAATACTTACCTGCAGATCCTTTACCCCGGGGTTATCCTCTTGAATATGCTCGGTAATTTTATCCGATGCTTCAGCTTCATTGTGAAAAAGCTTATTGCCAATACCCTTTGCAAAACTCAGTAAACCCATCTTGTTCTCCTTACCCGAATAAATCGGTGTTTTTAAAAATGTTTGAATAATTTCCAAGGCACTAACCCGACTAATCAAAAAACGCTTGATTGCGCTGGATAAGTACCTTCACGAAATTCCTTCCTAAAAAGCAGGAAGGAATTTTCTAAGGTACTAAACACCCAATGTACGTTCAATATGATCCGTCACCTGCGGATGCAGGCCAAGACCTTTCCCTAACTGCTCCATATACTGCTGCTCCGCCCGTGTATCCACTTCAATTGCCAGCAAGGAGGCGGCGTAAACCTGGGCAGCCATCTCCGGCTCTCTACCTGCCGAAGAAACTACAGCATTGATATCCATAGGCTTATTGGCCTCGGTGGTAAAAAACTCCTTTTCTTCTCCGGTAAGACCATCTTTCTCCAGCTTGCCGACAATTTTTTCAATCTCAGTCTTATCGATGCGACCGTCAGCCTTGGCAGCGTTAATCATCGCCTTAACAATGACCTCAGCATCCTGCTCAAGAGCCTGCTCTTCCTGGGGAGTCTGTGGTTCCAGCAGTGCCCGCGGAGGTCGTGATGGAGCCTGCCCGGCTTTTGTTAAGGCAGACATCGCCAGAGAGGCTAGCATGGCAAGCCCACCGCCGCCAACAGCTCCCCGGGCGGAGCTTTTTCCCCCGCCAAGCAGGGCACCGGCAAGAGCACCAAGTCCGCCAAGAGCGGCCTTGTTATTTCCAAGTCCGGAAAGTACCTCACCAAGCATTCCTCCAAGTCCACCTGCTCCTGCCTGAGTGGCTTGGGCAGCCTGCCCTGATTGGGAACCACCAAGCATCTTGCCGAGACTGCCCATGATATCATCGAGGGAACCGCCTGATTTGCCGGCACCAAGTGCATTTGACATACGGGAGCCGCCAGATGCCGACATACCCTGTTGCACCATTGATCCAAGAATGTCCATAAAACCTGCCATATTTTCCTCCATAGTTGTGTTAGTTTTTCTCAGTTCAGCACCCCTTTAAGGGTGTTCGTACCTTCAAAAAATTCTTTCTAAAAAAGTTTACGGAGCCGCTCATATCCAGCTTTCAACTCATCAGCAGCCTGCCCGAACGCCTCACCCGCTTTATCAGCTACCTTGCCCGCAGTTTTGCCGGCCTCATCGGCTACCGGCTGGTATTGATCCAAAAGAGCGTGCCATTTTTTATCAATCTTCTCCAACTCATCTTTGGCCTCTGCCTTACCGAGATGGGCTTTCAGGTTGATTTCATCCCGCATTTGCTCGATGGCCTCTTTCATCGCTTCAAACCCACTTTTTTCTTCTGCCATTTTTCTTCTCCTTTATTAATTTATTATTTGCCAGCTATGCCTATGCATTTTCCAACACTTCACGAAGGGCGTCTTCATTATCCTTGGTAAGAGAGGTCTGAAAAACCTTACCTTTGCCGGCAAAAGGGGCAAGACGCTCCAGCACCTTGTCACCGGTAGATTTTTTCACCAGAACAAAGAGAGCGGAACAGCCGGGATTAAATGAATCTGCCATCTCTTTCATCGTCTTATCGTTAATGCCGATATCGGCCAATGCCCCGGAGATGGCCCCGGCACCTGCTCCAGCAGCCATGCCGATAAGAGGATTAAGAAAGACCAGGCCGATCAACATGCCCCAGAAGCTGCCGCCCACAGCTCCGGCTGCCGTCAAATTAGTAGCCTGATGAAGTTTTGTTTTGCCCTTGTCGTCTTTGGTCACGACCACAGCGTCTTCCATCTCAATCAGGTATTCTTTCTGCATCTTCGCAAGCTCGGCCCGCATCTCAAAGGCAGTCACCTCATCCTCGAAAGTCACTACTACAAGATTGCTCATTTCTTACTCCTGATAAAATTAATAGTGTGATTGATACCCCCAATGGGGTTTAGCATCAGAGCGACAAGAACAATAACCATTGTTATCAAGATTGCAAAATAAATCTCTCCAATCGATCAACATGGTCAGCATGACTCTACTCAAAATCTTACTATTCAGTGGCTTGCTGCGTTTGCTGATACATATGCACATCCTGCTGTGGAAATGGAAAAGAGATCTCTTTTTCATCAAAGGTGAGTTTGATTTTCTCGGTCAACTCGAGGCGTACATCCCAGTAATCAGCAGTCTCTACCCAGGGACGAACAATAAGATTAACACTGGAATCAGCCAGCTCGGAAAC
>MAXH01000060.1 GCA_001750925.1 Desulfobulbaceae bacterium S3730MH12
CTCGCAAAGACTGATAAAAATCAAACACGAAAATGTTAAGAAAATACTACGAAATTTACAGGATGACGCTCCAGAAACAACCCACAAACCCTCTTGCAAGTTCTTAACCGGACACTACTGATAAATAGTTACGTTGACAATATAACTTCAAAAAACTAGAGTGACAGAGATAGGAAAGATTCACAATAAACAGACGAACCGTTTGTTTTTCACAACCATCGCTAATCAGGAACGATATGAGGCGTCTTGTAGCATTGCCCTGGCGAAAATCCATCCAAATGGCCTACCAGTCCATTCGTGTCCGTTTTTTCCGTTCCATGGTTACCACTATGAGCCTCGTTCTTGCCGTTTCCTTCCTAACCTTCACCCAGGTTGGAAATGATATTGCCCAGGGGTTGCTGACCAGCGGCAGTTCGGAGCATCTTCAGGCTCTTACCAAAGCAGGCTTTGATATCTCCCCGGGGCATGCAACTATCAGCAGCTCCGCTAAACAGCGATGGATAGTTTTCCTCTCTCTTCTTGTCTGTATCGTCGGTATTATCAATGCACAACTTATGTCGGTGACAGAACGATTCAGAGAAATCGGAACGTTGAAATGTCTGGGAGCGCTGGACCGTTTCATCGTGCGCATTTTTATGCTTGAGGCGACAATGCAGGGGTTGGTCGGAGCTCTGGCAGGAGCACTGCTTGGAGGAATCGCCGCACTATTGACGGCACTGATCAGGTTCGGTTTTTCTCTCCTTCCTTATGTTCCCTGGCTGCAAATCAGTACGACCATGTTTTTTACCCTCTGCATCGGAACCTTTTTAAGCCTGCTTGGCGTTTTTTACCCGGCAATAGTAGCCGCTCGAATGCGACCGGTTGACGCCATGAGGGTTGAACAATAAAGATGGCGTCGTAAAAAGTCTTCATCTTGTTCGTTGTTGCAATTTTTCAATCATTACGACGTACCGTATGTACGCCGAAATAATTGAAAAATTGCACGCCTCCAATATGAAGCTTTTTTCTTATCCATCGAAACTGAGATTTTTACGAGTTTATCAATAAATAGAACAACACACATCTGCTATGGCTGAAAGTAAACAAATTGTCCGTGTACGCGGGGTCACCAAAAATTTCGACCTGGGAAAAATTGTAATCGAAGTTCTCAAGGGCATCGACCTTGAGATCGAAACAGGAAAGTACATCTCCATCATGGGGCCCTCCGGGTCGGGAAAATCAACCCTGTTTAACATGATTGGCGGCCTCGACAAACCGACAGCGGGTAAAGTTTTTATTGATGAGGTGGATATCGCTCAGCTTGATGCGTACGAACTTGCCTGGCTCCGCTGCCGTAAGATCGGTTATATTTTTCAAACCTTCAACCTTATCCCCGTTATGACGGCTCTTGAGAATATCACTCTGCCGATGACTTTTGCCGGTGTTTCCAATGATGACGCCACTAAACGAGGAATGGCTCTGCTGGAGCAGGTCGGTTTAACAGGCAGGCATAGCCATCGCCCTTCGGAGCTTTCCGGCGGGCAACAGCAGAGGGTAGCCGTAGCGAGGGCTCTGGCCAACACCCCGGCAATTGTTCTTGCAGATGAACCAACAGGCAATCTCGACCTGACCACCGGTGAAGATATTATCAACCTGCTGAAAGAGCTCAGTGTAGAACGTGGTGTCACTGTTATTTCCGCAACCCACGATTATAAAATGCTCAATGTTTCAGATCAAGTTGTCTGGATACGGGATGGCCGGATAGATAAAATTCAGAATAGAGATGAGCTGGAGATTAGGACGGGAGGGTTGGAAGCCGCCGCCTAGGGAAATTCATGCACAATGCTTGCCGCTTAATCTGCTTCATTATTTTCACCGTGATCCTTGTGGGTCAGGCGGTCTCATCCGTGGGTGGGATTGATCCCTCCTCACTGCACAGAACAATTGAAACCCTCAGCAGCTTTGACAGCCGAACCACAGGTTCACCGGGTTATAAGAAAGCCGCTGATTATGTAGAACAAAGATTGCAGGAGTTGGGACTTACAACCGACTCTCACTATTATGAACTTCCTGTCCGACGCTCTCGTGGAGCAACTCTCAGTTTCAGCGGTAAAACCCATTCACTCAAACCGTTCATCTATAATGCAATTACGCCGGAGGCAACTGACGGGGTAATATCAGGCCCTTTGTATTACGTCGGCAAAGGTGATCTTCAAAGCCTTGATGGAAAATCCATCAAAGATTCGATAATCCTGATGGATTTTGACTCAGGACGCAACTGGCAGATGCTCGCCGCCCTTGGCGCCAGGGCACTGATCTATCTTGAAAGTGAAAACAGTGCAGGCAACATTTTTTTCACCGAAAAGCATGAACTATCCCCACTCCAGTTCCCCTGTTTCTGGATTTCCCAGGAAAATGCAAAAATAATATTCGGATCTTTTTCATCCGGTAACGCTCCCCTCGTCGACCAGGTGGAACTGCAGTCTTCGTCGGTATGGGAAAACTTTCTGGCACGAAATATCTATACTCTCATTCCGGGGACCGATCCCCAGCTGAAGCAGGAACTCGTCATCCTCGAAGCTTTTTTTGACAATAATGAATTCGTTGCCGGAGATTCTCCCGGCGCCGATGCCGCCACATCCATTGCCACCCTGTTGGAGATTGCCAAAACCCTCTCACAAAACCCCCAGGGACGCTCAGTAATGCTCCTTGCCACCAGCGGCAACAGCCAAACCCTCGCCGGTATGCGGGATACAATCTGGAGCATGAACGCCCGGTCAAAAGAATTACGCAGTTATAAGCGGCGGTTACAACAAATTATCAAGGAGAACAGAACAAATCTTGAGCTCCTCAAGCAGTTACACTTCCCCCTGGCAGAGGATAAAGAAAGAGATGCTCTCCTTGGTGAGGCAATCAGCCAGAACCTGAAATACAGGGTTGATCAGATCTCCCGGCATCTTATGCAGCTACGGCTCAAGGTACAGACGGAAGAAACCCGCAGCTTGATAAAGGAAGTTGCAAACCAGCGTTTGCTCTTTCGCAGGCTGGGTTGGGCTGAAGACCTGCATCAGTTGCCCGAGGATCAAACTGCCCTGCTGGAGGAAATAATCCCCCTTGCCATTGAGAGCATTGAACTGAAAACCACCGGCGCAAAAGATCAGCTCCAGGCACTCAAATCTGCAACCAGTTTCCGGGCACTTGTCAGGGAATATGAGGTCGCGGGTATTATAAGTCTTCATCTTTCCAGTCACGGCAACGGTGTCGGCGGCTTTCACCGGGGGTGGCTGTACCCTCTGAAACAGACAATCAACAGAACAGGTATCTACAGTACAATTGCCGACATTTTTGAAAAAACTGACTCACCGGACAACTCTCTTGCACATTACCAGAACAGTCTCAGGCCCAGCCGAATGCGAACCTGGGATTCATGGTTTCTCGATAAACCGAACCTTGGCGGAGAAGTCAGTTCACTGGCAGGTTATCTGGGTATCAGTCTTGTCACAACCGGAGACAGCCGTATTCTCTGGGGTACCCCTTCCGATACCGTTGATAAAATAAACTGGCCCTACCTGCTGGATCAGGCCCGCCTTGTTGAGCAACTAACAGATAAGCTGATATGGGCGCCGAAAATCCACTCCGACAAACTGCCCAGAGACGGTTTTGCCACACTATCAGCCCGTACCAACCTTCTTCTGCAGGGTGAGCTTTTTGCCAACTACCCTGCCCTCAAGACCACCATCCTCGCCTACCAGGGATTGAATAAATACTATGCCATCGTTGATGAGTCAGGATATTTTAGAATTAAAGGCTTTGCCGATAAAAAAAATGTGCTCGATAAACTGATCATCGAAGGATACCGCTTTGATGAGGACACAGGAAAAGTTATCTGGGCCATTGACAAAAAAGAGACGGGCAAAGTCAATTACCGCCTTAAGATCCTTCGAAAATCGATGAAAACGGATCTCATCATGTTTAACTGCAGAGAGACGACGATTTTCGACCTGCTGGAGCCAAGAAGTTTTGCCCATATGACAAAACTCTTTCTCTATGACGGCAGACGGGACGCGCCACCGCAACACTACTGGTACAGTCGGATAGATACCAGGGATTCTATAATATCATCTATCTACACAGAACCGGGAACCATGCTGAAGCTGACTCTCTCGGACACGGTACTGACCAACAAGATACTACTTACAAACGGCTCCAGCCAAAATCCCATGGGAAGCGGTTACTCCGTAGAAGAGTACCCTTCAATCCCCAACACTCTTTTCCATGCGGCAAGAGATGCCTGGACCCTGCTCACTCCCCGTATTGACAACCTGGAATCCCACGGTATCTATGATGAGAGGATCAACGACCTGAAAGAGCGAGGTTTAAAGGCACTGAAAACAAGCAGCGAAGCCCTTACCGCACTGACTTATTCCATAAGCCGTGAGGCCGCTGCCGAATCCCTTGCACTTGGGGCGAGAGTCTATGTACAGATAGAGAAAACCCAGAAAGATGTCCTTTTCGGTGTGCTTTTTTATATCGCTCTGTTTGTGCCGTTCGCCTTTGTCATGGAACGATTCCTGTTTAATTTTTCCCATATTTATAAACGAATTGTCGCCTTTTTCCTTATTCTGGTTCTGCTTATTGTAATTATCTACAATGTCCACCCCGCTTTTGACCTGGCGTACAGCCCCATGGTGGTTATTCTGGCCTTTTTCATTATCGGGCTCTCTTTCATGGTGACTCTGATAATCTTCTTCCGCTTTGAAGATGAAATGATCCTTCTCCAGCGCCGGGCTACCCATAAACGGCCTGAAGAAATCAGTCGCTGGAAAGCCTTTGTGGCCGCCTTTTTTCTCGGAGTTTCAAACCTCAGAAGGAGAAGGATCAGGACACTGCTTACCTGCAGTACACTCATTATCTTAACCTTTACCATAATGAGTTTTACAACCATCAAGTCAAACCGGAAACAGGTTCGCCTCGACTTTAGACCGGATGCCCCTTACAAAGGACTGTTGTTAAAGAAAGTAAACTGGCAGAGTCTTCCGCCCCAGGCAACTGACATTCTGGTGGGCAGCATGACGGCAATAAGCAAACCCGCTCCCCGTGTCTGGCTTGCAGGCAAGGATCCCACCAAACCGGTGACGGTGCCACTGAGGACGGAAAAGGCTGAAATTGAGATTCATGGATTGATCGGATTAAGCCCCAATGAAACTGCAGTAACAGGTCTGGATCGTCTGCTCACTTCAGGAAGATGGTTTGAAGAATCAGACAACCAGGCGATCATCCTGGAAGAACAGATGGCTGAACAACTCGGGGTAATGGGAGGGGAGAATAAACTCATTTCCCTCTGGGGGATACCGTTCACCGTTATCGGTACCTTTAAGGGAGAGATATTTGATAAGGCTGTAGATCTGGATGGTGAACCCCTCACGCCTGTAATCTTTCCCGACGAGGCCGGCTCCGACATCACTGAAGCGGAGCAGGATGCCCTTGAATCCGGCGATGACATACTCTCTTTCCAGAGCAGATATCAGCATATCCCGGCAAACCAGACAGCGATTATCCCGGCAAAAACCCTACTGGCAGCAGGCGGTCAACTGAAAAATATTGCTGTAAAACCGGACAATGAAGCCGATATTCCTTCTATTGCCACCCAACTCACAGACAGGTTCAATCTGGCCATATTTACCGGCGAGGAAGGTGGAGTCCGCCTCTATAATATCAGTGACACAATGAACTACAGCGGGGTTCCGAATATAATAATTCCCCTGCTCATTTCTATCCTCATAGTACTGAATACAATGATCAGTTCCGTCTATGAACGTAAAGGTGAAATAGCCGTATATACCTCCGTTGGCCTTGCTCCTTCCCATGTAAGTTTTCTCTTTGTCGCGGAAGCGATGGCCCTGGCAGTCGTTTCAGTAGTCCTTGGCTATCTGGTGGCCCAGGTTTCAGCGGCCCTGCTCTCCACGACATCGATCTGGCAGGGTATTACTGTAAACTACTCATCAATGGCCGGGGTTGCCGCCATGGTGCTCGTCATTATAGTTGTTCTCATATCCGTTATCTACCCATCCAGGGTGGCGGCCCGCATAGCCATACCCGATGTCAAACAGACATTTAAACTCCCTGCCCCGGTGAATAATACAATTGAACTCACCCTGCCTTTTTTAATGAAATATGAGGAACATGAGTCCATTGGAGGCTTTATTTACGACTATTTCAAGGGACACCAGGATATATCCCACGGACTTTTTTCCACAGGACCTGTAGAGATACTCTTCAGCTGTTCCACCGTGGATGAAATAGTGAAAATGGTTCATGAATCGGATTCTCCAGAAGATTTGAGATGTCTCCATATCAGTGCCAAGGTGTGGCTTGCACCTTTCGACTTCGGAATCCTGCAGCATGTTGATGTACAGTTCTGCCCGGCCAGGGAGGGGGACAACTTTCTTGAAATAAAAATCTCCCTGCACAGACTGTCCGGAGAATCAGGAATATGGCAGCGTATCAACAAATCGTTTCTCTATGAGTTCCGTAAACAGCTCCTCATCTGGCGCTCCATCGATAGCGAGACCCATAAACAGTTAGAGCTTTCTTTTCAAAAAATTATTGCTGAAAAGGATCTGTCCGCCAATGTCCTCTGATACTATGAATACGCCTAATCAACCGACACGATTACCTATCCGACTGAGGGCCGGGGTGATTGGCATACTCCTTGCGGCCGGGATCTGTCTGTTAACGCCCTATAACAATATCTACATGCAGGCGACCCCCCTGGGCGGAGGGCATTTTCCCCTGGCACCATTTTTTGTCTTCATTCTTCTGGCAATCTGCATCACCATCGTCTCCAGACTCTTCAAATCCTCCCTTCTGCTGAATGGGTCTGAATTATTGATAATATGGATAGAGATGGTCATAGGATCGGGTATCGCCTATACAGGCTTTGCCCGCACCTTTCTCATCAACCTGACTGCACCTGTTCATTTTGCCTCCATGGGAAATCGCTGGCAGGAGGTTCTTCATCCGCTTATACCTCCCGCGCTTATACCCACTGATCATGGCGCAATTGAACTCATCTACAATGGCATCGCCGGAGGGAGGACCATGGGGTGGCTGGAGATTTTCTCTGAAATCCCCTGGGTTGCCTGGATCAGACCCCTGCTGGCATGGAGCTTTTTTGTACTGGTCTGCTATACCGTCATGCTGCTGCTGATCAATATCCTCTCCAGGCAGTGGATCCATAATGAGCGGATGAATTTCCCCCTGTTGAAAGTGCCTGAAATGTTAAGCAAGGCTGTGGATGAAGGTACTGTGGGCAGTTTCTTTCTTAACCGTTTCCTCCTGACCGGGCTGGCCATACCGGTTCTGCTCCACCTGATAAACGGCTTAAACCTCTATTATCCGTCTGTACCTGCGATCCCCACCCTGATCCTTGCCGGACCATATTTTTCAGACAGCGGCCTGCTCACAGGTTTTCACAAGTTGAAAATATATATCTATCCGGCTTTTATCGGCTTTGCTTTTTTGACCTCCAGGCAGATTTCTTTTTCTTTCTGGTTCTTTTTCCTCGGCGGCTGTCTGCTCTACGGTATCCTTGATCTGTTCGGCTATTCCATCCCCGCCTCTGAACTGGGAGTAACATTCGGCCCGACCATCGCCAGACCGGAAGAGATGCAGATGATTGGAGCATACGGAGTATTCTTTCTTTTTCTCCTCTGGCTTGCCAGGCACCATCTTATGGAAGTATGTAAACAGTCATTCTTCCTCAGTAAACCGGCGCCGGACAGATCCGAATGGTTCGATGTGCGTATCTCCTTCTGGGGAGCAATAGCCGGTTTTGCAATTATAATCGGCTGGTATGTATGGATGGGCATGAGCCCTTTGTCGGCAGTCCTTGTAACAGGTGCTTTTTTCATGATAATGCTTGTTGCCACACGTATTATCTGCCAGGGAGGGCTTGCCTATTTCACCCTCACAGCGGCTCCAACCGATGGGTTGATTGCTCTCTTTGGCGCCAAAATGCTGGCCGGTGCAAGTGGTATGCTTGCAGGTATGAGCCAGAAGGTTCTCTTTGTCGATCTCAGGGAATCGCTTATGCCTTCACTCCTCCATGCACGGCATCTGCATCAGAACAAACGACCCGCCCTTATGCTCTTTTCCTGTCTGGCCATCACAATTGTCGTCTCCATGATAACCTCTGTTCTGGCCATGCTGCTTCTCTGTTATCGCTTTGGCATCCGGGAACTGCAACTAGACTGGGCTACCAGAACCACACTCTCGGTATATGAAAATATCTACAGACTCGCCACATCCGCACCTGCTACAGGAAACTGGGTTTTTATTTTCGCTATTACCGGTACCATTGTCATGCTTCTCCTTGTAGTCTGCTATCACAGACTCTACTGGTGGCCGATCCATCCTATCGGCTACCTTACAGCCTACAGCTCTGCCATGCGCATTCTCTGGGTAAGTTTTTTCATCGGCTGGGCCTGCAACGCCCTCTGTATGAGATATGGAGGGATTGTCCTCTTCAGGAAACTGCAATTCTTCTTTATCGGGTTGATCATTGGAGATTTTCTCATGGGTGGGGGATGGGCTCTTATAGGACTATTTGCAGATATAAGTTATCAGGTACTGCCCAACTAGAAGAAAGGGGTTTCGCCAACTATGTATGATGACAAGGAACTAAAAGAATATAGGGATCTTCTCCCACCTCCCGACCATTTCGAAGAAGGATTCGACTGGAAAACCATCATTGGTGCCATTTTCATCGGTTTTTTAATGATGCCCGGGTCGATGTACCTGCAACTGGTGATCGGACAGGGAATCGGACCGGCGGCACGCTGGGTAACCATCATCCTTTTTGCCGAGATTGCCAAACGCGCCCATTCCGACCTCAAACAACAGGAAATTTTTCTGCTCTACTATATGGCCGGAGCCGCACTTGCATCCCCTTTTTCAGGGCTGCTCTGGAATCAATATCTTGTACAGTCGGATGCAGCACGAATGCTTGGAGTGACTGAATTCATCCCCACCTGGGTAGCACCGGGAGCAGACTCACCGTCCATGGTGGAAAGAAGTTTTTTCCATAGAGACTGGCTGATACCGATCCTTCTCCTGGTTGGTTCACAGATTATTCAACGTATTGATCACTTCGGCCTCGGCTATGCGTTGTACAGAATTACTTCCGATGTAGAAAAACTCCCCTTTCCCATGGCACCGGTAGCTGCTCTTGGCACAATGGCCCTGGCAGAATCCGCTGAGGAGAAAAAGGCAAGCTGGAAATGGAGAGTCTTTTCCATCGGAGGGGTAATCGGCCTTGCCTTCGGCTCCATCTATGTCCTTTTGCCCATTGTCTCAGGTCTTATCTTCACCGAACAGATACGACTCATTCCCATCCCCTGGATTGAAACCACAAGATACACGGAAGATTTTCTTCCAGCAGTAGCAACTGGACTGCAACTGGATCTCGGCCTTATTTTTGTAGGAATGGTCCTCCCTTTCTGGGCTGTTATCGGTGGACTTATCGGCTTGATAATCACCATTATCCTTAACCCGATTCTTTATTCTGCAGGTATACTGCACCGCTGGCATCCCGGCATGGCTACAGTGGATACTGTTTTCGCCAACAATTTTGATTTCTATATGAGTTTTGGCATCGGCCTTGGACTCGCCATAGGCTTTATCGGTATCTGGTCCGTCATCCACTCCATTCGCTCAAGTAAAGGTGACCGAGGCACTCTCCACGATCTCTTCAATCCTCCTGAAGGAAGGGGTGATTTCAATTTCTGGATAGCCATAGCCATATACTTTTTCTCCACCCTGGCCTATGTCGGACTCTGTGTATGGCTTGTGCCTTCATTCCCCTGGATCTTCTTTCTCGGCTACGGATTTATCTATACCCCCATTATTTCCTATATCACTGCAAGGATGGAAGGGATTGCCGGACAATTTGTCAGTCTGCCCCTTGTCCGTGAGGCAAGCTTTATAGCCGGCGCCCGTTTTTTCGGCTACCAGGGCATTGAGATCTGGTACGCCCCCATCCCCATCCATAACTACGGAGAGGCGACGGTTCAATTCCGCCAGATAGAACTGACAGGTACCTCTATCAGGGGTATAATTAAGGCGGAACTTCTTGTTTTCCCGATAGTGATGGTGGCAAGTCTAATATTTTCACAGTTCATCTGGCGTCTGGCTCCCATCCCGTCAGCAAGCTACCCTTTCGCCCAGGAACTCTGGCATCTGCAGGCCTTAAATACTCTGCTTATGCAGACTTCCACCCTGGAAGGAAATTCAATGTTCTATCAGGCGTTAAACGGAACAACCATTTTCTCAGGGCTCGGTTTCGGTCTTGTCATGTATGCTGTGCTGAGTGTTTTCGGTCTTCCGGTTCTCCTCATCTATGGCGTAGTCCGCGGTCTTGGTCAATCGACCCCCCACGGCCTTATCCTCGAGGTACTTGGAGCATTTGCGGGCAGATATTTCTTTTTAAAAAAATATGGCCCCATGTGGCGGCAATATGCACCTGTTCTGCTGGCAGGTTTTTCATGCGGAATGGGGCTCAGCGGTATGTTTGCCATGGGTTTTGCCCTTATCATGAAATCTCTTGGCCATATGGCCTATTAGCACCCAGGAACAACCACACTTGATAGCAGGTATCCCTGCAAGCCGACTGTACCGAATTACCTACAACGTCACGGAACTTGACAGGGTAACTGTATATGACCATATTTGTGTATAGTACTGGAAACACACAGGCCGACTATCCTAAGGAAAAAGTTCTGGACCACTAAATATAATCCATGAAAACAATCAGGAACATTACAACCATATCCATTCTTTCCCTTGCAATGATGCTGGTTCCCCCATCACTTTTTGCTGAAAATGCCCCCCGTGAGGTCGGGGGAATCGTCCTTGGAAGTCGCATTGACACCTATCCGGATATCATACAATCCAACTTTATGAAAGAGGTTGTAGTCACCGACCGACACGGGTTCAGGAAAGGAGTAATTTCCTACGGTGTATGTAAGTATGATGGGGAAATACTAAAAATCAGGCTGAAATATGAAGATAAAAGCAAGTCTTTCTATAAGACCTTGCTTAAAAAATACAGGAAAAAATATGGCGCGCCCGATTCCTGGAAAGGGGATTCCTTTGGCATGCTTCGTGTATGGAAATGGTATTTTATCGACAAAGATAAAAACCGAGTCAGCCTGAACCTTCAATACAACGCTAAAGATCCCGACGAAACCATGGGTAGTGTCGTCAAACTCTCCTATCCCGACCGCATTGAAGAAGAACGAATCTGTTTTATGCAAATGTGTGATGAAGCCTTTGAACAGACAGATGAAAAGCGCAGGGAAGAGTTGAAAAAATCTGACTGGTCACACCTTATCCCCCGATAACTATCATTGCTCATGAACACATTCAGACAGATTGGCTGGAATGGTATCCGGCTGACAATACCCTGTTCGTGGGAGACTCACATTGGAGGCCGTAACCATCTCATTTTTGAAGAGGA
>MAXH01000061.1 GCA_001750925.1 Desulfobulbaceae bacterium S3730MH12
GGCACCAATATGTTGACCGAGAATGAGCTCAAGCTCATCAGGAACAGGCATCACTTCAATGCTCAACTCAGCGGTCTGCTCCTTTAATTCCGGCGGGTGAGCGCCCCCTTTTGGAAATGTCAGCATAGATTCAGTGTTTTGTGATTCAATGGGAGTAATTCTACGACATACCGGCATAATATTTCATAAACTGAGTACGTTCAAACACATCAGCATTCTCCGCCTGTCCGTAACTCAGTTTTCCTCTGAATTCTTCCAGGGAGTCAAAAGATTTTTCTGCCATCCATTTTTCCAGTCCTTCAATAATTACCTGAACCTGCTCCGGGCCATTGTTATATATAGTGGAAACCACCTGGACTGCAGTTGCTCCAGCCAGAATCTGCTTAATCAGCCCCTCACTGTCATGGACGCCTGTTGACGCCACCAGGTCTTTTTCAATAATCCCCGACATCAGGGCAATCCATCTGAGAGATCCACAAATTTCTTCCGGAGTACTGAGTACATTGGAGGATTTAACTGTCAGATTGTCTATATCGATATCCGGTGTATAATACCGGTTAAACAAAACAAAACCCGACACCTTGTCGCTCCAACTGAGTTTTGAGATCAGATTTGCAAGAGATGCCGAGTAGTGACTCATCTTCAGGGCGATAGGGATGGAAGTCTTTTCACCGACACTATTGAGAATATCAAAATATCTCTTTTCGTTCTCTTCACTGGTTATTCGGGGATTGCTCGGCAACAGGGAAATGTTCAGCTCAAGAGCATCGGCTCCTTCCTCCTCTACAGATTTGGCAAAAGAGACCCATTCTGCCCCAGAGACACAGTGAACACTGGCTATAACTGGAATATCTACACTCTTTTTGGCACCGGAAATCAGGCTGAGATAATCGTTTAGCTCACTTCCACGGGTATACTCGCGAACATAGTCAGTTGCGCCGGGGTAATCTGTATTATAGCTTTCGATATTACTGGACATTTCAGCCTGGATCTGTTCTTCAAAAAGTGATTTCAGAACAACCGCAGCAGCACCGTTTTCAGCAAGTTCCTTTATCTTGTCTATTGAATTTGTAAACCCGCAACTGCCGATGATGACGGGATTCTTCAGATCTAAACCAAGGTATTTAGTTGCAATATTCTTCATTTCTTCTGATCTGTTTTCCTATGAATTATTTTATCAAGTTGGTACTCTCATCCACCAGAGAACAAGGGCCACCATATATAAAAAGAACTTAAGTAAATAATTAATAATTTAAATTCTATTTGTAATCAAGTCTATAAATGAAAAGAATAACTATATCATCATACCATGCTGATATTAATCGACATATTCCCATATCACCTGCCTACAATTAATACTATACTGACATGTATTTTAAACATATGTCAATATAATACGCATATTGCGTATTAATACCTTTATATGAAAGTCATGTTGCTCCCCGGACGGAGAGGGATTCGGAGGGGAAGTATCTTTGAAATTACTGCAATTTGGCAGGAATGTCTTGCAAGTTACCTTGAAAATTTTCTTTTTCTTACAATCTCTTCGTTATGGAAACTTCTAATTTTTCAAAGCACCCAATAGAGACTGCTTAACTGCGATGCCGAGTTGATCAAGAGTATAGGGCTTTCTGATAAAATGTGACACACCAAGTTCCTGAATTTTTGCTAACTCTTCGTTCTCCGAAAAGCCACTGATAACGATGGCCTTCTGCTGTGGATTAATCTTTAACATCTGTTCGTAGGTTTCTCTGCCATTCATCCCCTGCTCTAAAATCATATCCAGAATAACCAGATCAACCGGGGTCTTGTTGTAGAGTTTTAAAGCATCTTCGCCACTGGTTACCGTAAAGGCCTGGTAACCAATGTTTGTGAGCAGATTACGGGTTGTTAAACATTGCGTTTCCTGATCATCGACCACAAGAATAGCCTCCCCGTTGCCTCTCAATGCATTGAGGGACAGGGCAGGACTGCTGCAGAGTTCTTCTTCGTCTGTTGAAGGTATAAAAACCTCAAATGAAGTCCCTTCCTGTCCACTTTTGACATTAATGAATCCCCCGTGATCGTGGATTGTGGACCAGACAATTGCCAGCCCAAGCCCCGTTCCACTTCTTCCCATAACTTTTTTGGAATAAAAAGGTTCAAAGATATGGTCGAGATCCTCTGCGGGGATGCCGGAACCGGTATCTGAAACAGTAATTTTAATATAATCTCCAGCCTCTATTTTTTCATATGCCAGAACTGATTCGGAGAGATGGACGTTCTCGGTGGTAATAGCAATTAAACCATCACCCACCAGAGCTTCCATGGCATTACCGGTCAGGTTCATCAACACCTTATTGATCTGCATCTCAGAACAATACATGTTCGAAAGATTGGAGTTCAGATCTGACAAAATGGTCACCCCGGGAAATTTGGTGATGTAATCCTGATGCTCGATGGAGGAGAGATGATCAGCTATGATGGAGTTTGGGTTTTTTACTATCTTGGGGGTTGTCGTTCCCCGGGCAATGGTGATAAGATCTGAGACAACTGACGCTGCTCTTTTGCCTGCTTTTTGAATAATTTTTATTGATTCCCTGTGCTTATCAGATTTATCCATACCCATAAGCAAAATTTCAGGATAGCTCACAATCCCCGCAAGAATGTTATTGAGATCATGGGCAACAGAACCCGCCATCAGGCCGAGAGCCTCCATCTTACTTGCCTTGGCAAGCTGCATTTGCAAATTAAGATTTTCCTCTTCCGCTTTTTTTCTCTCGGTTATATCCCGTATCGCACAAACCCGTAAATTCTGTCCCTGAAATTTAATGTAACTGGATCGGGTTTCAAGGGGAAATTCAGAGCGGTCTTTTCTCACACCAATTGCTTCATGGGAACCGGTAGTGCCATTTTCAATCCTGCTCTGAATCTGTACGAGGGAGTCCCTGTTAAAAATTCTCTCCAGTATGTGCGTTCTTATCAGCTCTTCTTTCCGGTAGCCAAACATATCAAAAAACTGCTGGTTCCCTTCAACGATAAGCCCCTTGTTATGAACTATTACCCCTTCCCAGGAAGCCTCGGTGAGCGTTTTAAACCTTTTTTCACTGTCATTAAGTTCTTTTTTAAGTTTGGCGTGCCTAATGGCACTGTCAATGGTTGCCTTGAGCAGCTCATGCACTATCGGTTTCTTCAGATAGTCATAAGCGCCCTTTTTCATCGCTGCAACTGCAGTTTCCACCGTGGTGTTGCCCGTTATCATTATAACCGGCAACAGGGAACACGATATTTTAATCAAATCAAGGGTTTCAACACCACTCATTTCAGGGAGGTCAACATCCAGAAGGACAAGGTCAAAGGGTTTCTGCTCAAGTAACTCCAGAGCCTCTTCCCCACTGAGAGCAATAGTACTGGGATAATTTTGTATACGGAGTATTTGCTGGAGACTCTCTGCAAATCTCAGGTTATCATCAACCAGCAGGATGTGGGCCGAAACGTCCATTCTCAAACTCCATTTCCATTTTCAACATCTGAGAGATTGAGCGGTAGAGAAAGTGTAAAACATGTTCCCTTTTCTCTATTGCTCTCACATTCAATTGTTCCACCGAGATCTTGAACAGCTTTGTGAACGATGGAGAGTCCAAGACCGGAGTGGCCATGTCCCTTTGTCGTCATAAACGGTGAAAAGAGCTTCTCCCGGATTTTCTCCGGAATTCCCGAACCGTCGTCACTGATGGTGATCACGATGCCTCTGGTTATATTATCTTTAACTTTGTTGCTGGTGGTAATGGCAATTAAACCGCCGCTATTCATAGCCTCAGCAGAATTCTTCACAAGATTAATGATAATCTGTTTCAGCTTATCCTGTTCAGTTGAAATTTCAACAAGCAGAGGCTCAGGACTAAAATCAGCTTCAATACCTGCGGGATCAAGAAGAGAAACAGTCAGGATCTTCAGCATATCGCTTATCTGATCATTGACATTGATCCTTTTTGTTTTGTATGTCGTACTCGTGGTCTCAGCAAACGTACCGAATTGGTCAATAATTGTGGATATGCGGTTTATTTCCTCATCAAGTATCTGCAATTCCTGTTGTATGTCTGTTTTGTCTGAAATCTTTATTTCAAGCAATTTCAGATAATTGCTTATTATTCCAAGAGGGTTGTTTACCTCGTGCACAACCTTTCTTGCAGCCAGAGAGGCTGTAGCCATACGCTCAGCTTGAAGCTTCCGCTCCTCCTTGCGGCCCATATCCTCCAGGTGTAATGAAATGGCAGTCTGCTCTGCAATCAACTGCAGCTGTTTATGGTGACGAGAGACGTCCCTCTCTTTTTCCTCCGATATGCTGATAACGATCACCCCAATCCGTTCCTGCTTCACACGCATCGGCAGATATATCATTCCCTTACTGTTTATAACATTAAAAAGTTGTATGTCTGCCAGATTATTTGACTGCTCCCCATCCTTAAACAAGGTGAGAATAGTGTTTTCACTAAATGACTTGAAGGCCAGACTTGTACTGTTTGCAACAGGGAGAACCAGATCCCGAACCAACTCCCTGTGTCGGTTTTCATTAGAGGAATGACCTGTAAGCCTCTTGGCTTCGGAATCGTAAAGTAAAAAGAAAATTGTCTCTGAAGCAAAGAGGATACGTATGATTTCCTCAGTGGCAGCCAGGATACCATTTTTACTGTCTGTCAAAACAAGGCTCTTGAGAAAACCGATAAGAAGGGAGTCTTTTCTTACCTGCCTGACAAGCTCCTGGTTTTTCTCAAGAAACAGTCCCGTTTCATCATCTCTGTCCCGGCCGTCAGCCGGCAAATAGTGGCGTTTACCATTTTTACGTCTTTGAGATGCGGCACCGGGAATCCTTATGTTAACTTCCAGATCCTGAGCTATCGCAACAACCTCTTCTTTTGCACCTGCTATCACCTGCTCCATCTGTGTCTTATCAAGACCCAGAAGGTTTTTACCCATCAAATAGTCGTCATCTGATTCAGATTCCGACAATTCTGAAATCCAGTTTGCAAGAAAAGTAATTTTAACAAGTGGAAAACCCTCCTGAATATGTTCCACAGGATCATGATGATAAAGTGCTGCATCAGCAAGGAGTGAACCTATATTCCATTCTTTAAGCAACATGGAACCGGCTTCACAGTGGGTAATGCCGATCTGTCGATCTTCTGCAGCACACTGGTCAACGCCGGCAGCCAGTTCTTCCTGAAGAACGGTAAATTCCTTTGGAAACATCACAAACAGAACAAGGTGGCCGATATTATGCAGAAGACCTGCTAAATAAGCTTCTTCAATATTCGTATAATTAATTTCTCTGGCAATTCTTTTCCCCAGGGTGGCACACAGCAGAGAGTGGTACCAGAAACTGCCGATTTGGAAGGAATCACCATTCCTGTTTTTAATTCCCTTGAACACCTGCTGAACAGAAGCTGTTATCGACAGATTTTTTACGGTAGCGGCACCGAGATAAACAACAGCCTGCTCCAGGTTTGAAAATGTTCTGTGCAGTCCGAAGTAGGCTGAATTTACCAATCGCAAAACCTTTGAACTGAGAGCGGTATCCTTGGCAATAAGAGGGGCAACGGCGCTGATGGGAATATCTTCGTCATCACAGGCATCGATGAGTTTGATAAGTATATGTGGAAGGGACGGGAGTGGCAGTGACCCCTGCACATGTGAAAATATGTGTTCCTTACTCTTCATTCAAAGAGTCCCTCTCCCTGTGCAATTATAAAAAATTTAACTGTTTGGGATGATTTCATAAAAAGCGCTGTTTGTCAAGTTTTATCAGGGATTGCGGGTTCTTTGAAAGGATAAATTACACCTGTTTTTTGCAATCGCCAGGCTTATCGAAAATGCGAAACAGCAATCGCTGCAAACATATCATAGTATTTCAAGTGATCGTCAAGGAAGGAAGAATCGATAAAAAGGCTTGGAGTTGGCACTGTAAATATGCTATCCTATTGTAATTTTATAGATTTCAGGACTGTTGCAAAACACCTATTTAACTGATAAAAATCTGTGACTAAAACAATTGTCATAACAAGTGGTAAAGGTGGTGTCGGCAAAACAACCATCAGCGTCAATACGGCCCTTGAAATCTCCCGACGTAATTTTCTCACTTGTCTTTTCGACGCGGATCTCGGTCTGGCCAATGTGGATATCCTTTTAGGCCTTCAGCCGGAGAACACTCTTGATGATGTCATTTTTGGAGACAAAGAGCTTGATGAGATTATCCTCCACCCGGAGATCGGCATCGAGATTATACCCGGCAGTTCAGGTATCCAAAAAATGGCCAACCTGGGGGAAGACAAAATTTCCGCTCTTATATCTTCCTTTTCCCAACTGCCGGACTACGATTACTTCCTCATTGACACTTCTTCCGGGATCTCCGGGAGTGTTATTGCTTTTTGTCTTGCAAGCAGTGAAACCATTCTGATTATCACCTCCGAAGCCACATCCCTCACCGATGCGTACGCTCTCCTGAAAGTAATGTCTGCAAACGCTTATAAAGGAACGGTGAAAATTCTAGTGAACAAATGTCCCAGCGTCCCTATCTCAAGGAGGACCTATCTCCGGTTCAAATCAGTAGTGGACAAACACCTCGATATTGAAATTGCTCCGGCCGGAATAGTACTGCACGATCCCAACATTGAGACTGCTATACGACAACAGGAACCGGTACTGACTCTCTATCCCAACTCCATTGGTTCACAGTGTATTCGAGCAATGGTGTCAATCCTTTTAGAAAACAGTGACAGAGAAGAGAGTCAGACAGATTTTACTCATTTCTGGCAGCGCTACTTCGATTTTGCCCAATCAGACCTCTCAGTTCCAGAGAACGGCATCCCTGAATCTTTACAGTCTGCAGAGGATGATCCGGATGACAGCCTTTCCTCCCCGAACTCAAAGGACGAGGAGCCACATTACCCCCAGGAGGAAAAGAGTGGTGCAGATAATTCACAGGAATCCATTGTCCCCTTCTCTCACTCCAGCGGTATAATCGATCCTCTGAGTCTGCCAAGCCCGACCACACTGCTGTCAAAAGCTCTGGACCTGCAATCCCAGGGGGATCTTTCAAAAGATGAACTGCTCGAGATTTTCAGCAGCGATCCAGCTCTTATGGCCAAAGCCATGCAGATGTTCTGCACTCCTGGAACTGTTGATTCAAACCGGGTAACAAAGATGCATCAGATTATGAACGGACTCGGTACGGAAGTTCTGTCCAACCTTATAATCACAGCTTCCATGCAAAAGGCACTTATTGATTCGACTGCCCCTGACACCAGTTTTGTAAACAGTTCCTGGTATCACAGCTATAAAAGTGCGGTTCTAGCTGAACAGATCGCCGAAACAATGGATTATCCCTACCCCGAAGAAGCATTTCTGGCAGGACTCATCCACGACATCGGTAGGTTAGCCCTGCAAGCTGCCTACCCGGAGGTGTATACTCAGATTCCCCACACATTTCACCACGAAGAATTACTTCTTGAAACTGAAACCAACACTTTTGGAAGGAGTCATGCCGAAATTGGTGCCGAATCTTTAAGGGCGTGGAACCTGAATAGTTTTATTGCAGATGCAGCACAATATCACATCGAGTCTGAATCAAGGATCGAAACCGGCTTTGATCTGATTAAAATAGTCTTTATAGCCGGCCAAATGACACAATCAGTTCAGGAGGATTCAACGAAGGTATCCGATCTCGCCTCCCTCCTGAGCCTCACCCCGGCTCAGGTGTTGATTTGCAACAAAACTGCTGACAGAAGGGTGCAGCAGGTTGCCGATCATTTTAACATCACACTGCCGCAGGTACTGGGAAAAGACAAGGCAAAAGAGGTACAGGCCTGTTTCAGACGCCAGGCCGTTGATTATTCAATATTGCTTGGCGTACTTCCCGGTCATGCCCTGGCAAGAAAGCTGCCGGGACTTATCCACCAGATCCACCAGGGGTTGGATATCCTGTTTGAAATCAAACAGGCCCTCTGTTTTATGCCGGACAATAAGCAGTCCGTTCTGCAGGCTGTGGGATATCCGGATTGCTTTGGCTGGAAAATACTGTCTGATATATGTGTTTCTATAGATACGGGGAAAAGCCTCATTGTCGAAGCCTTTACCACAAGTGAATTAAAAAATTCACTGGACGAAAAAGAGGATTATATGCTATCTCTGGCCGACGAACAGATCATCCGAATCCTCGACTCCCACGGACTGGTTTGTGTCCCCATGGTTACCCGGGGTATCACCAGGGGCGTAATCGTTTTCGGCATTCAGAAAGAAGGACTTGCGAATTTGCGCAAACAGGTAAACCGACTAAAACAATTTGGTGCCCGATCTGCAAAAAATATTTCCGATTCAGAGCAGGCTGTGACAGAGGAA
>MAXH01000062.1 GCA_001750925.1 Desulfobulbaceae bacterium S3730MH12
AGAGCATTCGACTTTCCCTTTGTCGTGCAGCCATTCAAACCGGACTGCAGAGATATCAGGGTAATTATTCTCGACGATTTCCTGGAAGCATATGAACGAAGAAACGCACACAATTTCAGAAACAATCTTCACTGCGGTGGATCTTCCACACCTTTTACTCTCAGTGAAAAACAGATATCATTTTGCAGGAAGGTAATGAAGCGGGGCAGGTTTTCATATGCCCATCTCGATCTACTGCTCAGCCAGGAAGGTGAGTACTGGCTGACCGAAATTAATTTACGAGGAGGATTGAAGGGAGCAAAAATATCAGGAGAAGTCTATCGGCAGAAAATTGAGACCATCCATAAACAACTCCTGGCCAGACAGAACCCCAGGAACCTGTCCGAGATAAAATAAAAAAAGGAGACATCCCAACAAGAGATGTCTCCTTCTTAAATTCCAATCAATACGATTGTAACTACGATTGTAATTTATTTATACACAACCTGTCGGCTTTGGCAGACCAGCCATTTTACAAGCTCCCTTTCCAGGTCCGGAGGGGAACAATTCGTAAATTCTCTTCAATGGAAAACCAGTAGTTTTGGAGAGAATACGCACCATTGGGGCAATGCCGTTTTTCTTGTAGTACTCTTGAAGTGCGTCAATAACTTTCTGATGCTCGTCAGTCATCTCACCGATTCCTTCAACGCCTTTTACATAATCAACCCAATCTTCGTTGAAATCATCACCTTTGAGCAAAAACCCATCTTCATCGACCTCAAATGTCGATCCATTGTGTTCAAGTGTTGGCATTGCAACCTCCTTATAAATTTTATTTGATACCCTACGTCGTTTTATGATTCCATTAAAACTAACTAGAACTTTTTACTATAGCCAAATCATTTTGTCAAGTGAATGAAGAATCATGTATCCCCCGGGAGATATTTCAAAGCACAACTGTTTTTTTATTTTATTTCAAACAGATAGCTTAAAAAACCTGAGGTTTCCCCACTGGTTGAGTAGCCCCTTTTAACAAACTGAAATTATAACCTTTCGACCTGACACCCATGAAATGAGTTTCACAACGATGACACCGCTTCGCTGTTATGAATGTAATGCAACCAGGATTGGAGTTCTTATGAGAGGAAATTACTTGCACAGGATAGCAAGAAAGAGTAAATCGAACAGGTATTATTCAATAGTTGGAGATTTTTACAGTTTGCCAACTGTTTTTCCCGCCGGATCAGATTGATTTCCCGGCTTTTGATATTAACCTGAACCCGAACAAAATACTTCTATGCTGCAATTACTCCGCAACAAAGCACAATCTACTTTTATTCAAATCATCGTCGTAATCATAGCCCTGGTTTTTATTTTCTGGGGTGTCGGTACAAATATGATGGGAAGCAGAGAAGCCGCCCTGGTGGTTAATGGAGAAGAGATTTCTTTCCAGCAATTCCAGCGGGCTTACGACAGTGCTTATCAGCGCCTCAGCGACCAGTTTGGCGGGAATGTTCCAAAAGGAATCGCAGAATCCCTTGGCATTAAACAGCAGGTCATAAATCAGTTGATCCAGACATCCCTTCTCAGGCAGGGAGCTAAGGAAATGGGACTGGTTATCAGCAGTGAAGAAGTTCAAACCATCATCAAGGAGATGGTGCAGTTTCAGGAGAATGGTGGTTTCAGTATAGAACAGTACAAGGCTGTGCTGGCATCCAACCGGCTGGCACCTAACAAATTTGAGTCCTCCCTCCAGTATGACCGGCTGTCAGAGACAGCTGCACGTGAAATCAGTAGTTTCGTAACAGTTGCAACCGACTACGAAATTGAAGATATCTTTAACCGGGTCAATAGAAAAATTTCCCTCAATTACGTCAAAATATCACCTGCCGGATTCTCAGATCAGGTTGAAATAGACGATACTATTTTGTCTGACTGGTTTGAAACTGTTAAAGAACAGTATAAAACCGAGCCCCAACTCAAACTAAAATATCTGGCTTTCACCTATGACTCAGTTGGCAAGAAAATCGAGGTTGATAACACAAAGATAGAAGAATATTACCAGGCCAATCTCAATTCCTATAAAGTAGCGGAGCAACGGCATGCCAGACATATACTCTTCAAGGCAGAGGAAAATGACCCGGAGACCCTCCACACAGAACAGTCTGAAAATGCTTCAGAAGTTCTGAAACTGGCGCAGGATGGTGCAGATTTTGCCGAACTTGCAACAGAATACTCGGAAGGACCAAGTAAAACATCCGGCGGTGACCTCGGTTTCTTTGAACAGGGCAGTATGGTTCCAATCTTTGACACTACTGTATTTGCAATGAAACCCGGTGAGATCAGCGAGGTGATAAAAACTCGTTTTGGCTACCACATAATCCTGCTCGAGGAGATTAAACCGGCAATCACCAGAGAACTCCAGGATGTAAGGGAATCAATTGTCGGTACATTGCAGAGAAAAGAGGCGGAAAACATCGCCTTTCAAGTAGCCAACAGTGCTTATGAGGGAATAATCGGAGCAGGAAGTCTTGATAACTATGCCAAGGATAATCCCAAAGCGGAAATACTCGAAACAGATTTTTTCACTCGATCCAAGCCACCCGAGACTATCGCCGGGGATCCAGAATTTATC
>MAXH01000063.1 GCA_001750925.1 Desulfobulbaceae bacterium S3730MH12
CAGATTATCAAGCGAGTAAATTGCTCCATTTCCAAGCATCTGGATAACTGATAGTACTTTCATAACAGTGCGAGTACCGATTCGACAGTTCGTGTCGTGTTGTCAGCTAGTATTGTATCTTGCACATTGCCTAACATGCGCTCTTTCTATATAATCTTACATAGGATATCGCTGTTATTATTGCTTCCTCGTTTGTAAAAGGGGAGCAATATGGAATGTAGTGGCCAAGTGCAGATCTATAGGAGGAGAGGACCGCAGGAAACCTCTCTCTGGAACCATGGAACGTCTTACCAGGTTTCGGTGGCTGTAACGGCTTGCTGAAACTGAGAATTGTCTTTTCGAAAAAGATCGCATTGTCGACGTCTTTATGGTAGGAATTAACCCCTTTTTTCATAAGCAGGAGCCTTTACCATGATTCAGTTCCCTACCAGTCAGGCGGACATCGATAATACTGCGACCTGGGCTAAATATAGCAAAAGATTGTGTGACCACTGCGGTGCTTCCTGCTGCAGTCTACCGGTGGAGGTGCAAGCATCGGATCTCATACGTATGGAGTTGATGGACGAGTTTGAACTTGAAGAGGATCTCAAACATATCGCCCGGAGGTTAATGAAACAACATCTGGTAGAGCATTTTCACTCAAAAACAAAGACCTTTACCCTCGCCAGAATGGCCAGTGGGGATTGCCTTTTTCTGGATAGCCGAAGCAGGCGCTGTACCATCTATTTTCAGCGACCCAATACCTGTCGAAACCATCCACAGGTTGGCCCTCGTGCAGGTTATTGTGCGTTCAAGAGAAAGGTCTCGGCTTAATGCGAGTATATCAGTGTAAAGGAGGTGTGGTCTCTGTTGTTTGGACAGAATCTTTACATGGTTCCAGACCATCAAAAAAAACCGTTCTATCCAAAAAAAGACAGTATTGTAGATATCAGTGACCGCCCTTTCTTTTTATCCGTGCAAGTTTTCAATCCAGCACATGGCCTCGATGTCGTTTACGTTTACGTTACCAAGATATCTTTGAGTAGTCGTCAGGTCTGCATGCCGCAAAATCACCTTACTCACAATTTCGAGGGGTGTTCCGGCTCTTGATGCATAAGTAGCGGCATGCCTCCTCTGATTCCTATGTTGTGAACTCTTCAGAGAATTATATGATGAATGACATTTTATCGATGGTCTGGAATAATCTTTTCTCGGTGGAGTTTACAGGCGAGATATAAGAAGTATTGTCGGTCGAATTTATACGACCGGCATGGAGCACTGTGGAGATCCTGGGATGAAACCCTTCACTACTAATAAGAATTGATCCACCTATATTAGGCTTTTAATTCTTTCACACTTTCTTTAATCAATTGAAAAGTTTCTTCAATATCGTTATCCAATCCAACAGAGAAACGTACCAATCCTGGGGACATGCCCATTTTATGTTGAACGTTTTTGGGAACTTCTGAGGATGTGCTTTTACTGGAATTGCTAAATAAAGTTTTAAAATAGCCTAAACTTACTGCATGATAACCAACGTTTTTCAATTGCATAGATTCCATTAGAGTGGCTGCTCTCTCAGGAGTTTCCATATCAATAGCAATCATTCCTCCAAAACCATATTCCTCATTCATCATGCTTTTCATTAATTCGTATTGAGGATGATCTGGCATGCCGGGATAAATGTATTTTAACCCAATATCTCTAAATCGCTTAGCAAGGTGCATTCCATTTTTACTGTGCTGTTTCATCCTGATATGGAGTGTATGAATGTTTTTTAAAATACTGGAAGAACGCAAAGGATCTAATGCCGGTCCTAAGAGCATAGCTGTTCCATCATTCACATCGGTTATGTCCAAAACAAATTTATTTGATGCACAAATAGCACCAGCAATGGTATCGTTTTTCCCATTTATGTATTTGGTCATTGAATAAACAACGATATCAGCACCCAGCAAAAAAGGTGCGAAAATCATAGGAGTAAATGTATTATCCACAACCAATTGAATATTATGCCGTTTAGTTATTCCAGACAAAGCAGGAATATCAGAAATCTGCAATAGAGGGTTGGTCATTGTTTCGGTATATACCATTTTGGTATTTGGACGAATGGCTTTTTCTACAGCATCTAAATCTGTAATATCAACAAAAGTGACATCGATATTAAATTTTGGTAAATAGTTTTTTAAGAAAGCATAAGTCCCACCATAGGTAGTAATACTGCTGACAATATGATCACCGGTATTACAAAATTGTAAGAATACGGTGGTAATAGCAGCCATACCTGAACCTGTAACCCAAGCACTTTCAGTTCCTTCCATGGCTGCAAGCGCATCGGCCAAGTATTTATTGCTTGGATTCCAATGGCGGGCATACAGGAAACAACCCTCTGCGTCTCCATGAAACGTATCCAGCATGGTTCTTGCTGTCATGAAGGTGAAAGTTGAAGAGTCTGTAATTGACGGGTTAACACCACCAAATTCACCAAATTGTTTTAAACCTTGAATATTACTGGCCGGATCAAACTTTTTCATACTCATGGATATTGCCCTTTCAATAAATAACTCAAGGTGAGTGATAGGCAGTAAAAACCGCTTTTTCGGTAATCTTAAAAATTAGCTCCATCTCTATCTCGAATTAGTAGGTTCAAATGCTTATTATAATGATTCTCCTCACTCCATCACCGCTCATACTTCACTATTGATTCAAACACAGTTGAGATATTTTTCACAGAAATTTTGGGCAATATGTCAGAAGAATATTATCGACAACCTCAACCATTTAAGCACATCTGTAATTTACAACTATATGTGATCATATTCTTGTAAAAGATGATCACAGGCCATCGATTATCTGGAAGCATTTAAACTATTCATATCGCATTTTTTATTAACCTTGCCACTAGATTCATTATCGACAGTGTGATACATATTTGTGTGTGACCATTTATTGAGTTTGCACTGAGTCGGCTTCCGACTTTCCATCTCACCCCCCTTGATATGCGTTATGATGGAAAATATGAGAAGAAAAGTAATGAGTGGACATCTTTTTCCATGTTTTGCGGTTTAATATCGAGATAAGTGGAAAATGTGGCTAGATATAAGGTGATATGATGGGCATTGTCCATGTATTAATACTGAAAATGCAAAAATGATATGAGACTTACTAAGAAGAAAGCCAAAATAGTAACTTCAGCAGTTGAGTCATGGATTGAAGAAAAGGTACTCTCTCAAGAACAAGGCCAGATGCTTCTGGAAAGCTACGAGGTAGTTGGATTTGACTGGAAACGGTTGGCCAAATATTCTTTCTGGATTTCAATAATTTGTATCATAATTTCTGTCGGTGCAATTATCGCTGACGATTTCTTAAGGGAATTATTAGCGAAACTATTTAATGCGCCGGAGATTATTAAATGTCTTTTTGCAGCCTTAATCGCTGCGCTAATTTATTATTACGGCATTAAAAGAAAATCCAAAACTCCCGAAAAAATATTCAGCAATGAAGCTATATTTTTTCTAGGTGTTCTTGCCACTGCAGGTTCAATTACATTCCTCGGCAGAGCAATAGATATAGGGAGTGAACACTTTTCTTTGCTCATTTTACTCGCAGCAATCATATACGGAATACTCGGTTTGTGGTTCCCATCAAAACTCGTCTGGATTTTTTCACTCCTTTCAATAGGAACTTGGATGGGAACAGAGACAGGTTATATGTCTGGTTGGGGGGCATATTATTTTGGCATGAACTATCCACTTCGTTTTGTTCTATTTGGACTCGTCCTTACAGCCGCCAGTGGTGCCTTCAGTAAGTGGCAGCTTCGCCATGATTTTTCAAGATCGACTAGAGCAATGGGGCTGCTTAACTTATTTATTGCACTTTGGATCATGTCAATCTTTGGGAATTATGGCGACATGCATGAGTGGGAAAAAATTAAACAAATCGAATTGTTCCATTGGTCAGTATTATTTGGAATTGCAGCCGTCGTATCGATTTATCATGGAATTAAAGAGGATGATGGCATGACAAGAGGTTTTGGCATCACATTTTTATTTATCAACCTATATACACGGTTTTTTGAATACTTTTGGGATAACACACATAAAGCCATCTTTTTCGCCATACTTGCAGTCAACTTCTGGTACCTGGGATCAAGGGCAGAAAAAATATGGAATCTTGGTGGGCTTCCCAAGCAGACCGAAACAGAAAAAATATAAAGCAGCATTTAACAATTTAATTCAGCGGATGGCGAAAACGTCGGCGGCAGTCCCTCCCAACCCCGACTTTCATGCTTCGTTGTGAAATGCATTCCATGGGTGTTAGATGTAAATGAAAGCATCTATCGCACTTATTTTGCACTTAATGCAAAAAAGCACCTACAGCCAAAACTGTAAGTGCTTAATTTTACTGGTCGGGGCGGTAGGATTCGAACCTACGACCTCCTGCTCCCAAGGCAGGCGCGCTAACCAGGCTGCGCTACGCCCCGACTATAGTCAAAAAAGGCCCGATTGGATATCGAGCCTGAAATTACTGGCTCCTCGGGACGGACTCGAACCGCCGACAAGGTGGTTAACAGCCACCCGCTCTACCAACTGAGCTACCGAGGATTGGTATCATCTGCTCCGCGCGTAATCTCCGACGGGGCAAAAATATTGTAGGCCGGGAATATAAACCGCACAGCGACAGGTGTCAACAGATTTTTCGACTAAATTCCTTTTCTTTTTCGCCTGATTCAAGGGTACAGCCTGACCAACCATCCAGTTCCCTCTTTATTTTTTGCCAGGCGGAAAACCTTTCAGAATATCACGCACAGAAAGATTAACGTATCCCGCAACCTGATCCTCATCCATATCCTTCAGCAGTCGCCTTGTACCGGTTCCCCTCCAGAGAATTTTGTGCTTTTGCGGATCCAGAATGTCGACAACAATAGTACCTTCCTCATACGATGTAACCGAATCACCCTCTGCAATCTTCCCAGCCATGGGTTTAGACAGTGTCTGATACCCATAACCGGAATAAAAATGCTGGACAGATTCCACACGAACCTTGCTCTCAATTGCGCCCAGCCAGTTTACCAGAAAGTCACCATTCTCACCCTTAACAAAACCTTTTGCCTGGAGATCCTTTTCAACCGCAGCACGAACCAGAACATCAAGTTCAGGATTGTTCACCCTTACATCACTTCCCGGCTCTGTTGTGGCATTAAGCCAGGAAAAAACCTTCAATCCCGAAAAATCCGTGGCAGAATCGACATCAATCTCCACCTGTACAGGAACACAGGATGCCACCAGCAAAGCAACAAGAAAAACACAAAAATTCACTCTCATAGCGCTATCCCCATATTCGATTTCCCCACTCTATTACAGATATCCTTCTCACGCTTCCCTCTGAAACTCCCTGACTGCCTCCATCATTTCAAAAAATTCAGGGTTCGCCTTTTCAAGAGGAGGCTCACCGAGCTCAACTTCGACAGCATATATCGGATCTTTCAATACAACAGAGGCATGCTGGACTTCTTTGCTCTTTGGGAGAATATATTGAACAAAAGTATCCTCTTTTGTAATTTTTTCAAGTCTGCTTATGGCCTTGAACGAAACGACATCATCGTATTCCGTAAATGCGGAAAAAATTCGTTTTGAAAAGTACTCACCTGCCTTAAAAGATTCAATAGCTCCATTTATTTCCCCTATCAAATGTACAAGTTCCCTGGCCCCATTAAGGCTGATATAATCATACCGATACGGGTTTGATCCAATCAGCACTTTTTTGTCATTCGGCAAGGCAGGAGACGTCCGAAGCAGGAATTCTTTCACGCTCCCTGCAATACCCAACCACCCCTCCTTGAGACCTAAGGCGGCAGCAAAGAGATAAAGATCCCCGGTAATTGCGGGCTCAGTACAGCCCATATAAAAACTAAGTGCACCTCCCGTAGACAGACCACCGATGGAAAGTGATCTCCCGTCTACCGCTGCGGCGTGAATGGCAAACCGGACATTTTCTTTCCATTCCTGCAGAGTAACACCTTCCATTCCATTGGGATCTTTCAAGCCATGCCCCTGAAGCAATGGAAGATAGACATCATAACCAAGTTCACAATGAAAAAAGTCTGCAATTGCAGAGAGGAAGTGGGGAGAATCACTCAAACCGTGCACCAGAACAATCGCTTTTTCCGCCACCGTTTTATGTTCCAGTTTTCTCGGATGACAGCCTTCGCGGATAATCTGCTCGGAGAAATAGGGGAATTCGGCATAATATTCAGGCCATGCCGTTTTATCCTCACCGCTTTTCAAAGGCATCTTATAATTTTCTAATCTCTTTATAAAATTTGAGATTTTACGCTGAACCATGTCCGCTCTCTTGCCATGCACCAGTATATGTCTGTCAAAACTCAACAGACAATACTCCTTCTGATCACTTTCGATCATTTCGTATATTTTTCTGCTTCCCTCCGGATCGACAATAGGATTCTTATCAGCCTGAATAACCAGCGTGGGCTGTTGAATTGTGCCATACTGCTTTTTTGCAAAATCGAGAAACTTACCAACCTCGTTTACCCCTGCGACAGGATTCTTAATATAGTTGACATGGGGATTTCCATGGGAGAAGTCTAAAAACCGTTTTTTGCCCTCCCCTTTCATTTTATTCAACATTCGATTCCAGACATCAACCGCCGGCATAAAATTGGTGGAATAGTCACTTAACGAGAGTGGAGGGCAAAGAGCAAAAACACCGGCTACCTCGGGTACTCTTGCAGCCAGATTCAGTACTATGCTACCGCCGACTGCCACCCCACCCAGAATCACACTATCACAGATATTGCTCATAAGAACAAATCCCCGCTCAACCGCCTCCATCCATTCCTGATACTTCCTTTCGACCAGATCCTCTGAAGAAGTACCATGTCCCGGCAGACGTGGCGCATATACCCAGAACCCCTCCCGCCTCAAATGATCTGCCAGGCCTCTCACCTCTGCCGGCACTGCCAGATAACTGTGTACCAGGACCACCCCCCTTTTACGACGAAGAGCTGACAGCAAAAAAGGCCTTCCCAAACAGGCCAGACCCTTCTCTGCCGAGGGAATATAGTTTCCACATGCCTTATCATAATCTATAAGCTCCTGCTTTATAAGGTGTCGGATCAAAAGAAGTTTTAATAGAAAGACGGGCTGCCGACCAGTTGATCGCAGCAGCTTCTGCAACCTGATCAGCGGTTCCACTTCGTTGGCCATTATCTCTATTGGATTATCAATTCTTCCCTTATGATAACTTAAAGGACGTGATAAACTGGAACGGTTCTTAACAAGATAGTCACCATCTTTCCTTACCACACCTTTTTCTATGGCCAGTTGCAGGAAATTTTCATATTTTTTGAAGCGGTCGTCAGTGACCAGATGTGCCTGACTCCCCTGTAAGGATTTATGCAGAAAAAACTCGCCTTTATAATCCTCTCTGTTGCTAATCAATGAGGCCGCATAAAACACCCTTCTTTTAAAATCAGATTCTTTTATACGTTCAAAAGGATACATCCTGAGCAAAGAGGCGTACAGATGCTCGTGATTCACGGTAGTCAGCCCATAAATATCACCCATATACCGCTGCATAATTTTATATGCCGGTGCCCGCATCTTTTTCTTCAGCTCATCTGATAGAAAATAACCCTCAAGTCCATCTCTGAACATACTCTCCGTCAGCCATTTCGGATCAAGAAACGGTTCAATTTCAATTGGCTTGCCAAAGCGGACATCCAGATCAACCCCGGACAGCAGCATTGTCCCCTCTGTCATTATCTCCTCAACCATCCTCTCCGAAATGTCTTTCACCAGCTTTTCGGCAAGAGTCGAGGCAATATTCTCCATGGCCCGAATGGGATAGTAGGTAAGGTTTACCGGCACAATCACTGTCGGTTGAGTCTTTATTTCGTTCAGATTCTCAATCTTCAGACTTTCCAAAACTGACCAGACTTGAGTTGGAGATGATTCTGTAAGCTCAAAGATATACCTGCGGTAAAGCTCCGCCGTTAAAGCCAAAGCAGCGGCTCCTGTGCGGGGCTCATGCATTCCGCCGGGATGATCGATCATAAACTTGCCGTTGTCCATGATCTTCTTTGTCTTCACCATGCGGCCTTCCGGAAAAATAATCCAGCTCGCTTCCCCGGTAAGCAGACTTTTAACAATCAGTTCATCCCTTTTGGGATCGCTGGTGGATACCGCCCCGACGAGATCAAAGAATTTCCCCAACCCACCATTAAAAAGTGATGCATCGGCAAGGGACCACACGGGCGTATCGGTTAAGCCGGAAATATAGGATGGGAGTAAGAGTGTCTCAATACGGGTGAAGTGATTGATCACAAAGATTGCCTGTCCGGAAGGAATATTCTCCTTTCCGTGAACAGCAATATCCGCCTTGGAAAGACGGGAAAGAGTTTTTATTGCGAAGCCGGTGGTCAGATATGCAGAACGATTCATGGTCAGTCCTGATCAGGTTATGAACCACTTGGTTTTATGAGTAGGTAGCGACGACTACTCGCGCATTATCACGTACCATAGACAACTCCTGGGAGCCAGGTAGCAAGAGCCGGCCAAAACCATAGAATAATCAACATTACAAGTTGCAGAAAGATGAAGGGGATCACTCCTTTGTAAATCTGCATCGTGGTCACAGAGTCTGGTGCCACCCCCCGGAGATAAAATAATGCAAAGCCAAAGGGGGGTGTCAGAAATGAAGTCTGAAGATTAATGGCAATCATAACACCAAGCCAAACCGGGTCAAGCCCCATCATGAGCAGGATTGGGCCGACAATGGGCACTACAACAAAGGTGATTTCAAAAAAATCAAGGAAAAAACCCATGACGAACATGATAAGCATCACTGCCAGGAAGGCACTGCCTACACCTCCCGGCAAACCGGTCAACAGATTGTGAACAACGTCATCACCCTCAAAGCCACGAAAGACAAGCGAGAACATGCTGGCTCCCAGCAGGATGATAAACACCATACAGTTGACATGGGTGGTGGTTATCATGACCTCCCTCAGAATTTTCAGACTCAGCTTTCCTTTGACCGCTGTTAAAAGAATACCACCCACACAACCGACTGATGCCGCCTCTGTTGGTGTTGCCAATCCAGCCAGAATGGAGCCAAGCACCCCCAGGATAAGCAATAGAGGAGGTATCAATACTTTGACAACTTTGACCCATAGTTTATAGCCGGTTACGCTTTTTAGAATCTCATCCGGCAGAGCGGGGGCAGATTCAGGTTTAAGTGCTGCTATGATACCTATATAAATAATGTATAGTCCCACCAGAACAAGGCCTGGAAGCAGGGCGCCAACAAACAAGTCGCCGACAGAGACCGATGAGGGAGAAAAGTTGCCCAGTGCCAGTTGGGCCTGCTGGTGTGCAGAACTGATTACATCTCCCAGGATAATCAGAATTATACTGGGTGGAATGATTTGCCCAAGTGTACCCGAAGCCGCTACAATCCCTGCTGCCAGAGAAGGAGAGTAGTTGAACCGCAGCATTGAAGGCAATGAAATCAATCCCATGGTAACTACTGTTGCCCCGACAATTCCGGTTGAAGCCGCCAGCATTGCACCAACAATGCAGACTGAAATTCCAAGTCCACCTCGAACTTTGCCAAAGAGCATGCCCATGGTTTCCAGCAGTTCCTCAGAAATTTTGGCGCGCTCAAGCATTACCCCCATAAAAATAAACAAGGGAATTGCAATAAGTGTCTGATTGCCCATAACACCAAAGATACGTTCGGGGTATGCCGCCAGGAAGGTGAGATCAAACACCCCCATAAATACACCGAAGAGCGCAAACAGGATAGCAGTACCGGCTAAACTAAATGCTACGGGATACCCCATCAAAAGCACTGCAACTGCAACCCCAAACATTAAGACTGGATACAATTCGTAAGGCATAGATGGTTTTTAATTTAGAATTGGAAATGATTCTACTTTGAAGTGGTGAGTGTATTTAGCGCACGAATAAATTTAGCGACCCCCTGCAATCCAACCAGAACGGGAAAGACCAAAATCGAAGTCTTTAAAAGAAAAACACCCGGCAAACCTCCGGCTTCCCTCGAGCCCTCAAGTACACTCCATGAATCGCTCACATATGGATAACCGTAATAAAAGATAACGAAACAGGTTGGAAAAAGTAGAAAGACTATGCCAACCAGGTTTACAATGGCTTTTTTCCTCTCACTCATTGGTCGGTAAAAGATATCAATTCGAACATGTTCCTCGGCAAGCAGTGTGTAACCACCTGCAAGCATAAATACAAAGCCATGCATGAACACCACGGATTCCTGCATCCAAATCCAACCCATATTGAAGATATACCGCAGAACCACTATTACAAACATCACCAGGGCCATAAAAAGTGTCAACCATGACACGCCTCTGCCTATCAGGTCGTTCATCGCATCGATCCGGTCCGCTATCTTGGTAAACATATTGAACTCAAATTGATATTCTTCACCCGTAACGAGCAAACAAGAAAAGGAAACTGTTGCGATGACCTGCAGCAGTTCCCCTTTTTCTCTGTACTAAAAAACAATTATACTTTAAAAGTTAATGCACGCGCCAGACTATATCCGACTTCACCGATGTTGCCCCAATCCATTGATTGTGCACGATATTGATTGAAGGATTCATATACTTTCTTTGACATCGGATCTCTATTCGCTACTTCCTCGACAACTGATTTACTCAGTTCACCCATTTTCTTGAGTACTGTATCAGGAAAGCGCTTCAAAGTAACATTGTGCTTTTCCACCAGTTCGACCAGGGCAGCATTATTCCTTGTTGTGAATTCCGCCAACATGTCGGTATATGCCTCTTTCATGGCAGCCGTTACAATTGCCTGAAGATCTTCCGGCAGTCCGTAGAATGCATCCTTGTTAACGAAGCACTCCAGGACTGTTCCTGGCTCATGCCATCCCGGCCAGTAATAATAATTGGCAACTTTATAAAAACCAAACGCCAGGTCGTTATATGGACCGACCCATTCAGTAGCATCGATTGCGCCTGACTGCAGGGACGGGAATATCTCACCACCCGGCAGTGATACAGGTGTTGCACCTGCCCGCTTAATTACTTCACCACCAAGCCCGGGCATACGCATTTTGAGACCTTTAAAATCATCGATAGTATTGATCTCTTTGTTAAACCACCCGCCCATCTGTACTCCGGTGTTGCCGGCGGCAAAAGCCTTGAGGTTGAACGCAGAATACACTTCATCCCACAATTCCTGGCCACCACCTTTGTATATCCAACCTGCCATTTCCTGAGCATTCAGCCCAAATGGTACAGCGGCAAAGAACTGAGTAGCTTCTGACTTACCTTTCCAGTAGTAGGCAGCACCATGTCCCATCTGAGCTGTTCCTCTGGAAACAGCATCAAATGATTCAAATGGAGGGACAAGTTCACCGGCTCCATACACTTTTACCTCAAGGCGACCACCAGACATCTTTGTAATTATCTCTGCCAGATGATTAGCCCCGGTGCCCAGACCCGGGAAGTTTTTAGGCCAGGTTGTAACCATTTTCCAGCGGATCTTGTCTGAAGCGTGAACCGACGGCGCTCCAGCAATTGCTGATCCTGCAACAACAGCTCCCGCACAAGCAGTTTTGAGAAAAGTTCTCCTATCCATGCATTCTCCTCCATTTGGATGATTACTTACATATCAACCCTTTGAACAGTCAGAGGGTTTTACCATACATCTCTGAATGACAAACTACTCAATTCAAGCCGAACGCACACTCCCACTGGCAATTTGGCCAAAATGATAATAAAAATCGTTATACCGTATATTTACTAACTATTCAATGTTATTTTATCTGACCGGGCGGCAAGTTTCAGGCATCAACATCAGCTCTTTTCTCTCATGCTCAGCTATAGCTTTTCATTTAAGAATCTATTGGAAGTAAAGAATTTGTGAAGTAACACTATTATCGTTGTCGAAAATAGTTCTGTACATACTGGATATGAGTACGCATTGCATTGTGAGCATCTTCCGGCTTTCTGGCCATGATTGCATCATACACGGCCTTGTGATGCTCCAGGACAGCCACCAGAGCATTGCGATCCATATACATATGAGTAAGATTCTTCTTTATACCGATAAAAAGGAAGTCATAAAAATTCCTCATAAGGTGGATCAGAACAGGATTTTTCGTTGAGAAGGTTACAGCCATATGGAAAGCAGCATCGGCTTCGGTACTGATTTTATCCGTAGTGGCCAGATCTTCCTCCATCTCCTCAATACTTTTCAACATCGCATTCAGATCTGTTTCAGTAGCCCTTTGTGCTGCAAGCAGTGCTGCATTGCACTCAAGACCGAGCCGTACTTCCAGAAGGTCATCCAAAGTCGCATCTTCTGTAGCCATGGCAGCTGCAAGGGGATTACCCTTACGATTATCAGGGGAACTGACAAAAGTCCCCTGCCCCTGCCTGTGCTCAAGCAGCCCCATGGTCACAAGTTTATTTATTGCATTCCTCACGGAGGTTCTGCTGACAGCCATAGATACAGCAAGTTCGCGCTCCGGCAATATCTGTTGACCGGGTTTAAACTCGCCCTTATAAATCAGCTCACGGATCTGTTCAAAGACCTGATCTGAAATACGTTTAGGTTTTATTGGTTTCAGATTCATATTGTCACAGCTTTTTAAAAAGTACTTATCCCGTTTATCGGGGTTAAGATCTTTGCAACATCCCTTATATAAGGGATCCCCAAAGTGACGCGTTAAAAAAGTAATTAACACTGCGGCTCTTAGATCGAATATTGGTACTACCATTGAACATCAAAGGAGATATCTTTTCACTACTCTTTCAAAACTACTCCAGAGTAACCCTTTACACTCAATTTATCAAAGTTTTTCTTTACTGATCAAGTTTTTTTCTTGACACCAAATCTCCATATGCTAAACATTGGTACTACCAATTCTGACTGCTTCATGTTATTCAACAATGCAGTAGTGGGTATAAATCGGTCATGGGCAGGCGCCAGATAAACCTGTTCACAAACATTATGTTCTCATAAGGAGGGGTTTCAATGAAACGTATTTTTGCAATCGTACTGACCTTACTGGTCACCACCGGACTGACCCTCAGTTCAGCTAATGCTGCCAAACGTGAAAAATTCGGCAGTGATCCGCGCCACGCTGAGGCTAAGCGGGTAAAATTCAAACCATCAGATCAGAAAATACGATGGAAAATGGTTATGCCATGGTCCAAGGGGCTCCTTTTCTATGATATCGCAGCCCATTTTGCTGACAGTGTACGGTTGGCCTCAGCCGGACGTCTTGATATCAAGCCATTCTCGGCCGGTGAACTTGTTCCTGCAATGCAGAGTTTTGACGCCGTTGCCAAGGGATCTGCACAGGTTGGACACGACTGGCCCGGATACTGGAAAGGCAAGAATGAAGCCTTTGTTGCCTTTGCATCTGTACCATTCGGTCTTGACGCAGAAGGTTATAATATCTGGCTCCAGGAAAAAGGCGGTCTGAAGCAGATGCAGGATCTTTATGGTCAATTCGGCCTCTACGCCCTTCCCGGCGGACAAGTCGGGCAGGAGATGGGCCTTTTCTCCAATAAGCGTGCCACCAAGATGGAAGACTTCAAAGGCATGCGTGTTCGTACTCCCGGCTGGTTCATGGATATCATGAACAACATTGGTGCCTCCGTATCACCACTTCCCGGCGGAGAAGTTTACCTCGCTCTTGAACGTGGAGTAATTGATGCAGCTGAGTTCTCATCACCTGCAATCAACTATCCGATGGGTTTTGACGAAATCACCAAATATGTCATCCAGCCTGGTGTTCATCAGCCTGGTGTTCAATGTGCACTGTTCTTCAATCAGAAGGCATGGGATGAACTGCCGGAAGATCTGAAATGGATTGTAAAAATCGCAGCGGCCGAAACCCAGGCATGGAGCTATAACTGGATCAGCGCCCTGAACTCAAAAGCGATCAACAAATTCGCAGAAAAAGTTGAATTTGTGAAAATGGATAAAGAAACGATGATCGCTTTCCGTAAAACCACTAAGGAGTACCTTGATTCGGTTAAGGCCAAACATCCGGATGTGAAAAAAGCTCTGGACAGCCAGGAGGCATTTATCAAGGATTACGCAGTATGGAGAGAGGTACGCAGCGGTGTTACCCCATGGCCATATGAGACTTATATCTCAGGTCAAGTTACAGAGTAATTCCAACAGCATATAAAGAAGACACCCCACCCGATTTCATGTGGGGTGTCTTCTTTATGGGTATAAATACCTTCACTGAGTGGTTACGAGACAAAAAGGATTGTGTGATGTTCACAAAAATATCCAGAACTATTGACGCGTTCAGTACCAGACAGGGTGAGATCACCTCAATGCTGATATTCCCTCTCCTCGGAGTGGTACTTTACGAGGTTATCATGCGTTATGGCTTCAACGCACCAACAACCTGGGGTTTTGAAGCCACCGCGTTTCTTTACGGCATGCACTATATGTTCGGTATTTCCTATACTGACGTGCGAAAAGGACACGTGCAGGTGGATATCTTCACCTCTTTAGCACCGAAAAAAATCCGGGCCGCTATCAGCGCAATCACAACACTGATTTTCTTTATGCCGGTCATGCTCGGCATGACCATCTGGTCGACCACATTCGCCCTTACATCCATCCAGGGACTCGAGCGTAACTCCACGAGCTGGGCGCCCCCTATCTACCCCTTCAAAGTTGTCATGGCGCTCTGTTTCTTCTTTTTGCTTATGCAGGGTATCTCAAATCTGATTAAAGAATTGCAGATCCTTTTTAATACTACTGACCAGGGGGAATCATGAGCCCGGAAATCTTAACAGTAGCCATGTTTGTCACTCTCATTGCTGCCATCACTTTGGGCCATCCCCTGGCCTACACCCTGGCTGCAGTCGCCACCCTTTTCGGTCTTATAGATAACGGCGGAGATGTTGGCGCCATTTTCAACATGTTTGCCAATAATACCTGGGGATTGATGAACAATTATGTTCTTGTCGCCATCCCTCTTTTTATCCTTATGGCACAACTTCTTGACAGATCGAAGGTCGCCGATGAACTTTTCGAGACACTCTTTGTTGTTCTCGGCGGTCTAAAAGGTGGCCTGGGTCTTGCTGTTGTTGTAGTCTGTACGGTTTTTGCAGCCACCACAGGTATCATCGGCGCCTCGGTTGTTGCCATGGGCCTCCTTGCAACCCCCGCCCTGATGAAAAAAGGCTACCAGAAAGAGATGTCGGCAGGTATCATTTGTGCGGCGGGAACCCTTGGTATCCTGATTCCACCAAGTATCATGATGGTAGTCTATGGCGGACTCACCGGTATGAAAGAAACCTCTGTGGGCAACCTTTTCGCCGGTGCCATTTTCCCGGGATTACTTCTGGCTTCACTCTATTTTGGCTATATTTTAATCCGCTGCAATATCAACCCGCAACTCGGCCCTCCTATTTCCAAAGAAGAAGCTTCCAAGTGGACCATGGCCAAGAAAATCAGGCTGACCCTTAAGTCTCTGATTCCGCCAATGGCACTTATTCTGGCAGTTATGGGCACCATTCTTGCTGGTGTGGCCACTCCCACCGAAGCCGCAGGGCTGGGTGCCTTTGGTGCACTTGTCCTGGCTGCTGTAAACGGCAAATTAAACTGGACAGTTTTGAAGGAGTCTGCTCATGCGACCATGAGTACAACCGCTATGGTTATGATGCTCTTTATCGGCGGAAAATTCTTCAGTACTGTTTTCCTTTCCATGGGCGGGGGAGACGTTGTTGCTGATGTCCTGGTGGGGTCCGGGATGAACAGATGGGTCGTTCTGCTCATCATGATGTCTATTGTATTTCTTATGGGCATGTTCATTGACTGGGCGGCTATTCTGCTTGTTACCGTACCTATCTTTATGCCCATTGCCATGGAACTCGATTTTAACCCGCTCTGGTTCTCAATCCTGCTCTGCGTGAACCTGCAGACTTCATTTCTCACACCGCCTTTTGGCTATGCCCTCTTTTATTTCAAGGGAGTGGCCCCTGAAGGATATACCATGGGTCATATCTACAGGGGCATTATGCCATTTGTTCTCCTGCAGCTTATTGGGCTGGTTATCCTTGCTATATTTCCCAGCCTTGTCACCTGGCTGCCGGGAATATTCTTTGGATCATAATGCTGTAATTCTCAATCGGGGGTAGAATGCTTTTGACAGAGTTCTGTCCCCTATCCAACAACCGTCAGTTCAACCGGCGGTCCAGCCGCAGTCAATTGTCAACATCGAGCCGGTGATGCAGGATGCCGAATCCGAGCAGAGGTAAACGACCAGGCCACCGATATCGTCCGGCTCAATAAGCTTTTTAACTGCAACTTTTTTTAGCATAATAGTGCTGATCACTTCTTCACGCGGAATGCCATGGGCTTCGGCTTGTGCGTCGATCTGGTTATCGACCAGCGGAGTGCGCACAAAGGCTGGACAGATAGAGTTGACAGTAATTCCCTGGGGCCCACCTTCCAGCGCTGCAGTCTTGGTCAGACCAGCCAGGCCATGTTTTGCACTGATATAGGCCGCTTTAAATTCCGAAGCCCGCAGACCGTGGGCCGAATTGATATTGACGATTCGCCCCCAGCTGCGTTTACGCATGGCCGGCCAGAAATATTTACTGAGCAGGAAGGGTGCCGTCAGCATCAAATTAATGATAAAGTCCCATTTTTCTTCGGGGAAATCCTCAATCGGCGCGACATGCTGTATGCCGGCATTATTAACCAGGATATCGCAGCGACCAAACTTATTGAGCACAGTCTCTGCCAGTGACTTACAGCCCTCCCGCCTACTCAAGTCTGCCTGAATAAAAGTTCCGCCGAGACGCTGGGCCGCAGTTTCCCCTGCTTCGGTATTCACATCCGCCAGCACGACGGTGCGACCCGCAGCAGACAGGGCCTCGGTAACCGCCAGTCCGATACCACTGGCCGCGCCGGTAATCAGTGCTACTTGTTGATTAGACATTTTAATAGCTCCTTTTTGGATGATAGTTGATTATTTTCACACTACAGATCGACAACAGTTATGTCAACACTTTCCACACCAGCTTAACCTGCTGGAATAACGTGTATATTTAAAACGACCCATACGTTGACCAGTAATTATCTCGGAATAACCCAAAATTTTTGCTCTTTAATTTTTTCTCAATTTTGCATATCATGGGAAGTCTTTTACCTTCACCTATTGCATTGTTATCGCTGATGGTGTCGAAAAAGTCCATCGCTCCGTCATTCCCGCGCAGGCGGGAATGACGGGATGCTGAAAGCATTTGGGTTTTTACGAAGCCATCATTGTCAATAAGGAACAGATATGACACAACAAATAGAACTTTATGACACAACCCTCAGGGACGGAACCCAGGCAGAAAATTTTAACCTTTCCGTTGAGGACAAAATTCGCATTACAATAGCCCTTGATAAGCTTGGTATCGACTATATTGAAGGAGGATGGCCCGGATCAAATCCCTTGTCGGTTGAGTACTTCAACAAAATGCAATCTGTAAAACTAAAGCATGCAAAGCTAGCCGCATTCGGCTCTACCCGTCATTTTAAAAACAGTCCCGAAAATGATCCTAACCTGCAGGCACTACTTGCGGCCAAAACACCTGTCATTACTATCTTTGGAAAGAGCTGGGATATCCATGTCCATGACGCCCTGCGCATTGAACTGGAAGATAATTTACAGATTATAAGGGATACACTAAGTTATCTCCGCCCCCATGTTGAGCATCTCTTTTATGATGCTGAACATTTTTTTGACGGTTTTAAGAACAACCGGGAGTATGCACTTCTGACCCTTGAAAATGCTGTTGAGGGTGGTGCCGAAACCCTCATCCTCTGCGACACCAATGGCGGTACCCTACCCCATGAACTGCCTGCAATAATAAATTCGGTAAAGAACCATTTTGCAGATCTGGGAAAAACCGTTGAGCTTGGCATACACGCTCATAACGACTCCGAATCTGCTGTTGCCAATTCACTGCTTGCAATTGCTGAGACGAAAGTGGAACAGGTGCAGGGAACTATTAACGGATTTGGAGAGAGATGCGGCAATGCCAACCTCACCTCCATCATCCCTGCCCTTGTTTTCAAGATGGGCATCGAGTGTGAAGTGAGGAAACATATTGACAGGTTATACTCCACTTCACGGTATGTAAACGAGCTCGCCAACCTTCCCCATGACCGATATCAACCCTATGTAGGTCAATCCGCATTTGCCCATAAAGGTGGTATCCATGTCAGTGCAGTAAAACAGAATCCACTTACCTATGAACACATCCCCCCTGACAAGGTTGGAAACATACGTCGAATACTTATTTCAGATCAATCAGGGCGTTCCAATATCCTGCATAAGGCAAAACAATGGAACCTCAAAATCTCTTCCGATGACCCGGTCATTTCAACCATCATCAGCGAATTGAAAGAGCTTGAAAATCTGGGTTACCAGTATGAGGGAGCTGAAGCCAGTTTTGAGCTGTTGATGCGAAGAGCGCTGGGACTGCAGCGGAACTACTTCAAATTTGAAACCTTTCGGGTTATGAATCATAAATATAGAATGGACAAACCGACTCTCACGGAAGCTACTATCCGTCTTTTTGTCGGCGGCAACGAAGTACATACTGCTGCCATGGGTGACGGTCCGGTAAATGCTCTGGACAAGGCTATTCGTAAAGCGTTAACCCGTTTTTACCCTTGTCTGGAAAAAATTGAACTTACCGACTATAAAGTGCGAGTGCTCTCGGGAGAACGCGGAACTCAGGCACGGGTCAGAGTCCTCGTTGAAAGCAAAGACAATCATTCCTCCTGGGGCACCGTCGGGGTCTCTGTGAATATTATCGAAGCCAGCTGGCAGGCCCTTGTTGACAGTATCAACTACAAATTACTAAAAGAAGAAAAAGAGAAATAAATCCAGCATGGACGACAATAAAAAATTATCAGATATAAATCCCCCGGCCCCCATTGTCTCATCAGAACATCTCACATCTCCTGACAGCTGGCCGTTGAGCGAATTTGAATTTGGAATGATCATCGCTCACAACGCTTTTTCCAGGTGGATGATACGATGTATGCATGCGGCCGGATATTCAGACTTCAGCCCTCTCGATGTTCTGGTACTGCACAACGTCAATCACAGAGACCGCAAAAAGAAGCTAGTTGATATATGCTTTGTACTCCATATAGAAGATCAGCATACCGTTAACTACTCTCTGAAAAAGCTGGTAAAGACAGAACTTGTCGCCCGGGAAAAACATGGCAAAGAGATTCTTTATTTTGCCACGGATAAAGGTAAGGAGGCCTGTTCACGATACCGGGAAGTTCGGGAACAATGTTTAACCTCAGCCTACCGTACTCTGAGTCAGGAAGGTTCGGAGATCAGCCAGGCGGCCGCACTCCTGCGGCTTATGTCCGGCCTCTATGATCAGGCCTCACGGGCCGCATCATCTCTTTAGGAGAAAAATTCTTTTACCCTGCAACTATCCCTGCCATCCACATAGTGAGCGGAGGATAAAAGGTTATAATCAGCAGATCAACAATCAAAATTGCCAGGAACGGTAGTACACGACGGCTGACAGCTCCCAGGCTGTCTCCGGATATTGAACAGGAGACGATCAGGCAGATACCCATTGGTGGAGTAAGCATACCAATTGCCAGATTGGTAACAACGATCACACCGAGCTGGATCAGGTCGATATGCAGAGAAGGCTGCATAGCGGTAATCATGGGCACCAGCAAAATCAGCGCAGCAGTGGTTTCGACAAAGGTGCCGGCAATAAGCAACACCAGATTGATCAGCAGCAGCAGGACAACCGGATTATCACTCAACGAGAGCAATCCCCCTGCCAGCTGGGCCGGGATATCTTCAATGGCTGCAATCCAGCTGAAAATTGAAGCCATGGCAATGATAAACATGACAATAGCAGAGGTCACTGCACCGTCCCGGAACAAGGGAAAAAGGTCACGGATTTTTATTTTCCGATAGACAAACATACCCACCAGCAAAGCATAAACAACTGCAACAGCAGCAGATTCGGTGGCAGTAAAAATCCCCGTCAGAATGCCCCCAAGGATAATTATTGGAGCCCCCATTGCCAGCAGAGCACGCCGGAAGGTTTGCCAGAGTTCTGCCAGAGAGAAAGGGGCGGTTGCCGAATAGTCATATTTCAGGGAGATTAATGTGGAGACCAAGATAAGTGACAGGCCGATAAGAATCCCCGGAATAATGCCTGCCGCAAAGAGCTGACCAATAGAGGCACCGGTTAGAAAACCAAAGATGATCATAGGGATGGAAGGTGGAATAATCACCCCGATAGAACCACCGGAAGCCTGTACAGCTGCAGCAAAATCAGAATCATAACCTGATTTTTTCATGGCCGGGATCAGAATCGCACCCACGGCAGCAGCATCTGCAGCAGCAGAACCGGAAATACCGGCAAAGAACATGGCTGAAACAATGGTCACCGCAGCCAGTCCGCCCGGAAGCCATCCCACAAGGGCATTGGCAAAATCAATGATCCTGCGGCTGATACCCCCTGCCTCCATTAACACACCTGCAAACATAAAAAGCGGGACAGCCATCAGATGAAAGGAGTCTGTGCCGGAGAACATGCGCTGGGCAACCATCATCAGGGGAAAATCTCCCTGGATCAGGATGGTGAGAACCGAGCTAATACCTATGGCAATAGCGATCGGCGTATTGATTGCAAAAAAGAGAAGCAGGGTAATAAGCAGAATTTCCGAGGTCACGACTGCACCCGCTGCAAGGTTTTCAGGAAAAAAGCCAGTGCATAGACAAAGAAAATCGCCCCACTAACCGGAATCACTGCCAAAATAATCCATTTAGGGATAGCCAGGGCCGGAGAAATCTGCATGCGGACAAACCAGGCGAACTGAGTGCCCGAAACAACCATAATCAAAGCCAGAGTCATGGATGATACGTGGACAAGCAACCGCGTGATACGCTGTTTTTCTGGTGATATCCGTGAGGTAAAAGCATCTACCCCTGGGTGCAAATTACGGTAATAGGCAACCGTAGCCCCCAGAAAACTGAGCCATACCAGCATATAACGGGCCAATTCTTCGGACCAGAACAGGGAGGAATTCAGCACATAACGGCAAAAAACCTGGACTGCCACCAGGATGGCCATCGAAAACCCAAGACCAAAGAGGGAGTATTCGATTGTCCCGTTTACAACAGCACAGGTTTTTTCAAGAAATCCTAGCACGTGACATTACTGAATTGTTTATTTGGTCGCTTCCATGATCTTTAATAGCAGTGCCTGAACCTTGGGTTCTTTAAACAAATCCATATCTTTCAGGTCGGCAACCTTAGCTCTGAAAGTGGCAAGATCAGGCTGCTCTTCCACAGTCATACCCTTTTCCTTGAGAAGAGCAAGGCGGGCACCGTCTTTATCCCGATTATCTTTACGCTGGAAAACAGCGGCTTCATATATGGCCTTACCGATCATCTCCTGGTCAGCAGGTTTCAGTGTCTTCCACCAGATCATGGACGCAACATCGATATGGGGTGAGTAGACATGGCGGGTCAAGGTCATATGCTTCTGAATCTCAAAAAATTTATACACCTCCATAACCCAGAGCGGATTCTCCTGACCATCGATTACACCCTGCTCAAGTTCCGTATAAATCGGCCATGGCATTGGAGTGGGATTTGCGCCAAGGGCCTGCCAGATTGCCTTATGCAGTGGTGATGCCATGACCCGGATCTTAAGGCCTTTAATTTCATCCGCCGTCTTTACCGCATGTTTGTTGTTGGTCAGGTTGCGGAAACCGTTTTCTGAGAAACAGAGTCCCTTGAATCCCACACTTGCCAGATCATCAAGGATTTCCTTGCCCAGAGGACCGTCAAGGATGGCATCAGCCTGAGCCCCATCTTTAAACAGGAATGGATAGTTGATCACCCGGACAATGGGATCAAAGGTATCAAACGGACCGCCGGTGATCACCCCCATCTGAATGGTATTCATCTGGATCTGTTGCAGGATTTCAGTTTCATTACCAATGGACTTGGAGTGGAAGATTTTAACTTCGTAGGCTCCATCCGAGCGCTGCTCAACCAGTTCCTTGAACTTCTCCGCCACAATATTCTGTGCCGATCCGGGTTTGGTCACCACCCCCAGTTTAATTGTCTGGACTGCCATAGCCATCTGGCTGACACCAAATAAAAATGCAATACAGAAGAAACAGGTTATTTTTTTCATGGGTAAATCCTCCTGAGAGTAGAAAAAGAGCATTAGACTGTCCGCCCCGTTTACGACAAATACTTGTCAAAAGCACCCTGATCCGTCATTCCCGCGCAGGCGGGAATCCAGAGGGGGTTGAATACTTGATCGAAGTCTACGTTTATCTCCCACCTACGTGGGAATAACAAAGGTTTGGCAAAACTAGTTTTTACTTAACCATCATAAATTCTGGGCATTAAAAGTATCACAACCGTTCATATCACCGCTCTTATACCCCCGCGTGAACCATCGAACCCGCTGGGCCGAACTGCCATGGGTGAAAGAATCGGGAGTAACATACCCCCGGGCCTGCTTCTGCAGCCGGTCATCACCGATATTACTTGCCGCATTCAATGCCTCTTCAATATCACCGGGTTCAAGAATCCCTCGTATCTGATCAGCGCGGTTGGTCCAGACCCCGGCAAAACAGTCGGCCTGTAACTCCAGCCGTACTGAAACCTTATTGTAATCATTCTTTGAGAGTTTTTGCTGCAGTTCATGAACTTTATCACTGATGCCCAGCAGTTTCTGTACATGATGGCCAATTTCATGAGCCACCACATAGGCACGGGCAAAATCACCGGGAGAATTCATATGGACCTGCAAATCCCTGTAAAAGGAGAGATCGAGATACACCTTACGATCGCCTGGACAGTAAAATGGCCCCATGGCAGCCTGAGCATAACCGCATGCTGACTGCACTGAGCCACTGAACAGAACCAGTGTAGGTTCCTGGTAAGTTCCGCCGTTTTCCCTGAAAACCTGGTTCCAGACATCTTCCGTATCGGCCAGTACCACGGCAATGAATTCAGCCTGCTTCTGCTCTTCAGCAGTGGGCTGATACGGTTCTGAGCTTTGGGGTGCCGGCAGCTTTTCCTGGATCGTATTTCCAACATTTAAAACTGTCAACGGGTTTATCCCAAAAAACATGCCAACCAATGCCAACAGTAGAATGCCGATTCCACCACTTTTTACCCCGCGAGGAACCCTGCTGCTTCTACGATCTTCAACATTGCTGCTCCTGCGACCTTTTTCCCAGCGCATGCGAACTCCCTTCTGATTTTGTGATAAAATTGATAAAAATAATTCTTATCCTATTAGTACCTTACTCCTGAACTTCTGTCATAAAAAACAAGAAACCAAGGAGTATATTTTGAAAATATTCTGTTCCATTTACGTTCAAGGTACTTATCCAGCGAGACTGAAAGTTTTCCGACTAGTCGGGTTAGGATCATTTTCTCAAGAATTTTCTACCAATCAGCCACTCATCAGATCAGGAAGGAGTGTAACAATTTCCGGAACCATTACAATAATACCAAGTCCGGCGAGAAGCAGCAGAAAGAATGGGGCTGCAGCGTAGGCTACCTTTAAAATATTCATTCCCGTCAACCCCTGAATAACAAAAAGGTTAAACCCCACAGGTGGTGTTATCTGCGACATCTCCACCACGATAACTACAAAAATACCAAACCAGAGAGGATCAATCCCAGCCTGTTCAATCATCGGCATTATGACGGAGGTGGTAAGGACAACCACTGAAATTCCATCGAGGAAACATCCGAGAATAATAAAAAAAATGGTCAAAGCACCCAGCAGGGCATAGGGGGAAAGCTCAAGTGTACCAATCCAGCCGGCCAGCATCTTCGGAATCCCTGTAAAACCCATGGCAACAGTCAAAAAGGCGGCACCGGCAAGAATAAAGGCGATCATGCAGGATGTTTTGGTCGCCCCAATCAGCCCCTCAAGGAAGGTCTGCTTAGAGAGGGTACCGGTATACCAGGACAAAACCAGGGCCAGCAGAACCCCGACTGCTGCTGCATCAGTAGGAGAGGCAATGCCGGAATAGATAGAACCGATAACACCGCCTATTAAAAGCATAACAGGGATCAGCCTTCTGGCCCGCATTATTTTTTCTTTAAGCGGCAAAGCCGCTTCCCCGGCAGGTATCTTGTCAGGATAAAGCAGTGACCAGAGCATGACATAGCCAACAAAAAGGGCCATAAGCAGGCAACCCGGAAGAACACCGGCAATAAAAAGCCTGGCAATAGACTGTTCAGTTGCTACACCATAAACGATAAGAATAATTGATGGTGGAATAAGCAGTCCCAGGGTTGCGGAACCGGCCAAAGTGCCGATTATTAAATTTTTCGGATAGTTCCGTTTTGCCAGCTCAGGAATGGACATTTTACCAATGGTGGCGGCAGTTGCAGCAGAAGAGCCTGAGACTGCTGCAAATATCCCGCATCCCAGAATATTCACATGGAGCAGCCTGCCGGGGAGATAGGTGAGCCACGGTGCAAGCCCGGTGAACATATCCTCAGCCAGCCGGGATCTGAAAAGAATTTCCCCCATCCAGATAAAAAGGGGCAGTGCCGCTAAAGCCCAGCTGTTGCTTGCACCCCATACGGTAGTAGCCAGCACCTCGCCAAGAGGGGCCTCGGTGAACAGAGCCATACCTGCCATACCGACTGCCATTAGGGAAAAAGCGACCCAGATGCCGCTTCCCAGGAGGAAAAAAAACATAACAACCAGACAGATGCTCATTGTTAACTCAGACATGACACCTCCTATCCCTTCTCTAGAAGTCCTTCAACGATATCACCTTCCTCTTTAGCCAGGAGCTTTTCACCTTTGCCGGTATAACTTGCTGACCCCCCCGAGAGTATGGTAACCAGTTCATCGATAAGAGCGATCGACAGAATTACCAACCCCAGCAGCATTGCCGTTTGAGGTATCCAGATCGGCACAGCAATCATCCCGGGTGACAGATCATGATAGACAAACGATTCATGTGTCAACAGTGCGGTATACCAGGTGAAATAGAGGGTAATACAGGAGGCTACGCCGGTACACCACACTTCAACGATCCGTTGTGTCTTCTTCGACAAATTCCCCGTGACCAGGGTGACCCTTATATGCCCGCCTTCCCTCAAGGTATAGGCAAGAGAGAGAAAAGATGCCGCCGCCAGAAGAAAACCTGTAAAATCAGCATAAGAAGGAATGGTAAGTCCGATTGCAGTACCTGTCAGCAGCGAGCTGCATCGGTCAAGCAGGTTCAGAAACACCTGACAGACCACCAGTAAAGCGATGGAAGCAATGCATCCCGCGGCTAGCCAGCAGCTCACCTTATACATCTTATCTAACCATCTACGCATCAGACCCTCCCTAATAAACCGCCATGCAAGGTTACCATGGCGGCTATCTTTTGGATTTTATCTATTTCCCATATGTCTTCAGAAGTGTCACACCTTCACTGCCGGCTGCTTCCTTCCACCCCTCAAGCATGGAAGCACCAACTTCTTTCAGCCCAGCCATAAGTTCGGGGCTTGGTGTGACGATAATTATGCCGTTATCCTTCATAATATTTGTCTTTACTGTGGTTTCTTTTTTACTCATCTCCCAACCACGAGTTTCCGCAGTCTTGGCAGCTGCAAGTACAGCTTCCTGGGTTTTTCCATCAAGCTTTCTAAATGCCTTTTTACTGACTACAACTATGTTCTTGGGCAACCATGCCTGTATATCGGTGTAGTGAGTGACAAAATCCCAGGCCTTGGAATTTGCACCGGTGGACGGTGAAGTAATCATCGCATCAACCCGGCCTGTTGCAAAAGCCTGTGGAATATCCGGAACTTCAATCTGAGTAGGTGCAGCTCCCACTTTGTTGGCAAATGTCTCAAGCGTTGCATTATAGGCTCGAAATTTTATGCCTTTAAGATCATCAACAGTCTTAATCTCTTTTTTGGTATAAAGTCCCTGGGGTGGCCAAGGCACTGAGAAAAGCGGCATAAGACCCTGCTTATCAAGAAGCGCAGTAATGACATCGCGCTGGGCATTCCAGAGTTTTGCCGCCTCATCATAATTGGTAGCAAGAAATGGTTGGGAATCAGCACCAAAAGCAGCATGTTCATTAGAGAGGCGTGAGAGGAAAAACTCACCTATGGGGACTTGACCGCCACGAACCGCATTCTTGATTTCAGGATGCTTGAACAGAGAACCAGCGGAATGAATTTTAATTTTAAGATCCCCCCCTGTCGCCTTTTCCACATCTGCTGCAAACTCAATTATGTTCTGGGTATGGAAGGTCTTGTCCGGGTAAGGCGTAGGCATATCCCAGCTTGCGGCCATCGCCCCACAACTTATGCCCAATCCAAGGGCTACACCGGTCAACGTTCCGACTACTTTTTTTTGCAGTTTCATGAATTACTCCTCCGTATATTGATTTTTGACTAGAACACCTCTCCTTCTCCTGACTTCCCCACGATCATATAAAAATTTCATGGTGAAAACAATAGTATTGACTTTTTCATCCATAACTGCAATTATTACATATTGTCAGCATTATGTCGACATATAATCGATAATATGTAATAATTATTTTCTTTGTCTGCGTTTTCAATAAGTTGATAGAACATTATTTTTCTCAAACCCCGATAAAAGGAGGAAACGATGACACAGCAATGGCAGATTTGGATCGATCGCGGCGGAACTTTTACAGATATTGTTGCTAAACAACCTGACGGCACCCTTATCACCCACAAACTCCTTTCTGAAAATCCTGAAAAATATAAAGATGCGGCGGTGCAGGGCATATATGAGTTGCTGCAGCTTGAAACCGAAGCAACCATCCCCGATCAGTTGATCGAAAACGTTAAAATGGGCACAACCGTGGCGACAAACGCCCTGCTGGAAAGAAAGGGTGACCGGACTGTTTTTGTCACTACCAGAGGTTTTGGGGACGCATTACGGATCGGATACCAGACCCGACCAGAACTCTTTGCCCGCCATATCATTCTACCGGAAATGCTCTATGAAGAGGTGCTGGAAGTTAATGAGCGTTTATCGGCAAGAGGAGAATGTATCACCCCTCTGGATGAAGAAGCGGCGGAGACCGGGTTGCAAAAAAGTTTCGACCATGGGATTCGCTCCGTTGCAATTGCACTGATGCACGGTTACCGCTACCCCGAACACGAATTAAAACTCAGTGAGATAGCCCAAAAAATCGGCTTTTCTCAGATATCCATCAGTCACAGAGTAAGCCCGTTGATGAAGCTGGTTTCAAGAGGTGATACCACTGTGGTTGATGCCTACCTCTCCCCAATTCTAAGACGTTATGTAGACCAAGTTGAGACCCGGCTGAAAGCCAATGATTCGAGTGGCCCCAATCTGATGTTCATGCAGTCAAACGGCGGACTCACCGACGCTCATCTCTTTCAGGGTAAAGATGCCATTCTTTCAGGACCTGCCGGCGGAGTGGTAGGCATGGTGAAAACAGCCACCATGAGTGGATTTACAAAACTTATCGGCTTCGATATGGGCGGAACCTCCACGGATGTCGCCCATTATGACGGAGAATTTGAAAGAAGTTTTGAGACAATGGTGGCAGGAGTCCGCATGCGTGCTCCAATGATGCATATCCACACAGTAGCTGCAGGAGGGGGCTCCATTCTCCATTTTGACGGCTCAAGATACCGCGTAGGTCCGGAATCCGCAGGGGCAAAACCCGGTCCGGCATGCTATCGCCGCAGTGGTCCCCTGGCCGTAACAGATTGCAATGTAATGCTTGGCAAGATTCAACCTGACTACTTCCCTAAACTCTTTGGTCCAGACTCCAGTCAACCTCTGGATTATGAAGCTGTCCACAACGGTTTTATGGAGCTTGCAGAAAAAATCTCCCGGGCAGCAGACAGTCCAATCCAGGCCCCGGAGCAGGTTGCAGAAGGTTTTCTGAAAATAGCGGTTGAGAATATGGCAAATGCCATCAAAAAAATTTCCGTGCAGCGGGGTTATAATGTCACTCAATACACTCTTAACTGCTTTGGCGGTGCCGGCGGCCAACACGCCTGCCTTGTTGCCGATGCCCTTGGCATGAAACGGGTTTTTCTCCACCCTTTTGCAGGAGTACTCTCTGCATACGGTATGGGACTTGCCGACGTTTCTGCCATGAGAGAAACCCATATCGAACAGCCACTGACGCAGACAGCAAAGGAGTTGATCGAAGCTGCATGCAAACCGCTCATCGAAGAAGCCAGGACTGAAGTACTCAACCAGAATGTAGATGATGGAGATATCTCTCTTATCTGTAAAGCACACCTGCGATACGAAGGCACCGATTCATCACTGCTTATCGATATCGCTGATTATGAAGAAATGAAGGAAAATTTTGAAAAGGCACATAAACAGCGATTTGGCTTTATCGCAAAAGAGAGAAGCCTTGTTATCGAAGCCCTCTCCGTGGAGGCTGTTGGAGTCACGGAATCACGAATCGATGAAGAGGAGGATCCACCGGAAGATGTACCGAAGCTGAAACCTGTCGACACCACCGAGATGTTCAGCCAGGGTGAGTGGCGAAAAACTCCACTTTATATACGTGATGAACTCATCGCCGGACAAAAGATCAAAGGCCCGGCGATAATAGTGGAAACCACCGGTACGGTAGTTGTGGAAGAGGGCTGGTCCGCCGAAACAAACAACCGCCGGCATCTCATATTAGAGAGATATAAGGAACGTCCTCAGCAGATGGCCCTTGGTACCACGGCGGACCCGGTTATGCTTGAGGTTTTTAACAACCTGTTCATGTCAATCGCGGAACAGATGGGAGCAACTCTTGCCAATACCTCCTATTCCGTCAACATTAAAGAGCGTCTTGATTTTTCCTGCGCCCTCTTTAATCCAAGCGGGCAGCTTGTTGCCAACGCACCCCATGTTCCTGTCCATCTCGGTTCCATGGGTGAAGCGATTAAGGTGGTCATAGAGGAGAACAGCAGTACAATGCAGCCGGGAGATGTCTTTGTACTCAATGCTCCCTATAACGGCGGCACCCACCTGCCTGATGTAACTGTTATAACGCCGGTATTCTCTGAGGATGACGAAAAGGTACTCTTCTATGTAGGCTCCCGTGGACATCATGCCGATATCGGTGGCCGCACCCCCGGCTCTTCGCCGCCGGATAGCCGCCATATAGAAGAGGAAGGTGTCCTGATAGACAATTTTCTGCTGCTGGAACAGGGCAGGCTCCGGGAAAAAGAGACCAGGGACCTGCTTGCTTCAGGCCTCTACCCCTGTCGAAATATTGATCAGAATATGGCTGATCTTGCAGCCCAGATTGCAGCTAATGAAACAGGTGTTCGGGAACTGCGCAAGATGGTAGCAAATTTCTCCATTGATATAGTCCATGCCTATATGAAACATGTTCAGGATAATGCGGAAGAGTCGGTACGAAGAGTGCTGGATGTGCTTAAAGACGGAAGTTTTACCTATCCTATGGATAATGACTGTCGGATTAAGGTGACCATTTCCGTTGATAGAGAAAATAGAGAAGCAACCATCGACTTCACAGGCACCTCCCCACAGAATGAAGGCAACTACAATGCCCCAACCGCGGTCTGCAACGCTGCGGTGCTTTACGTTTTCAGAACCCTGGTGGATGACAATATACCTCTTAACGAAGGCTGCCTGAAACCGCTCAACCTGATTATTCCCCGTAAAACCATGATCAGCCCCGAATATCCCGCTGCCGTTATTTCCGGTAATACCGAAGTTTCCCAAGCCATCACTGACGCACTCTACGGAGCTTTAGGTGTACTCGCCTCCTCCCAGGGGACAATGAATAATTTTGTCTACGGCAACGAAAGACACCAGAACTATGAGACAATTTGCGGTGGTACCGGAGCGGGTCCGGATCATCC
>MAXH01000064.1 GCA_001750925.1 Desulfobulbaceae bacterium S3730MH12
GGCATTGCAGATCGACTTTATCCTCACTTGTCCTTGCCGTCAGTCATCATCGGACCGGCGATTATTGCTATTGTCACCTTTATAACTGCACTTGTACCTGCTATGAAAATTCCACGCATGCGTCCCGTTGAAGCAATGCGTGCCTGCTGAGAAAACAGGAGGCAAAAAAGAATGGACATCCCTGTTGCCTGGCGAAATCTCTGGCGTAACCCACGCCGTACTTTCATCATTTTGACAGCTATTGTGATCGGCATCTCCAGTATGGTCGTCCTTTCAGCTCTCAGCCGCGGCACCATGGAGGGAATGGTGGACAATGCGATCGATAACCTTGTCGGGCATATCCGCATTCAGGATCCGGAGTATCGGGTGGATCCCTCTATCACCAGGAGAATCGACCTGCCGCAACAGCTTATCTCAGATATAGAGCCGCTCCTGCCCCCCGGTAGCCGTATTGCAAGACGCATCAAAGTTGATGGTATGTTGAGTACAAGCAGGGAACATATTGGTGTTATCATTGTCGGAATTGTTCCGCAGGATGAAACAGGTATTTCTTTTATCGGCAACCCCGTTTACCAGGGAAGAATGATCACAGCGGATGAGTCGAACGGACTGGTTGCAGGTGAGGCACTGCTTAAGCGTATCGGTGCCAAGGTAGGAAGAAAGGTCGTCCTCATGAGTCAGAACCACGATTTGGAAAATGTCTCCAAGGCCTTCAGGATAAGGGGGACATATCGAACCGAGCTTGCTCAGACTGAGAAAGTATACGTTTTTGTACCACTTCCTGCCCTGCAGAAAATGCTCGGTGTGGGTGAAGGGGTGACCGAAATCGGTATCAACACTGGACAGAAAAATAACAGCCAAAGCATGGATCTTGGCGGGCTCGTCTTCAGACTCAATGAAAAAATCAAGGGCAGCGGATTTCTCGCCGAGGACTGGCATCAGATGCTGCCGGCCCTCAGCGCCTATCTCGAAATGTTTGACGGCTATATGTTGATCTGGTTTGTGGTCGTATTTATCGCCATGGGTTTCGGATTAGTAAATACCATGTTGATGGCGGTGTACGAACGAATGCGGGAGTTTGGACTCCAGCGGGCGCTCGGCATGCGTTCAACCCGGATTATCGCTATGGTGATGACTGAAATCCTGCTGCTTCTGGCCCTCGGTTCACTTCTGGCAAACGGGTTTGCATTTTTTCTGATCAAAGTTCTTTTGCGCTCAGGGATAGATCTTTCACTCTTTGCTGAAGGCACTGAGATGTGGGGGATTAACCGTATCATTGTTCCTGTGATTTCAGCATGGGATGTGTACGCGGCAAATGGTGTTGTGCTTGTTCTGGGCCTGCTTGTAGGCCTTTACCCCGCCGTGAGGGCTGCACGTTTCAGCCCGGTTGAAACGATGAGACATCTTTAAAACCTGTGGCGTCGTAAAAACTCAAATTCTTCGCTATCCCTGCGATTTTTTATAAGTTCACCTTTGGAGAAGCCAATGCCGATTGTTGAGGTCAAAGGAGTCAGTAAGATCTATCATCAGGGAAAGATCATTTTCAAGGCTCTTGATAATGTGTCATTATCCATTGGCACAGGTGAGTTTACCGCCCTGGCAGGGCCATCCGGCTCCGGGAAAACAACACTTCTCAACCTGATTGGCGGACTTGACCTGCCGGACAGCGGCAGGGTTATTCTTGATGGACATGATTACAGAAAGATGAGCGATGGAAAACGCGCCGATCTCAGGCTCGAAAGCATCGGTTTTGTATTCCAGTCTTACAACCTTATTCCTGTACTCACGGCTGCAGAAAATGTTGAATTTATTTTGCGTCTGCAAAAAGTGAGTAAGCCTGAACGACTGGAGAGAGTACGGACAATACTGGACGAGGTCGGGCTGCAGGGAAGGCATAACAGCAGACCGGATGAACTTTCCGGTGGCCAGCAGCAGCGAGTGGCCGTCGCCCGGGCAATTGTTTCTAACCCGTCCGTTGTCCTGGCCGATGAACCGACGGCAAATCTTGACTCGAAAACCGGAGAAAAACTGCTCGATTTGATGAAGAAGATGAATGAGGAACGACAGGTAACCTTTATTTTTGCAACCCACGATCGAATGGTAATGGATTTTGCTGAGCGAATAATATCGCTGCATGACGGTAAGGTAGCTGATGATCGGCAAAAAAGATGAGACTATGGTCTATTTTACCTCTTGCTGCTTGTCTGCTGACTCTGCAGGCACCTGCCTTAGCCCTCGACTATGACCTGACAGGCCATGTTCGCGGGCAGGGCAGCCTTGCCTGGTATCCTGAGAACCATCTCCTTTCACGGGCAGAGGATCGACGAAGTTTTTTTGATACCGGAGTCAACTTCAGGCTCAATTCCAGCCTCTTTTTTTCAAACCACATCAGTTTCGATTTTGCCTACGAAGCCGTAGCTACAGGTGGACAGAGTAGAAAGGCAATATCAAAGCTGTCTCAGGACAGTCCCCTTACTCAATTCTTCAAGGTATCTGCACCATCGGATGATCAACAGCTTTTTTCCCTTACACACGTTTTCTCAGATAATAATGAATATATCGCCTATCATCGTATAGACCGCCTGCTTCTGTCACTGGATACCGATTATGGCACCATCAAAGCCGGCAGGCAGGCGTTGACCTGGGGGAATGGTCTGGTATTCAATCCTTTAGACCTGATAAACCCCTTTGCCCCTGCCGACATCATCCGGGATTATAAGATCGGAACCGATATGCTGCTCTATCAGGTTGGAGGTGATCTTATTTCTGATTTCCAGCTGGTCTATGTTCCAAGAAGGAATCCTGAAAC